>JANPIS010000437.1:0-7995 GCA_031425095.1 Chthoniobacteraceae bacterium
GCCGCCGGCATCACCGCTGATAAGCAGACGCTCCTCACCATTTCGGTAACTGAGGACGAAGTGCTCGGAATTGGCGGTGAAAACCTCGCCGGCTTCTACTCTGCGATGAAATACTTCCAGAGCCTTCAGAATCCGAACAACGAAGCGTTTGTGAAGGCCTTCAAAGCCAAGTATGGCGAGAAGAGTGTGATCGGCGACGTCACCCAGGCAGCCTACCTCGGGCCGTGGCTGTGGAAAATGGCCGTCGAAAAAGCGAATAGCTTCGACGTGGATAAAGTCGCCGCGGCTTCGCCCGGTATCGAGTTCAAGGAAGCGCCCGAAGGCTATGTGAAGCTTCACCCGAATCACCATCTCTGGAGCAAGCTGAGGATCGGACTATGGCAGACCGACGGACAGGCCAAGGTACTTTACGAGTCCGAGCTCATCGAGCCCGATCCGTTCCCGAAGGGTTACCAATAACCAACCGAGAAACCGCTGAGGCGCCGAACGGGTCCGATCCCCGTCGCGCTCCCTGGTGAACCGATTCTCCAACCAACCATTCTCGCAACACTCATGTCATTCCCACCGATCTCGCTGGCCGCCTACACGACGGAGGAGATGCAATCGATCTTCATCATGCAGGGCTTCGCTGGGCTTAGTCTCTTCAGTGTTTTGCTCCTCATGGCGCTCGGCCTCGCCATCATCTTTGGTCAGATGGGCGTGGTGAACCTTGCCCACGGCGAGTTCATGGCCCTCGGCGCCTACATTGTCTATCTCTGCTCCGAGATTACCACCAACCGCTTCCCTGCTTTTGCGCCATACTACTTCATCATCGCCATTGTCATCGCGTTCATCGCTGCAGCCTTGGCCGGGACTTTAGTGGAATGGGGCATCATTCGTTTCCTTTACAAGAGACCTCTCGATACCCTGCTCGCCACCTGGGGCCTGAGTCTCATCATGCAGCAGGCCTTCCGCTCGATCTTCGGTGCGCGCGAGGTCACGCCCACCCTCCCGGAATGGTTGATGGGATCATTCAAGCCCACCGATACGATCGACATTCCGATTAACGGCGTGTTCGTCATGGGATTGGCGCTCGTCCTCACGATCGGAGTCTGGGTCTTCATGTTTCGCTCCCGCACCGGCCTGCACATGCGAGCCACGGTCCAAAACCGCGCGATGAGCGGCGCAGTCGGCATCAATACGGGGTTGGTGGACCGATTCACCTTCGCCCTCGGTTGCGGCATCGCCGGTGTGGCTGGGGCAGCCTTTACGACGATCGGTTCAACGGGACCGGACAGCGGTTCGCGATACATCGTTGATACCTTCCTCGTCGTCGTGTTCGGCGGTGCGGCCAGCCTCTTCGGCACGATCGTCTCAGCCTTTGGCATCGCGCAAGCCCAGTCCGTCTCCGAGTTCTTTCTCGAGGGCACGATGGGCAAGGTCATGACCCTCCTGACCATCGTCATCATTCTAATGCTTCGGCCTCAAGGTCTCTTCCCGAGCAAAGTCCGCAGTTAGCGATCACCTGAACAATCACGCATGAACAAGTTCTACCGTAACGTTGTGGGAGGCACACAGGGCGCGATCGGCATCGCCATCCTGGCGGCGCTGATCTTCCTCGTCCTGCCGATGACACTGGACATCTTTCGACTCAATCTGGTCGGGAAGTATCTCACTTATGGCTTCGTTGCCGTGGGGTTGGTGATGCTCTGGGGAAATGCCGGCGTCCTCAGCCTGGGTCAGGGTATCTTCTTCGGATTGGGAGGGTATTGCATGGCGATGTTCTTAAAGCTGGAGGCGTCGAGTCCCGAAGCCACCGCCATTCAGAGCACTCCGGGCATTCCGGATTTCATGGATTGGAATCAGCTCACGCAACTTCCGTCTTTGTGGGTCCCCTTCAAGAGCCTGCCATTCACGCTGCTCGCGGTAGTCCTCGTTCCATCAATCATCGCCTTCATTGTCGGAGCGGCGATGTTTAAGCGGCGCGTCGGTGGCGTCTATTTCGCGGTCATCACCCAGGCACTCGCGCTGATCCTCTCACTCGGAATCGACGGCAATCAGGGTCTTACCGGTGGCCGTAACGGGATCACAGACCTGCGCACCCTGTGGGGCTGGGACATCCGCACCCAGTCGGCTCAATACATCCTCTATTTTGTCTGTGGCGCACTTCTGATTGGTTGTATCCTTGTGTCGCGCTTTGTCCTTTCGTCCCGCATGGGGCGCGTGCTTCTCGCGACGCGCGACCGTGAGGATCGCGTTCGATTCTCTGGATACGACGTGGCTAGTTTCAAGACGTTTGCCTTCTGCATGGCGGCTGCGATGAGTGGCATCGGCGGAGCGATGTTCGTTCTTCAGGTGGGCTTCATTTCACCTTCGCTGGTTGGAATCGTGCCTTCGATTGAGATGGTGATTTTCGCCGCCGTGGGTGGGAAAATGTCCCTCCTCGGCGCTGTCTATGGAACGCTCGTGGTCAATACCGGCAAGAGCCTGTTTTCGGAGAATTTTCCGCAACTCTGGTTGTTCGCGATGGGGGGACTCTTCATCGCGGTCGTCATGCTTTTTCCGAATGGTCTCGCGGGCATCTGGGAGTCACTAAGGAACCGGATGCCTGGAGCCGGTGCACGTTTTGCCAAGTCGCGAGGGAGCATTGCATCCGTGGTGCCGGTGCAGCTCGCCAAGACGGGAGGTAAATCATGAGCAACGAAACCGACTTCCTCCTCGCTATTGAGGATCTCACTGTGTCCTTCGATGGCTTCAAAGCCGTCGATGGTCTGAACCTCTACATCGATCGCAAGGAACTGCGCGTGATCATCGGTCCGAATGGTGCCGGAAAAACCACCGTTTTGGATCTGATCTGCGGCCGCACTCGGGCGACCGACGGCAGCATTAAGTTTAAACAAAAGGAAATCCGCGGCATGGCTGAGCACAAAATCGTGCATGCCGGGATCGGCCGGAAGTTCCAGACGCCTTCGATCTACGAGAATCTGACGGTTTTCGAGAATCTGGAGATCTCCTATCCGACCGGCCACAGCGTCTTTGGGTGCCTCGCGTTCAAGCGGTCTCCAGAGGTCATCGGGCGGATTCAGAAAATCGCGGAGACGGTGTTCCTTCAGGACTACCTGGAAGTGGAGGGGGCATTCTTAAGCCATGGCCAGAAGCAATGGTTGGAGATCGGGATGCTTCTGATGCAGGATCCCGAACTACTGATGCTCGATGAGCCGGTCGCGGGGATGAGTCCGGCAGAGCGTGAGCAGACGGCGGAGCTCCTCCGACGCATCTGCGAGAACCGGTCGATCCTGATCATTGAGCACGACATGGAGTTCGTACAGCGGATCGCGGACAAGGTTACTGTACTTCACCTTGGAAAAATCCTCGCGGAAGGGCGCATGGCGGAAATTCAAAAGAACCAGCAAGTGCAGGATGTGTACCTCGGCCACTGAGCCACCAAGCCTATGTTAGAAGTTAAAGATCTCGCCGTTGGTTACGGACAAAGTCAGGTCATTCACTCGGCCACATTTGGTGCAGCCAAGGGTGAAGTGCTTGCGATCATGGGCCGCAATGGAATGGGCAAGAGCACACTGCTCAAGGGATTGATCGGGCTCCTGCAGTCTTCGTCCGGTTCCGTGAAGGTGAATGGGACGGAAGTGTCGGGAATGCCCTCCCACCGCCGTGTCCGCAGCGGTCTTGCTTATGTGCCGCAGGGGCGCATGATTTTCAGTAGCCTGACGGTCATGGAGAATCTGCAATCCGGCGCAAAAGGTGCAGTGGAGAAAAGCGCACTCGACGAAATCTACGCCCTATTCCCGGTGCTTTTTGAAATGAGAAAACGGAAAGGAGGAAACCTTTCCGGCGGCCAACAGCAGCAACTCGCAATCGGTCGCGCGTTGCTTACCGATCCGAAAGTGCTCGTCCTCGATGAACCGACCGAAGGCATTCAACCCTCGATTATCAAAGACCTCGCCCGGACGCTGCGGGAGATCCGGCGCATTCGTGATCTGACCATTGTCGTCACCGAGCAGGTTGTCAGTTTCATGATGGACGTCTGCGACCGGGTGCTGGTCATGGATCGCGGACGATTCGTCCACGAAGGCAACCGAGCGGATATCGATGCCAGCAAGGTCAAGGCAATGCTCGCCGTTTGATTCACCACCACCAACCCAACCACCACAACCCATACCCGCATGTCCAAACCACTGATCAAGATCGACCTGAACGCCACGCCTGAAAGTCAGGACGTGATTCACAATCGCTGGCATCCCGATATTCCCATGGTCGCATGGGTCAAGCCTGGCGATGAGTTCCGCGTCGAGTGCATCGACTGGACTGGCGGTCAGATCAAAAACGACGATTCCGCGACGGATGTCCGCGACGTGAATCTGACTAAGGTGCACTACCTCAGCGGCCCAATTGGCGTGCATGGGGCTGAGCCTGGAGATCTCCTTGTCGTCGACCTGCTCGACATCGGCGCTCTGCCAGATTCCGAGTGGGGCTTTACCGGCATCTTTGCCCGCGAGAACGGCGGCGGTTTCCTTGTCGATCACTACCCGGAAGCGCGCAAAGCGTGCTGGGATTTCCACGGCATCTACACCTCGTCGCGGCACATCCCGAATGTGGAGTTTGCCGGTATCCTGCATCCCGGCCTGATCGGCTGTCTGCCGTCGAAAGCGTTGCTCGATACCTGGAACACGCGTGAGACGGAACTCTTCAACACCGCGCCGGAGCGCGTTCCACCGCTTTGTGCGCTGCCTTTCGCGGAGACGGCCCACATGGGGCGAATGAGTGGTTCGGCGGCCGCGGATGCCGCGAAAGAAGCGGCGCGCACGGTGCCGCCGCGGGAGCACGGTGGTAACTGTGACATCAAGAACCTGACCCGCGGCTCGAAGGTTTATTTCCCGGTTTATGTGTCGGGTGGCGGTCTCTCCATGGGTGATATCCACTTTTCTCAGGGCGACGGTGAAATCACCTTCTGCGGCGCGATCGAGATGGCCGGTTTCATTGATCTCCGCGTGAGTATCATCAAGGGCGGCGTGGCGAAGTACGGTATCGTGAATCCCATCTTCCAGCCGAGCCCGCTTGAGCCGACTTACAAGCAGCACCTCATCTTCGAAGGCATCTCCGTGGATGAGGCTGGCAAGCAGTATTACCTCGACCCGCACGTCTCGTATCGTCGCGCGTGTCTAAATGCGATCGAGTATATGAAAAAGTTCGGGTTCACCGGGGAACAGGCCTACGCGATTCTCGGCACGGCGCCAGTGGAGGGCCGGATCAGCGGCATCGTGGACATTCCGAATGCCTGCGCGACGCTTTGGCTGCCGACGGAGATCTTCAACTTCGACATCAAGCCGAACGCGAACGGTCCGACGTTGGCCGTGAAGCCGGGTGTCGATCTTGCGAAAGTCACGTAGTCGCGAACCGGAGAACCTCATGCCCGTCTACGAATTTGAATGTGAAACCTGCGGCGTCTTCTCAGACTTCCGCAGCATCGACGAACGCGACGTTCCCGCTCCGTGCGCCCTCTGCGACCAGCCTGCGCCGCGCATCATCTCCGCGCCCAATCTCGCGGTGATGAACCCGCTGCAGCGGATGGCCGCGGTGCGGAATGAGCGCAGTCGACACGAGCCACGGGTGGGCTTGAAAGCTTCGTGCTGCGCCGGCCGCACCTGTGTGCATCGGGGCGGCCAAAAAGCGAAGCTGGGCAATCCTGAGAAGCCGGCGCTGCGCGCTTCGACCAAACGCAATCGCCGTCCCTGGATGCTCGGACACTGAAGCCAAACTGGCCCGCCGCGCTGGTGGACTCGGTGAGCTTCGCTTCACTGGGCTAAGCTGAGCATGGCGGGCCGGTCTGGGCCGCGGTCTTGGGGGCGTCCCGCAGTGGCCGTGTGCGCAAATTCGCTTCCGCGGGTGCAGGGGCGCTGCTACGGCTCTGGGATGCAAGTGCGCGAGCTCATCCAGGACGGTCTCCACATTGTGCAGATCGCCGGGGAGGTGGACATGGCGGCGTCTCCGGAATTGCGCGAGGTGCTCGGCGCTCATGCCGACGCGAAGCGCGACGCACTGCTCATCGATTTCACCGAAGTGAAGTATGTCGATTCATCAGGCCTCGCGACGCTCGTGGAGTATGTGCAGAAGTCGGCAAGATACGGCGGGCGCTTTGCAGTGGGCGGGCTGAGCGAGAATGTGCAGACAATTTTTGAAATGGTTCGGCTGCACGAAGTGTTTCCGGTTCACGCTTCCGTGTCCGACGCGCGGTCGGCGTTGGTTGCGTCTGGCGTGTGAGAGGCTACCTCACGCTCTGCGGGTGGATTCTCTACTGGGCGGTGGTCGCACCCTGGCGCGGGCAGATGTGGAAGGTCTCAGAGGTTTTTCACCAGATGGTGTTGATCGGCGTCCGGGCGCTGCCGATGGCGATGCTGACGTCGTTTTCCATCGGGCTCACGCTGGCCATGCAGTCGGCGAATGAGCTGCGCAAGATGGGTGCCGAGGCGTTTGTGCCGGATCTCGTCACGGTGTCGCTCTTGCGTGAACTTGGGCCGCTGCTCATCGCGGTGATCGTCATCGGCCGGAGCGGTTCCTCGGTGACCGCGGAGCTCGGCACGATGAAAGTTTCCGAGGAGATCGAGGCGCTCGAAGTCATGGCGATCAATCCGATCCGCTTCCTCCTCATCCCACGGGTGCTGGCGATGCTGATCATGCTCCCGGCGCTGACCGTGTTTGGAAATTGGATTGGCATGGTCGGCGGCTGGAGTGTCTGCCGCTTCGCTCTCGATTTCTCGACGGCAGGTTACATCGTGCGCTCGGTGGAAAGTGCGGACATGTGGGATCTCGCCACCGGCTTGATCAAGAGCGGCATCTTCGCGTGGCTCATTGTGACCATCGCATGCTATCGCGGGCTCGCGGTGGAAGGTGGTGCCGAGGGCGTGGGTCAGGCGACCACGGGCTCGGTCGTGTGGTCGTTGCTGATCGTCCTGATCGCGAATGCGATCCTAACGGGTATTTTCTTCTTCGCCGCATGAGTGCCGAGCCGATCATCGAAGTCACCGACCTCTTCCGCCGTTTCGGCGAGCGGCCGGTGCTCAATGGCATCTCCTTCAAGGTGATGAAAGGCGACACGCTGATCATCATGGGTGGGTCGGGCTGCGGAAAATCCACGCTGCTTCGCCACATCATCGGCTCCATGAGACCGACGAGTGGCTCGGTGAAACTCTTCGGTGAGGAGATCACTACCATGGATGAGCGACAGCTCGGGCTGGTGCGTCAGAAGTTTGGTGTGCTCTTTCAGAGCGGCGCGCTGCTGCAGTCGCTCACGGTCGGCGAAAATGTCGCGCTGCCGATCCTCGAGCACCGCCAGCTCGATCCGAACATCGTGGACCTGATGGTGAAGATGAAGCTCGGCATGGTCGGCCTCACGGGCTTCGAGCACCTGAAGCCCGCGGAGATCAGCGGAGGGATGAAAAAGCGCGTGGGTCTCGCACGGGCTCTGGCGCTGGATCCGCAGCTTCTTTTCAGCGATGAGCCGACGGCCGGTCTCGACCCGATCATGACGAGCGTTGTGGACATTCTCACTCAGGACATGACGCGGAAGCTCGGCGTCACCGCGGTCGTTGTGACGCACGACATGACCAGCGCCTTCCGCATTGCGACGCGCATGATCATGCTCGGCACCGGGCGCAATCAGGGCAAGATCATCGCCGAGGGAACACCCGACGAAATGCGCGTCCATCCCAATCCTGAAGTGAAGCAGTTCATCAATGGCGAGCCCGACGGCCCCGTGCCGTTGCAGCTCTCCGAGAGCGATTATCGCACGCACTTGCTCGGTCATCCGCGGCACAAGCGCACTGCTTTCTCCGGTGAATGAGCATCGCACTCTGAGTTTCTGATGAAGAAAAATTTCTCCGACTACTTCGTGGCCCTCGCCACCATCGCCTGCAGCATCGTGCTCTGCGCCGCGATGGTCTATGCCTTCTCGGGTTGGGGAAAAGGGAAGAGCGGACGCACCTTCGACGTGGATTTTCCGGA
>JANPIS010000438.1:0-7226 GCA_031425095.1 Chthoniobacteraceae bacterium
GGCGCAAGCGCGCGACCTTTCCCATCTGCTTCGGGGTCGGGACATGCACGTGAATCTGCTGCGTTACAATCCCACGGGACTGAGCCTGCGCGGGCGCCGCTACGCGGCGAGCAGCATGGAGCAGACGGAGGCCTTCCTGGCAGAGTTGCGCACACATGGCACCGTGGCGCACCTGCGCCGCGCGCGAGGACCGGAGATCGATGCGGCCTGTGGGCAGTTGCGAAGGCGGGAAGAAATCGCCGAAGCGCTTCGGGGTGGCGGGTGACGTCGCGCGGGAGTTTTCACGGTCGGGCTGGACGGAGAAGCCGGCGGTTGCTCACATCCATAGGCATGGATGCACTACGTGAAATGCTCTGGGCTGGCGGTCGGTGCCGGCGAGGAGGTGTGGCGTGGGGAGGACGGCGAGTTGTAGGAGCGGTATGAGTGCTTCCGATCCGTCAGGTTGGCGCGACCTCCGGCTTCCGGATGGTCCGCCGCCGCCACGTGCGCCACTCCTCCGCGCGCAGGATGTGGTCTGGGTCGGGCGGTTGATGGCGCTCGCGGCGATGGGGTTCATCGGATGGGAATGGGCGGCGAAGGCCTCGAAAGTGACAGCGCTCCAGCAGTCGCTGGATACGCGGTACACGGCACGGCGGGAGCGTCTGGAAAGCGAAGCGGCGGATGAGGAGAAGAAGGTGCAGATCGAGTTGCATCAGATGAATACGGAGCACGCCAGACGGATGAAGGATGCGGCGGTGCTCGATGGATCCATGGCGCGCGAGGCGCACGCGGCGGAGTGGCGCCGGCGGCAGGCGCACGATCCAGGCATGGCCCGGAGCGCGACCGAGCGCAGCCTGCTGCAGATGGAGCAACTCGGCGCGGATACGCAGCTCTCCGCGCAATCCGCGCTGGAGAAGGTGGCGGCGCTGGCGACTCCGCCCGGTTCGCGGATCGAGGTGACGAAGGTCGGGAATCTCTTTGCGGTGAAGGTGGCGTATCGGATGGCGGCGCTGACGGCGGGGGAGTCGGGTTCGGCCACGAAGCACACGACCAAGGCGGGCATGCGCGCGGAGATCCGGCAGATCTCGGCGCAGGTGACGCGCGATCTTTTCGCCTACTGCGGCTCGCGGGGCATCTCGAGCATCTCGCTCACGTGCAACCATACCACCATGAGCTGGCTGGTGCCGCAGGGCGCGACGGAGAAGGAAAAGGACATCCTCCGCAGTCGTGCGACGAAAACGCAGTCGAAGCTTTATCGTGTGGTGCTCGATGGCGCATCCGCGAGGAACATCAGCAACTGGCGCCGCGCCAGCGATGAGGAAATCCTGAAGCTGCTCCGGCTGGATTACGACGGCATCGATTCCATCGAGATCTCGCAGGAGGCCAATGTCGACACCACCGAGGCGGCCGAGCCGCTCATCTTCTGACCGGCGCGCACAAAACTTTTCCACCGCTCCCATGGCTCGTCTCCTCAAGCTCGCTGCAGTGTGGCTCGCGATCGTCTTCATCGCGCATCACTCCCTCGAGGAGCAGTACGTGGAGCGGGTGATGGCGACGCGGGCGGAGGACCAGGCGCGGATGGATGAGTTGGAGAAGACGGCAGCGAGCGCGCAGGCGACGCGCCGGATGGACGCGCATCTCGCGGTGGTGAACGGGCGGAAGGCGCAGGAGCAGGAGCTGGAGAAAGCGTGGGGTGGAGGCTTGTCCGCGATTCCAAAAGACTACCGGCTGAACCTCGCGGAAATGCTCGCGACGATCGCGCGCGGCGTGGTTCCGGAGGGGAGCAAGGTGGAGGTGTCCGTCGAGCGTTTCACGGACTTTGCACTGCACGTGGAACTGCCGACGGCGGTGCCGGTGGCGGAGCTGGCGACGATTAGTGGCAAGGTGCTGGAGATGGGTGCGCCGTATCTCCATCGGCTGAGCTTCTTCGCGGAACGCCGACTGATCGGCGAGGTCGATCCACTTTCCATCGAGACCGTCGCGCGAAAGACCTTGCCGCCTCGAGATGTGATCACCCGCGCGCTGGTGATGAGTACTCGGGACGAACCGAAACTCCCACCGGTGGCCGCGGGCCCTGGTGCTCCGAAAGAGCGCAACAGTGAGGCGATCGCACCCTATGAGCGGATCATGCAGGAGTGGAGCGACGCCTATGGGAAGCGGATGGAAGCTGTGAGCAAGGTGGTGAGTCGGCTGAGCGATGCGGTGGACTTGCGGACGCTGAAGACGCGGGGAGACGTGACGCTCCGCCTGAAATCCGTGGATGCGGCCAGTGAGGAGATCGCCAAAGCGGAGAAGTATTTCCCGACCTGCCTCGGCGCGCTCAAGGCGCAGCTCACGCCGCAGATCGATCCACTGGTCGCGAGCATCACGATGCGCGAGACCGAGTCGGCGCGCGGCGGGGAGATCCGTCAGATCGGGTCGCTGCTTACGGAGATCGCGGCCTTTCAGCTCAATGTGCGTCGGTTGCTGCAGACGCTCGATGCGCCCGGGGCGGTTTGGAATATTTCGGAGCGTGGGACGATCGTCTTCGGGAAGCAGGAGACGTTGACGGCTTTCAATCTGCGGAGTGCGGAGGTGGAGGCGAACATCGCGAAGGTCAACGCAGCGGCGCAGGCGTTGAGTGCGGCTGCGGGGAAGAAGTAGGGCGGCTCTGAAAGGGGCCTGGCGGTCTTGTGGCTCGGGTGTGGAAGGAATCGCGAAGATTCTCCAGTCTTGCGTCCGAACCTGGACGCTGGGAGCTGTTCCTGTTGACGGCCGCTGGCCTCCGTTTCCCGTCTCCCCAATCTCCCATGCGTCTATTGCTCTCACTCGTTGTCGCCTTCGCTTCTCTTTTCACCGACTCGCTCCGCGCAGCGGAGAAGCCGAACATCGTGTTTTTCCTGATCGACGATCTCGGATATGCGGATTGTGGGTTCAATGGCGGGAAGGAGATTCGCACGCCGCAGATCGACGCGCTCGCACGCGGCGGGGCGATCCTCGAGTCGCACTATGTGCAGCCGGTGTGCTCGCCGACGCGGGCGGCGCTGCTCACTGGGCGCTACGCGACGCGCACCGGTGTATACACGATCGTGCGGCCGCATGCGAAGTGGGGGCTGCCCCTCGCGGAGCGGACGCTCGCGAATGCGCTAAAGGACGCGGGCTACGAGACGGCGATCACGGGGAAGTGGCATCTCGGGGATTTCGATCCCGCTTACGTGCCGACGGCGCGCGGGTTCGATCACCAGTATGGGCACTACGTCGGGGCGATCGATTATTTCACCCACCTCCGCGATGGCGCGCACGACTGGTATCGCGATGACAAGGAGCTGAAGGAGGAGGGCTACAGCACGGAGCTCATCGCGCAGGAGGCGGTGCGGTTGATTGCCGGGAAGGATAAGGCGAAGCCGCTCTTTCTCTATGTGCCGTTTAATGGCGTGCATTCGCCGATGCAAGTCCCGGATCGCTACCTGCAGTCCTACGCGGATCTGAAAGGGTCTCGGCAGAAGCTTGCCGGCATGTTGGCCGCGGTGGATGCGGCGATCGGGGAGATCGTCGGTGCGCTGGAAAAGAGTGGTCTGCGCCAGAATACGCTCATCGCTTTCTCGAGCGACAATGGCGGACCGAAACCCGGCGTGAACACGCCGCTGCGGAACTTCAAGGGGACGATCTACGAAGGCGGGGTGCGGGCGGCGGCCTTTGCGAATTGGCCCGGGCGCATTCCAGCGGGGACGACGATCAAGGAGCCGATGCACGCGGTGGATTGGTATCCCACGCTGCTGAAGCTCGCGGGAGGTTCGCTCGAGCAGAAACTGCCGCTCGATGGCCGCGACGTGTGGCCGATGCTCACGCACGGCGCGAAGTCGCCGCACGACGCGATCCTGCTCGTCCAGAATCCGGAGCGCGCCGCGATGCGGATGGGTGACTGGAAGCTGCTCGTGAATGCGTCGGAGACGATCGCCGATGCGGTGCCGGAAGGTCAGGCCGCGGCGGAGAAGCGCGGGCGGGCGAAGGGCGATGGCATCGCGCTTTACAACCTCGCATCCGATCCCAGCGAGAAGAACGACCTTGCTGCGCAGCAGCCTGAGCGAGTTACGGCGATGCGCGCGAAATTGCAGGAGCTGCTGCGCGATGCGGTGCCGGAGGGGCATCTCGCGAGTCAGGACGCGCAGCCCAAGGCCCGGAAGAAAAAGTGATCAACCTGCCATGAAAACATCGCCCCTTGCCGCTCTCGCCTTCCTCGCTCTCTCGGCGAGTTCCGCGGTCTCCGCCACGAAGCCGAATGTCATCTTCATCCTGACCGACGATCAGGGGTGGAACGATGCACACTTTGCGGGGCATCCGTATGTGAAGACGCCGAACCTCGACCGTTTCGCCAGCCAGGGGACTTGGTTCCGGCAGTTCTATGTGGCGGCGACGGTGTGTTCGCCGAGTCGCACGGCGTTCATGACGGGGCACTATCCGGCGCGGCACCGCATCCACGGGCATCTCTCGAGTGACGCGGCGAACGCGGAGCGCGCGATGCCGAACTGGCTCGATCCGCAGGTGACCACGCTGCCGGATTTGCTGAAGACGGCGGGCTATGCCACGGCGCACTTTGGCAAGTGGCACCTCGGCCACAATGCGCAATCGCCCCCGCCGGCGGAGTATGGCTTTGATGTCTCAAAGACGGTGAATTCAAATGGCCCGCAGCTTGGCGACGAGGCGAAGGAGCCATTCTTCCGCGCGAAATCGACGACGCTGATCGTGGATGAGACGATTCGCTTTATCCGCGAGAACAAGGACCGGCCTTTCTTCGCGAATGTGTGGACGCTGCTGCCGCACGCGGCGCTCAAGCCGACGCCGGAGCAGCTCGCGGTGTACGAAGCGCTCGCGCCGAAGGCGGACGACCCGGCCTTTGGCCCGTGGATGCAGAAGTATCTGGCGGAGGCGAAGGACTTGAAGAGTCAGATGCAGGTCTTCTGCGCGTCGCTCACCGATCTCGATACGCAGATGGGCCGGCTCTTCGCGGCGCTCGACGAGCTGAAGCTCGCGGACGATACGATCATCTTCTATTCGAGCGACAATGGTCCCGAGGATTACCGCATCCGCAATGCGTCGAATGCCGGCGTGGGCAGCACCGGCCCGCTGCGCGCGCGGAAGCGGAGCATGTATGAAGGCGGGATCCGCACCTTTGGCTTGCTGCGCTGGCCGGGTCGCGTGGAAGCTGGGCGGCGCGATGAGACCAGTGTGATCGGAGGGGTGGATTTCCTGCCGACGATCTGCAAGCTCGCCGGCGTCAGTCTTCCCGCAAACCTGCAGCCGGACGGAGAAGACGTGAGCGACATCTGGCTCGGGAAGCCCCGGCCACGTGCGAAACCGCTGCACTGGGAGTGGCTCTTCAATGTGCAGGGCGAGGACTACACCCCACCGATGCTCGCGGTGCGCGATGGCGACTGGAAACTCTTTGTGAATCATGACGGCCGCGGCGCGCAGCTCTACGACGTGGTGAAGGACATCGGCGAAGCGAACGATGTCGCCGCGGCGAAGCCGGAGATCACGACTGCGCTCGCGGCAAAGGCGCTGGCCTGGGCGAAGTCCCTGCCCGCGAGTCCCGCCCGCGACGACGCCATGGCGACCGGCAAGCCGCAGGACAATGGCCGCGCGAAGAAAACGCCAACCGCGCCAGCGCCAAAGCGCGGCTCCGATCGCGCCACGATCTTCAGGCAGAAGGACACCGACCGTGACGGCAAACTCACGATCGCGGAATACCTGAAGCGGTTTCCCGATGAGGCCGAGGGTCGCAAGCGTTTCCCCACATTCGACACGAATAAAGACGGCGCGCTGACGGCGGAGGAATTCATCCGGGCTGGCAAACCGCAATGAGAACGCTCCTGGTCCTCGCCGCGTTCCTGCTTGCCCCAGCACTGGCCAACGCTGCGGAGTCACGTCCGAATGTGCTGCTCATCATCTCGGATGATCTCGCCACGACCCTCGGCAGCTACGGATTCACCTCGGCAAAGACGCCAAACCTCGACGCGCTCGCGGCGCGCGGGGTGCGCTTTGAGCGCGCGTATTGCCAGCTCCCGCACTGCAATCCTTCGCGCTCTTCTTTCCTCACCGGACTTCGCCCCGGCACCACGCGCGTCACAGACAACGAGGACAATCTCTACACGAATCTGCCCGGCGTGATGACGATGCCGCGGCATTTCCGGGAGCATGGCTACGCGACGGCGCGCTGCGGGAAGATTTTCCACCTCGGTGTGCCGAGTGGGGAGGAGAGCATGGACGATCCGCAGGCGTGGGATTTCGGCACGCCCTTCCAGAGCGAACTGCCGTATCCGCCGAAACGGGACAGCGCAGTGAAGGTGAAGACGGGGAAGAAGGACGGTCTGCCTTGGCAGGAGATTCCGTGTGCGGATGACGATCTCGTGGACGGTGGCCACGCAAAGGCGGCGATCGGCTGGCTGGAGCAACGCGATGTGAGCAAGCCGTTCTTCCTCGCGGTTGGATTTCATCGGCCACACCTGCCGCTGGTCGCGCCGGCGAAATACTTCGATCTCCACCCGCTCGACGCGATCACGCTGCCGGATGCCCCGGCGGACGACGAAGCCGACATTCCTGCGCCCGCGCGTAATGGTTCCGTGCCTGGTTACACGCTCACCGCCACGCCGGACCAGCGCCGCGCGGCGATCCGTGGTTATCTCGCGACGGTCAGTTACATGGATGCGCAAGCGGGGCGGTTACTCGCTGCGATCACGCGGCTCGGTGTGGCGGAGAAGACGATCGTGATTTTCACCAGCGACCATGGCTGGCATCTCGGCGAGCACGGGCTGTGGCACAAGCGCAGTCTCTTCGAGGAAAGCGCACGCGTGCCGCTGATCGTGAGCATTCCCGGGATGAAGACGTGCGGTCAGGCAACGACGGGACTCGTCGAGCTGCTCGATCTTTTCCCCACACTCTGCGACATCACCGGTGTGCCGCTGCTCGCGACGCTGCAAGGGAAGAGTCTGCGCCCGCTGCTCGACGACCCGCGGGCGACGGTCCACGACGCGGCCTTCACGCAAGCGCGAAGGGGGAAGAATGCGGAATTGTGGGGACGCAGTGTGCGCACGGCGCGCTGGCGCTGCACGGAGTGGGATGAGGGACGCAGCGGCCTCGAACTCTACGATCACGAAGCCGATCCGCACGAGTACACGAATCTCGCCAACGACCCACGCCACGCGAAGACCCTGGCGCAACTGCGCGTGCTGCTTGCCGAAAGTCTCCCGCCCATCAAGTGATCAGCCTCT
>JANPIS010000439.1:0-22104 GCA_031425095.1 Chthoniobacteraceae bacterium
GATTGGTCGCCCGCTGGCGGCTTCAGCAGCGGCGGCGCCTTCTTTAATAACTCCTACGATCCGGGCTTTGGCTCGTGGGCGGGCTTTGCGCTCTCGCGCGAGACGGATGCGGCGACGGCGGGATTCGGGAATCAGTTCAGCGCTTTCGCCGGCAGCGGCGCGGATGGCAGTCTGCAATATGCGGTCGGGTTTGTGGAGAGCTTCTCGCCTTTCCTCCCGACGATCACGCTGGCGCCGGGTGAAGCGGCACTGAGCCTCGCAATCACGAATACAACTTATGCGGGGCTCTCGATGCGCAACGGGGATTTCTTTTCGAAGAAGTTCGGCGGCGTGAGCGGCAATGATCCCGACTTCTTCCGGCTCACCATCACGGGCCGCGACGCGGGTCTCGCGCCGACTGGCCAGGTGGATTTCTATCTCGCGGATTTTCGCTTCGCGAACAACGCGCTCGATTACATCGTCGACGAATGGACGGACGTGGACGTGTCCTCTTTCAGCGCGGCGACGGCGACGATCGAGTTCACGCTCAGCTCTTCGGACAACGGGATGTTTGGGATGAATACGCCGGCTTACTTTGCGGTGGATAAGGTGCAGACAGTGCCGGAGCCGGGCGCCGCGAGCCTCGCCGCGCTCGGTGCGCTAGTCATCGCGGGACGCCGCCGGAGGGCTTGAGAAGATGAAGCGCATTCCGATCGCGATGGTCGCACTGTGCGGCTTCGCGTTCGCGCGCCCACTCGTCGCGGGGCCATATTCCGCGGCGCTCGACGATCCGGCGAATACTTTCGATGCGCCAGTGCCCGGCTTCACTGGCCCGGATGGCGAAGGACTCGAGCGGCTGCCCGATGGCAGCGGCGGATTCCGCTACGCACGCAACTTCGTGAACCCGCTCTTCCTGCGCTGGGCGCTCGCGGCATCGGACTACGTGCGCTCGGACGGCGGCTCGCAGTTCAGCGCGCCGGCGCTCGCGCTCGGGCCAGTGACGGGCGATTACCTCAACGTCGTCTCGCTCGGCGATCTGAGCACTGAACAACTCGGGGAAATGCTCCCGAAGGGCCGGCTCACGCTGCATTTCACCTCGGCGCAGGCGCCCGAGCCGCTGCGCGATCTGCCGGGCGCGGATTTCGTGATCTTCGAGAATGCCTTCGTCGCGAATGCCAGCACGGGCGGAATCTTCGGCGATCTCGCCTATGTGGAGGTGTCATCGGATGGGGCGAATTTTGCGCGCTTTCCGAGTGTGTCGCTCACCGCGTCGGCGACTGGACCGTTTGGAACACTCGACCCGACGAATGTCTTCCAACTCGCCGGCAAGCATCAGAATGCGGGCGGTGAATGCTGGGGCACGCCCTTCGATCTCGCGCAACTCGCGACGCATCCACTGGTCGTCGCGGGGCTCGTGGATCTCAATGCCATCCGCGCCGTGCGAGTCGTGGATATTCCGGGCAATGGCAGTTCGCTCGATGAGGCCACGCCCGCACCGCATTCGATCTACGATGCGTGGCTTTCCGCGGGCTCGGGTGGCTTCGATCTCGAGGCGCTCGGTGCGATCTCCGTGGTGCTCGGCTTTGAGCGCTGGCAGGACGCGCAGGCGCTGGCTGGTGCTGAACGCGGCGCGCTGGCCGATGCCGATGGGGATGGCGTCGGGCAGTTACTCGAATACGCCTTTGCCATGCGCCCGCTGGCCGCGGACGCCGAACTGCTTCCACGCGTCACGCTCGACTCCGGCGGACTTGCGATCTCCTTTCGCCGTGACACGCGCGCCACGGACCTCACTTACGAAGTCCTCGCCGGGAGTGATCTCCAACATTGGGAAGTGATCGCGCGCAGCACTGCCGGCGGCCCACTCTTGGAAGTCGCACCATTTTCGCCAGCCATCGAAGATAACTCCGAAAGCGCGATCGCGAGCCTCGGGATCATTCGTCGCCACCGCGTCCAGGACATCGCCGCGCCTGGCAGCACACCGCGTTTTCTAAGAATCCGCATCGTCGCCCTGCCGTGACCACCACGATGATGCCGCGCTACTTTCTCCAAACCGCAAACCCATCACGCATCGTGAGCCTGCTCCTCGGATACCATCGCTTTCGCCGATGGATGCTCGTCCTCATCGCGATGGGTTTTTCCACGCGAGGCCAGGCCAATCCCATCACGTGGACGAGCACGCAAGTGCGCACCTGGCAGGCCAGCGGAGGATTCAGCCTGGTCTTAGCGCATCTGCCGGATGGGCGCTTTGTGCTCGGGCAGCAGGGCAAGGTTTTCGTGCAGCCCACCTACGGGCTCGCGACCATCACGGAAGTCGCGGCGAACGGACGCACCTTCGATCCGTCCTTCATCGCCATCCGCAGCGCGACCAGTGCGCTGCTCGGCGCGGGCGGAAACTTCGGCGCGATCAGCGGCCTGCATCCCTTTAATCCCGCATCGCCTGCCACCGGCGTCTCTGCCGCGTATGCGAACACCGTCCAGAACTACGTAGGCGTCTATTGGAAATCCCCGACCTTGGCGCTGGAAGGCTGGCTCATCGGCGGCGCGAATGGACCGAGCGGCCCCTTCTCCGGCCACAACGTCATCTTCGTGAACTTGGCAGGCACCCTCCGCGGCCCGGTGACGCAAGAGCTGAGCAGCTACTCGGCGGGCCTCACGGTGGACGCGGGCGGAAATCTTTTCACCGCGCTCTATGAACTCGAAGGCACCGACGACGAGGCAGAATCCGACAAGGTGCTCCACTTTTCCGCTGCACAGATCGAGACGGCGATCCAGGCGGTGATCAATGGCACGCCGGCACCGCTGCCGCGCAGTGCGAGCACGTTTGTCCACAAGTTCGACAGCGCTTCATCCATCGCGGTGGACGGCCTGGGTCGCGTCTGGTCTGCAGGTTTCAAGGTGGAGCACGTGCAAGTCTTCGAACCTTCGACGGGCCGCCTGCGCACGCTCGTGCCCGCGCATGCTCCCATCACCGGCGCCACCACCCGCGGGTATCAAGTGAGCACCTTCACCCGCACCGGCACGCCTTACCTCGGCTTTCTCGCCTACGATCTTTATGGCACGACCGGCACGCCGGTCATCATCGGGAATGCGCCCGCCGCCGACGTGACCATGCCGAGCGGCACCACCTTTGCCACGTGGCGGGCAGCGTATTTTGGTGCCGCCGCGCTCACTATCGCGACGGAATTGACGGTCTGGGGCGCGACCGCCGATCCCGATCACGATGGTCTGCCCAACGTGACCGAGTATGCGCTCAATACCCAGCCGCTCACCCCGAATGCCCTGTCGCCGATCACGACCGCGAAAAGCGGCGCGCTGCTCACCTTCACGTTCCCGCGCAACCCGCTCGTCACCGACGTCACTTACACCGTGGAAGTTTCCAGCACACTCGCGCCGGACGACTGGACACCGATCGCCACAAGCATTGGCGGCGCGGCCACCGTGGCGACCGGAGCTTCCGCAGTGAGCGAAGTAACGGAAGGCGCGATGAAGCGTGTCACGGTGACGGATCAGGCATCGGCCACGGGCGCAGCGAAAAGACTGATGCGCCTGCGGATCAGCGCTCCCTGATGCAGGCCGGAACTGTTGAACTCCATGAAGGGTATAAGTAAACGCAGAGACGCAGAGGCGCAGAGATCGCAAAGCAATTTGGCGCCCCGAGTGGGGTGGACGCCAGCCATGTCTCTGCGTCCTCCGCGTCTCTGCGTCTCTGCGTTTTCCACACCAAAACGTCCCGTCCCACCCCATCGTTCCGCCTGAGCATGGGAGCATTTATTCAGCAACGTGGATGGTTGGCCGGACTGCTCACCGCGGGTGCGGTGGCGATCGGTCTCACGCTTTCCGTGTCTCACCGACTGCCCTCCGACTCCAGGCCTGCGGAGGAAATCGCGCTCGGTCCCGCGCCGGAGTCCGAACCGGAAGACGCAACCTTCAGCGCAGAACGATCGATCCCCGGTCCTGAGTCAGAGCGCCTGGTCACGACTGACGAACGCACCACTCTCACTACGCGCCTGCCCAAAGGCATCACGAGTATCGACGGTGAAGGTGGGCATGGTGTGCATCGCGCGGTGTTAAAGAACGGCGTGTGGTTTCCCGTCTTCTCGCCGGGCGATGCACTGAGGTCGGACGGCACTGCGGATCTAGCTTCCGTAGCCGCCGTGCCGCTCTCGATCACCTCCGGCACGCCGCCGCCGGGGCAAGTTGGCCGGCCCTTCGCCTTCGGTTTCGAGGCCATCGGCGGAGTGCCCCCGTATCACTGGGCATTCCGGCTGGGCGCCGCGTCCGCATCGTTCGCGATGGATCCATCCTCCGGAATTTTCACGGGCTCTCTGGAAGCGCCGCTGACGACCGCGCTGGAAGTTTTCGTCGCCGATGCGGAAGGCACCGTGGACTCGGCACGTTACCCACTGGCTATTCTGGAAGAGAGCGCGCTCGCGATCGCCACCGCCAGCCTTCCCGAAGCCGAGATGGATGTTACTTACAAGACAAAGCTCGAAGCCACCGGCGGCGCTCCGCCTTATACCTGGAACGTGCTGGGTGCGGAGCCCGCCGGGCTCGCCTTGACCCCAAACACCGGCGAACTTACCGGCACCCCGACGACGGCTGGCGCGTTCACTTTGGAAGTCAGCGTCATCGACCAGACCCAGACCACCAGCACGAAGACGCTCACGCTCACCGTCACTGGCTCTGGCCTGCAAATCGTGACCACTGAATTGCCAGACGCCACGGTCGATACGACTTACTCAGCGCAACTTATCGGAGAGGGAGGCACCGCACCTTACACTTGGAAGATCGCGCAAGAGTTGGACGAAGGTCTGTCTTTCGATCCTGCCACCGGCATCTTATCCGGCACGCCCATCGACGCGGGTGAATTCACGGTTGAAATCCAACTTGCCGATGCCATCGGCGCGACCGCCACCAAGCGTCTCACGCTAAAGATCGTCAACGGCCTCGACATCACCACGCCCGCGCCGCTCTTCCCCGGCTCCCCCGGCGTTCCTTACCAGCTCACCTTTGCCGCGACTGGCGGAGAGCCATCGTATCAATGGACTGTCACGAACGGAACACTGCCGGTCGATCACTCCGGTCGCGAGTGGACGCTTTCCGCGGACGGCGTGCTTACTGGAGTCGCCGGGCCGACCGAGGGCGTCTTTCGTTTCACCGTTGAAGTGCGCGATGCCGCGGATCAATCCTTCACCAAGACTTACGAGATCCCCGTGCGCCGCGGACTAATCGCCATCGCCAGTCGCGAGAAGGTGGGCCTTGCCTGGCAGCCGGAGCAGATCGATCGCACCCTGCGCTCCACCGGCACGGCGCTCGCAGGTCTGGCCATCGTTCGCAGCAACGCCCGCTTTCCCCAGACACCCTCCGAAGGCGTGCTCGTCTATCAAGGGACCGGCACCAACTTCGTGGACCGCAACCTGCCCACCGGCGGTGCTTACTTCTACACGCTATTCGTGCAGACCAGCGGCGGCAGCATGCACGCCTTTGCCAGCGCCGCTGTCACCGTCCGACCCATGACCCTCCAACGCGCCCGGTCTGGAGTCTCCGGAGATCCCTTTGCAGATCGTGTCACCGTCTTCTCACCGCTCACGGCCGGTGGCTTCGGTGCGAGCTTCGTCCCGGCAAATGTCACGGGCCCACCGGACGGCAAAGGCACCTTTGCCCCCGCCTCGCAGCCCACGGAACTTGCGTCCCTCCATGCCCGAGTCGGCGCGGGCGGTTCCATCGTGGTTGAATTTATCGATAACATCGTCGAACTCGGCGTCGGCATGGATTTCACAGTATTTGAAAATGTCTTCTTCGTCGGCGGCAAGGCTACGGTGCGCTTCATGGAGCCCGCAATCGTCTGGGTTGCGCTATTCGACGGGCAATGGTTCCGCTTTCCCATCGACGTAGTCCCCCCGGCCGCCGGAGCATCGCTGAACCTGCGCGACCCTTTTTATTACAACAAAGGCTTCGCTGGCCGTAACGGCACCACCGGCAGCGACCCAACCAATCCCACCGCCAGCGGCGGCGATAGCTTCGATGTAAATGAACTCGCCGTGCCCGGACTTACTTGGATTCGTTTCATCAAATTCCAATCCACCGGCGACAGCGCGCTCACCGACGACTTCGGCGCCGACCCCGTTCGCCACACCGCGGAATCCAATGCGCTCAGTGGCAACGGCAGCTCCGGCTTCGACCTCGATGCCGTGAGCGCGGTGAACTATTGAGCCGTATAAACGTTGCGCGATAGAGAATGAACCCCGTCTATACGCTCATCACAGCGCTGCTACTGTCACTGCTCGGCAGACTGCGTGCAGAGGACGAAGGACCGATCGTCGGCGCAATCCGCTGGGACGGTTGGTATGGCGATGGGAATGTGACGAAGGCCGTGGAGGCTTCGCTCGGGCAACCGAAGTATCATTTTCGTTTACCCTGGTTCACCCGTGTCCTCAGCGAGGATAAGGTAAGTATCAATGGCGACTTGCAGACTATACTGGAAAAGGAGATTGGTTATGCGGCGGCAGCGGGGTTGAACTATTGGGCGTTCCTCCATTACTGGGAGGAGGCACCGGGCATGAGCATCGCCTTGGATCGCTACCGCGCTGCGGAGGACAAAAAGGGCATCCGCTATTGTTTAGTGGAGGAAGGTGCGCGAATCGACAGAGTCGGCACGCAGGGCTGGAGCCGGCTCTTGGAGCACTTTCGGAATCCCGATTACCAGACCGTGCTCCATGGTCGTCCGTTGCTGTTTGTGTTCGTGAAGACGACCAAACTCGGAAAGCCCGAGTGGGAGGAATTGAAACGCCGAACTGTCGCCGCGGACCTGAAAGCTCCGTATCTCGTGCTCATGGGCTGGAATCCGGAGCAAGACGCGAAGGACATGGCCGCGCTCGGTTTCGATGCCATCTCGGCTTACGCCCGCGGCGGCAGTTACAGCATGACGCAGCCGAGCTACGCCGAGCAATGCGCGCTGATCCGTCGGGATCGCTGGGAAAAGTGCCGGGCGTTGAGGCTCCCAAGCGTCACCTTCGCCAGCGCCGGCTGGGACACACGCCCACGCAACGAGCGTCCACCGCCATGGGTCACCTGGGTCACCGCCTCGCCGGACCAGACACCACCCGCGCAGCAAAAGCCACTCATCGACTCCGTGACCGCCACACCGGACGAACTTGCCGCGCATATCGGCGAAGCCATCGAATGGACAAAAGCCAATCGCGACCTCAATCCCGCCAACGCCGTGATCATCTACGGCTGGAATGAGAACGACGAAGGCGGCTGGCTTCAGCCCACGCTCGGCGCCGACGGCAGAGCGGACGAGACCCGCATCAGGGCACTGGGCAAACTTTTGCACCCCGCGCCTCTCGGTCCGACGACGGCTAAACCGTGAGAAGCCTTCGGTTCCCGCGCTTCACGACGAGCCACTCTGCGCTGGCCCCCCCTGAAATCAAGATGCTTCCCTCGTGATGCACGCGGGAAGCGGCTGACGAAAAACCTGAGGAATCCCGCACCGAACCCGCAGTGACATTGTCGCCTCAGTGGGCAAGCTGCGGGCATGAACCCAAAAGTCCTGATCATCATCGGCGACGCCACAGAAACCGTGGACACGCTGTATCCCTACTACCGTCTCATCGAGGGCGGCTATCAGCCTGTCGTCGCCGCGCCGGAGAAGCGCAAATACCAGATGGTGATGCACGAGGTGAAGCCGGGCTGGACCATCACGAAGGAGTGGGAGGGCTACACGATTGATGCGGACATCGCGTTCAAGGACATCCAGCCCGAGGAATATGCGGGCATCCTTTTCAGCGGCGGCCGGGCGCCGGAATACATTCGCGAGGACGAGGCGCTGCTGAACGTGACGCGCTGGATGTGGGAGAACAAAAAGCCGATGGCGAGCGTGTGCCACGGCGTTGAGATTCCCGCGCGCGCGGGGATCGTGAAGGGGCTGCGCATGGCGACGGTGGCGAAGTGCAAATTCGACCTCGAAGTGTGCGGCGGCATCTACGTGAACGAGCCGTGCGTCATCGACCGCCACATGGTGAGCGGACGCACTTTCCACGACAACGGGCACTACGTCGGCCCGTGGATCAAGATGCTCGACGCCGCGTGTGGAAAGTAGGCGCGCAATTTTCAAACCCTACGCACACCCACCATGAATCGCAGAACATTCCTCCAATCACTCGCCGCATTCGCCGCTGCTCCCGCATTCGCCGCGCCCGAGCCTTTCAAGCTCCGCTACGTCCTCTCCTCCGCGCTCTACGGCGAGATGCCGCTTGCGGACATTTTGCCCGAAGTCGCGAAGGCCGGCTGCGAGGCGATCGACATCTGGTGCCGGAAACACGGGAATCAGCGCGAGCAAATCGAAGAGATGGGCGACGATGCATTTACCGCGCTCCTCAAGAAGCACGACGTGAAGCTCGGCGTGAGCACGCGGTATCCGCTCGGGCCGCTGAAGCTCCAGGACGAGATGGCGTGGGTGAAAAAGCACGGTGGCAAAATGGTGCTCTCGGGCAGCACCGGGCCGAAGGATCCCGAGGGCGATGCGGCGAAGGATGCGGTGAAGAAATTCCTCGAAGACATGAAGCCGCACGTCGCGAAGGCGGAGGAACTCGGCGTGACCATCGCCATCGAGAACCACGTCGGGCAGGCGATCTATCATCCGGACTCGCTGCGCTACTTCGCGGAGTTCAACCGCTCGGCGAATCTCGGCATCGCCTTCGCGCCGCATCACCTCTTCCGCTGGGCGGATCAGATTCCGAAGCTCATCCGCGACCTCGGCGCGAAGCAGATCTCGTTCATGTATTTCCAGGAGCACTCCGAGGGCATGATGAAGAAAACGAGCAAGGAAATCGAGATGCAGCAACTCCCCGGCCTCGGTACACTCGACTACCGGCTCATCGTGAAAGCGCTGCGCGACATCGGCTACACGGGCTACGTGGAAATCTTCATGCACCCGACCCCGCGCGGCATTCCCATTCTCCCGACCGTCGCGGAGATCACCGCGGCCATCAACAAGTCGCGTGAATACGTGGAGACGTGCATCCGGGAAACTGCGTGAGGTCTCGGCCCGCGCGAAAGCTTATCCTCGTCACCGCCTCGGGGTCTGCGCTGCTTGGCTTTGAATCGATCCCATTTTAACAAGATGCGACGGTCCAAAGTCTTTCCGCCATCCGAGCAATGAAACCCAAACGCCCCACCAAGAACAAAGCCCTCCAGCCGGTGCCGCGTCGGTTCGACAGCCTGCTCCGCGAGCTGCGCTCGTTCATCACCGAGAGCCGCAGGCAGATCGTGCGCGCGGTGGATGTGGCGCAGGTGCGGACTTGCTGGGGCGTGGGGCGACACATCGTCGAGTTTGAGCAAGGTGGCGCGGCCCGTGCCGAGTATGGGGCGAAATTTGCTGCCACGGCTGGCGGAGAAGCTGACAGAGGAGTTTGGAAGCGGTTTCGATGCCTCGAATCTACGCTACATGCGGTTGTTCTACCTCGCGTTTCCAAATTGTGACGCACTGCGTCACGAATTGAGCTGGACCCACTACCGCACGCTGCTCCGCGTCGAAGATACCGCGGCGCGAGACTGGTATGTCAATGAAGCGGTCTCGCAGAACTGGAGTTCTCGCGCACTGGAGCGGCAAGTCGGCCGGCTCTACTATGAACGGCTGCTCGCCAGCAAGGATCGCAAGGCCGTGCGGGCGGATGCGGACGAGAAAATCGCGGAACTGCCTCCGTCGCCGCGGGAGTTCGTGCGAGATCCGGTGCTGCTGGAGTTCCTCGGATTGCCGGAAACCGGGCGATTGTTGGAGACCGACTTGGAGCAAGGTCTGATCGATCATTTACAGGCCTTTCTGTTGGAGCTCGGCAAGGGCTTTGCCTTTGTCGCCCGGCAGATGCGGGTGAGCACGGACACGAAGGATTTCTACATCGACCTCGTCTTCTACAATTACTTGCTGAAGTGCTTCGTCATCTTCGACCTCAAGCCCGCCGAACTCACGCATGGCGACATCGGTCAGATGGACATGTATGTGCGCATGTTCGACGCTCAGGAACGCGGCCCTGGCGACAATCCTACTGTCGGGATCATCCTCTGCGCGGCGAAGGATGCGTCGATGGCGCGCTTCTCCGTGCTGCATGGCAGCGAGCAACTCTTCGCCACTCGCTACAAACTCGTTCTGCCCACGGAAGACGAACTGCGCATCGAGCTCATCCGCGAGCAGCGGCTCTTGGAAGGTCGGATGGCTTCCCAAGCAGCGCGCAAGAAGAAGGGTAAGTCTCTCCGGAAAAAGTGAACCCTCGCATGAAATACACCCTCGCACTGCTCGCCGCCCTGCTGCTTGCGCCGCTTGCCGCGCTTGCACAGCCCATCCGCCTGCACCCGCAGAACCCGCGCGTGTTTGAATATCGCGGCCAGCCGCTCGTGCTCATCACGGCCACGGAGCACTACGGCGCGGTGATGAACCGGCCTTTTCGCTGGGAGCCGTATCTCGATGACCTCGTGGACAAACGCATGACGGTGTCGCGGCTCTTCGTGCTGTATCGCGAGTTGCAGACGGCGGTGAATCCCTACTCCACCTGCAAGCCGGAGACGCTCGACTATGTGTCGCCGTATCCGCGCACGGGGCCGGGCGAGGCTCGTGACCGGCTGCCAAAGTATGACCTCGACCAGTGGAATCCCGAGTTCTTCACCCGGCTGCATGGCTTCCTCAGCGCGGCGGAAAAGCGGGGCATCATCGTCGAAATCACGCTCCTGGCCGATCATCACAAGCCAGAGATTTGGGAGCTGAATCCGCAGCATCCGCTGAACAACATCAACAAGACGCCCACGATCCAGCCAGAGGAATACATCACCCTGCGACATGCGAAGCTGTGGGAGCGGCAACGGGCGTTCGTGGAGAAGATCGTGCGCGAGTGCAATCGCTACGACAACGTCTTCTACGAGGTCTGCAATGAGCCGCAGGGCAACTTTCCCCAGCAAGGCGGCGGCAGCGTCTTGATCGACGAACGCCAGCGCGCGGCGGTGGCCAATCAGCGCCCGAATCCCACGCACGAGGAAATCGACGACTGGCAGCGGGCCGTGGCGAAGGTGATTCGCGATACCGAGGCAGCGCTGCCGAACCAACACCTTGTCGCCGGCCAGCCCGCCTACCTCGCCGCACCGCCGTATGACCAATTTGTGACCGAAGGCTACCGCGCGATGCCCTACGACATCGTGAACGTCCACCAGATGCACCGCACGAGTTACGAAGGGAAGAACTACGACCTCTCCATGTTCATGTCGCGCCAGCTTCGTCTGCAAAACCTGCGCGATCTCTTCGTAGATACCGCTGGCGAAAAGAAGCCGCTCAACATGGACGAGGACAACGCCGCGAGCCGCTTCACCAATCTCGAAGGCTGGACCATCCATCGCAAGCGTGCCTGGACCACTGTGCTCAGCGGCGGCCACTACAACGTGATCG
Source organism: Chthoniobacteraceae bacterium (assembly GCA_031425095.1). Taxonomy (GTDB): domain Bacteria; phylum Verrucomicrobiota; class Verrucomicrobiia; order Chthoniobacterales; family Chthoniobacteraceae; genus JANNXQ01. The sequence continues at coordinate 11,411 of JANPIS010000439.1, forward strand.
ACTTCACCATTCAAAACCGCCTCGAAACCGGCACGCCCGAAGCGCAGCAGACGATCCGTTCATGGTTCAAGCATCTCTCCACCTTCGTGCATTCGCTTGATCTCGTGAATGCCAGGCCAATGCCGCGGCTCGTCACCCAATCACCCGAACACACCATCGCCTGCGTGCTCGGCGTGAGCGGCAAAGACTACGCCATCTACCTCGCCGATGCTCGCGAGGTGACGGAGAAAGGCTTGGGCGAGCCAATCAGTGGCGACCTCACCATCACCTTGCCCGAAGGAGCTTGGCGCATCCGCTACCTCGCGCCGGAGACTAGCAAGCGCACCGAAGGAACAGCCGTGCAAGGCGGCAACGTCATCATTCATCTCCCCGCATTCACCCACGACATCGCACTGCAAATCTCACGTCAGCCATAAAACGCACCCTCACACTCCTCACCGCTCTGCTGATGGCTCTCGTCGCGAGCCAGTCCTCCTTTGCCGGCGACCCGGTGCGCCTGACGAGGAACGCCGCTACGGGCGGGTTTGATTTCGACACGCCGCTGATGTCCGGCAGCATTGTGGCGGAGGGGGCTTATCACGGCATCACGCAGCTCGTGGACAAGCAGTCCGGGAAGCAGGTCAATGACGCTCGCTACTCGGTGCTGAATCTTTTCAAGCTCATGGCGGTGAACCTCGGCATGGGCACGCCGCGACTGATGAAGCGCGAGGTGAAGGCCACGAACACGGCGGTGGAGATTTTCTGGCCCGCGACGGAGGACCACCAGGGCGAAATAACCGCGCGCCACACGGTGAGCGGGCCGGACACGATTGACCTGCACCTCACGCTGCGGGCCAGGGGCACTTACGCGGGTTACGAGCTTCTGCTGCCGAGCTACTTCGACATGGCGATGATCCCGCACGTCTATCTCCTGCGGCGCGCCAGCGGTGGGAAGCCGCCGGAGGCGGACCTCGTGGTGCCGGAGTTCAGCGAGGTCTTTCGCGGCTGCTCGCTGGTGTTTCCGCGCGATGCGCACGCGGCGCGGCGTCCGCTCGACGGGCGCTGGGAGCGCAGCGAGTTCAAGGCGAACGTCGCCCCCTTCTTCCCGCTGCGGCACTATGCGCATCCGGTCACCTTCATGACCGACCCGGAGAAGAAGCACGCCGTGGTGCTGATGATGAAACGAGCCGCCTGCTCCGCCATCAGCGCGCGCTACTACACGCCGCGCGTCGAGGACCGCGCCACGACCTACAGCGCGGTTGATTTTCTCATCTTTGGCGATGACCTCGTGCCCGGCGATGTGCGCACGGCGCAGGTCCGGCTCGTCCTCACACCACTGGATGCGGCGATGTCCCAGCCGCTCGCGCTTTATGAAAAATTCCTCGCCGAACCCGCCGCCGCTCCCACTCAAAACCCCCTGAAACCATGAACACGAACATCACCTCCGCCGAATCCACCCGCCGGGACTTTATCAAACAATCCGCCGCCGGTGTGCTTGCGGGTGGCCTGGCCTTTCCCTCCATCCTTTCCGCCGCGCCGAACACGCAAACCCTGCGCATCGGGCTCATCGGCTGCGGCGGACGCGGCACTGCGGCGGCCAAGGAGGCGCTCAATGCCGACGCGAATACGGTCGTCGTCGCGCTCGGTGATGTGTTTGAGGATCGTCAGTCCACCAGCCTGGAAACATTGCGCCAGCACGCCCCGGACCGCGTGAAGGTGGACAAGAGCCGCTGCTTTCTCGGGTTCGACGCTTATGAAAAAGTCATCGCCAGCGATGTGGATGTGGTCTTGCTCGCCGCGCCGCCCGCCTTTCGTCCGCAGCACCTGAAGGCTGCCATCGACGCCGGAAAGCACGTCTTTGCCGAATGCATCGCCGCTGTGGACGCGCCGGGCATCCGCAGTTTCCTCGATTCGACTGCGCAGGCGCAGGAGCGTGGGCTCGGCATCCTCTCCGGCTTCTGCTGGCGCTATGACAACACTGCGCGCGTCGCGCGTGAGCAGATCCGCGCCGGAGCCATCGGCCAGGTGCGCACCGTCTATGCCACTTACTACCGGCAGAGCTTCAACAAATACTACGGCAAGGAGCGCCGTCCGGAGTGGAGCGATCTCCAGTGGCAGCTCCGTGACTGGTCCGACTTCCTCTGGCTCGGCGGCGATATGTGCATCGGCCTCTCTGGCGGACACAGCGCGGACAAGATGGCTTGGTGGCTCGACGACGAGATGCCCGTGAAAGCCGTGGGGGTCGGCGGACGGCAATTCCCCGGCGAGGGCAATACGTTCGACCACTGCCAGATCATCTATGAATACGCCAGCGGCGTGCGCGGCTTCCTCGGTGTGCGCTGTCAGGATGGCTGCCACAAGGAAAACGCCGACTACATCATCGGTGCCGAAGGCGTCTGCACGCTTGGAAAAGGTCCGGCACCAGTCATTACCGGGGCGAATCCGTGGACCTTTAGCGGAAAGCGCGAGCGCATGCACCAGACGGAGCATGACGAGTTCTTTGCCTCCATCCGTGCTGGCAAGCCCATCAACGACGGTCGCCGCATGGCTCACACCAGCCTCATGGCCGTGATGGGACGCATGGCCGCCTATACCGGGCAGGAGATCACTTGGGATCAGGCACTCAACTCCCAGCAGCAACTCGTCCCTGACCACCTCGACTGGGATACCAAGATCGAACTCACCCCTCCGCCACAACCAGGAGTGACGAAGTTCATTTGATGACTCCAAGTCTGAAATCGAATCTGCGCATTCCTCATTCCGAAATTCCTGTGTCGATGAAACCCAAATCCACTCCCACCACGGCGCTGACCCGCCGAAGTTTCCTCAGCACCTCCGCCGCAGCGCTGTGTGGAGGCTTGGCCGCGCCGCTGGCCCGAGCACAGACCGCCCCGTCGAAGCTTCCGGCCTCCGGCTCGCATGAGGTGATGCGGGAGTTGTATCACAGCTTCAGCGCGGAGCAGCGGAAGGCAGTGTGCTTTGACTGGGACTACCGCGTGAACATTGAATACAACCGCAAGCCGCTGCACTTCGCCGATCCAAATGGAGTGCCACTGCGGGCGCACATGGCGAATGCGTGGAAGATCACGCCGCAGCTTCTCGCGAGTGATTTTTATACCGATGCGCAGCGCGCGCTGGTGCTGGAGGTGATGAAGACGGTGCTCGCACCGGGCTGGACGGAGAAGCTGCAAAAGCAGGCGCAGGACGACTACGGCGGCGCGTGGGGCGAGGACCAGGCGATCGCGTTTTTCGGGGCGCCGGACCAGGAGCATTTTCAATGTCTGGTGACGGGATTCCATCTCACGCTGCGGGCGGGCAGCGGTCATGACACCTCCTCGGCCTTCGGCGGTGGCATCGCGCACGGGCATCAGCCCTCGGGCTTCTTTGAAAAGACGGGGCATCCCGGCAACATCTGGTGGTATCAGTCAAACCTCGCGAACGAAGTGTATGCGCTGCTGGATGAAAAACAGCGAAGCCGGGCGCGGGTGAAGGATCAAGTGCCCTGCGGTGCCACCGATCCGGCAGTGATGGCGGACCTCGACCGGCAGTTGCGCCATCCGACGCCGAAAGAGATCGCGCGGGTGGATGCCCTGCTGCGCAAAACGCTCGACCGCACCACGGTGCGGCCCGGCATCGAGCGCGACGACCGCCGCGAGGCGGAGATCCGTTTCCGCGGACCGAAGGGCGCATTTCCCGGCCTGCCCATCGCGGAGATGGGCCGCGAGCAGCGCGATGCCGTGAACAAGATGCTCGCCGGTTTCCTGGAGCCGTATCGCGAGGAGTATCGCAGCCAGGTGATGCGCTGCCTGAAGAAGCAAGGCGGCATCGAGGCGTGCAGCATGGCCTTTTACGAGCAGTTCGACATGGGCGCCGACGGCGAGTGGGACGTGTGGCGCGTGGAGGGGCCGTCCTTCGTGTGGTTCTTCCGCGGCGCACCGCACGTGCATCTCTGGATCCATGTGGCGGACGATCCCTCGGCACCGATCAGCTCCTACTTTGGATGAATCCCGTGAAACACCTACTTCCGGTTCTCGTCATCGTCTGCTCCGGGGCTGGCGCATTTGCCCAATCCGCACCCTACCTCACCGCCGAGGAAGAACTCGCCACCTTCCGCCTGCCGCCGGGCTATCGCATGGAGTTGGTCGTGGGCGATCCGATCATCAAGGAACCGGTCGCCGCGGCGTTCGATGGCAATGGACGGATGTTCGTCGCGGAGATGCGCGCGTTCATGCAGGATCTCGAAGGCACGGAGCAGCGGGCGAAAACGGGGCGCGTCTCGCTGCATTGGTCGAGCAAAGGCGACGGCGTGTTCGACCGGCACAGCGTCTTCATCGACAGGCTGATTCTGCCGCGCATGATTCTCCCGCTCGACGACGCGTTGCTGGTCGGCGAGACGGATAGCAACGACCTGCATCTCTATCGCGACACCGATGGCGATGGCATCGCGGACAAGAAGGAGCTGTGGTTTGCCGGCGGTCCGCGGGGCGGAAATCTCGAGCATCAGCCCAGCGGCCTCGTGTGGTGTTTGGACAACTGGATTTACACGAGCTACAACGCGCACCGCCTGCGCTGGAACGGTGCGGGCCGCGAGCCGCTCAAGGAACCGACCGCACCCAACGGCGGCCAATGGGGCCTCTCGCAGGACGACTTCGGCAAGCCGTGGTTCATCGGTGGCGCCGAGCGCGGGCCGCTCAATTTTCAGCAGCCGATTCTCTACGGCGCGTTCAACATCGACGGCCAAACCGGGCCGGACTTCTCCGAAGTGTGGCCGCTCGTCGGACTGGCCGATGTGGAGGGCGGCGCGCAGCGGTTCCGTCCGGCGGACAAAACGCTCAATCACTTCACCTCGCCGTGCGGCAGCGACATCGTGCGCAGCGACCGACTGCCCGCGGAGTTGCGCGGCGACTTGCTCATGTGCGAGCCTGTCGGCCGGCTCATCCGCCGCGCGAAAGTCGAGGTGCGCGATGGCGTGACCACTCTGCGCAATGCCCAAGCGAAATCCGAATTCATCCGCTCGACCGACCCGAACTTCCGTCCCGTGAATCTCAGCACCGCGCCCGACGGCACGCTCTACATCGTGGACATGTATCGCGGCGTCGTGCAGGAAGCCGTCGCGATCAAAGCAGGCAGCTACCTGCGGAACGTCGTCCAGCAGCACGGACTCGAAAAGAACATCGGCCGCGGACGCATCTGGCGGCTCGTGCATGAAAGCGCGAAGCCCGGCCCATCGCCGCGAATGCTCGATGAAACACCGGCGCAACTCGCCGCCCATCTCGATCATCCCAACGGCTGGTGGCGCGATACCGCGCAAAAGCTCATTATCCTGCGCAACGACTCCAGCGTGATTCCCGCGCTGAGCGAAATGGCACGCACCAGCAGCAACCCGCTCGCACGCCTCCACGCGCTGTGGACGATCGAAGGACTCGGCGCACTCGAACCCGAACTGGTCCGCGAGAAATTCAAAGACGCGGACCCGCACCTGCGCGCCGCCGCCATCCGCGTGAGCGAGACGCTCTTCAAGAAAGGCGACACGACGCTGCGCGCCGATGTGCAGACCATGACGCGCGACCCGGACTCCGGCGTCGTCATCCAAGCCATGATGACCGCGAAGCTGCTCGACTGGCCTGAGACCCACCCGGCCATCGAGAAGCTCATCGCCACCCATCCCTCGCGCGGCGTGAAGGAAATCGGCCGGCAGCTTTTGCAGCCGCCGAGCCCGTATCTGAACGACGACAAATTCACGCCCAAGGATAAGGCATTCCTGACCCTCGGCGAAGTGGGCTACAAATCGCTGTGCTTCGCCTGCCACGGCAACGAAGGCACCGGCGCACCTGCCGAAGGCGCGCCCAAAGGCACCACGCTCGCACCGCCACTCGCAGGCTCAAAAGTCAGTCTCGGTCCGCCCGACCAATCCATCCTCGTGCTCCTGCACGGCCTGACCGGCCCCGTGAATGGTCAGACCTACCTCACGCAAATGGTCCCGATGGCCAGCAACAGCGACCATTGGATAGCCTCAGTGCTCAGCTACATCCGCAACAGCTTCGGCAACCAAGCCCCATTCATCAACGCCGCCGACGTCGCCCGCGTCCGAGCCGCGACCAAAAATCGCACCAGCCCGCCCACTGCCGAGGAAGTGCAGGCATTCGCGCCTTGAAAGGCTGCCAGCGTAGTCACGGGTCAATGAATCCGTCTTCAAGCGACACCATGAAGCGCATTTTCAGCCTCACTGCGCTGATGATTTCCAAGCGCCTCGCCGACAGCTCCGTTCCCATGTCCCTGCTCGCGGAACATCCGAATGTCCAATTCAACTACTACCGCCCCGGCCTCGGAAGCTGCGCGGTGGAAATGCACTAACTTCGTCACTTTTTATGAAACACCCCCTCGCACTTATCACCGCCCTGTTGCTCGCGCCGCTGGCCGCGCTGCGCGCCGACGACACAGCTAAGCTGGCCGCCATCCTCGCGCCTGCGTCCGCGCGTGGCAGCACCGTCACGATTCCACCGGGAGATTACGAACTGGATGGCACAGCGCCGCTGACGATTGGCTCGCACACCACGGTGTCTGCTTACGGCGCGCGGTTTCATTTGCCGAAGACGCTCGGGGACAAGGCGCGAGTGGTCTTGTTTGCCGGGGAGAATGTGAGCGACTTCCGCTGGTTCGGAGGACATTTCACCGGGCACGTCTTTGACCCGGCGAAGGCGAGTAACTCTTGGGAACCAAATGCGAACACGCGGGCCATCCTCATCACCACCACGCCCGGCGGGCGCACGGAGAATCTGACTTTCCGCGATGTCACCTCCGATGGACTGGCAGGCGCGGTCATCACAGTCATGGGCGCGGGGAAGAAGGGCAGCGAGCGCGAGATGGAGACGTTTGCGCGCAACGTGACTGTGGAGAACTGCACGCTGGAGCGCAGCGGGAAGTTCATGTGGGACTATGGCTACCTGTGGCAAATTGCTGTCTGGCCCGAGGACTACGACGAGGCAGAGCGAGCGATGGCCGCGAAGTATTTCCGCCACGATCTCGTGCGCGGTTCGGTGCGGATGAAGGCGGGCGATGACCGTGTGTTCTTCGACAATGCGAAGCCGTTTCCGGTGTCGCAGCAGCGCGAGGGGGCGGAGGCGGAGCGCGGCCACGACTCGGTTTGTTTTTTTGGCGATGCGCTGCCGTCGAACGTCGTGCGCGGGCGGCAATATTTCGTCGTCGAGAGCACGCCGGAGTTCATCCGCATTGCGGACAAAGTCGGCGGTGAGGCCGTGAAGTTCGCGAGCGACGCGGGGCCGCAGGAGCGGCTCATCAGCCATCTGTTTCAAGCGCACCTAGCGCTCTACGCACCAGCGGGCAGCGGGCCGGGCAAAGGTGCGCTCGACCTGGTGGGGTGCGAGAACGTCATCGTGCGCGGCTGCCGGCTTAGCGCGCTCGGCGACACGATGCACATTCAGAAAAGCCACGGCATCGTCTTCGCCAACAATCACATCACCGGCTCGCGCATGGGCGCGTTCTTCCTCGCGGAGTATTGCAAGGACGCGACTATCACGGGCAACACCGTGGACGGCTCGAATGGTTCGCGGGTCATCAGCATGGAGAAATCCTGCGAGGACGTAACGATTGTCGGCAACACTTTCCGCAACGGCGGGCGCGGCTCGTGGATTAACCAACCGCGCAACTTCATCCTCGCGGACAATGTCTTCGTGAATAACACGACCAAGTGCGAGCGCGACCCGCGACGTGGACGCCGCAGCTTCCTCACCGGCGACTACGAGCGCTATGCCGAACTGTATTTCACGACGCACGAGCCCGGTGGGCGCTACGGCAATGTCACCGTGCGCGGTAACATTTTCACCAGCGGTCCCAATGCCGAGCACGCGATCACCTTCGCTCCCGGCGGCGATACGATTCTTGTCACCGACAATATTTTCAGCGGCCCCGTGCGTGACATCGCCCCGGCAGTCGGCTGCGGGAATGTGACGCTCCGCAACAATGTCGGCCTCGAAGGCAACCGCTAGTTCCCAGTCAACAGACCACAAGAGCCATGAAACTCGCCCTAGCTTTCACCGCCCTCCTGCTTGCGCCACTGGCCGCGTTCTGCGCTGCGGCCGGGCCGGAGACGATCCGCTGCGAACTCGCGGTGATCGGGGGCGGCAGCGGGGGATTTGGCGCGGCGCTGGCGGCGGCGCGGCTCGGGGTGGATGTGGTGCTCGTGGAGCGCAGCGACAAGCTCGGGGGCAATTCGGTGCGGGGCGGCGTGAACATCTGGGAGCCGGGGCTCGGCGGCACGGGGTTTCCGTTTGAGATTTACCGGCGGCTGAAACGGGAGCCGAAGGCGGTGGGCATTTACTCGATGGGGCGGCACATGGGCACCTTCGACGCGGCGCGCGAGGCGTATCGGTTTCCCGGCGGTGAGACGGTGATCGATCCGGCGCTCGGCTATCTCGATTCGCTGCAGCGCCACGGGCTCGCGCACTCGAAACTGCACGGCGTTGTGTTCGAGCCGGAGGCGATGGCGAAGACGATGCTGGCGATGCTGGAGGAGACGGGGCATTGCCGCGTGCTGTTCCGCACGGAGTTCAAGCGCGTCACGATGAGTCCGACGAACGCGGGACGGATTCAAAATGTGACTTTGCAGAAAGTCCGCTTCGCCGACGGCAAGTCGATCGTGGAAAGCCGGACCCTAGTCGCCGACTATTTCGTGGATGCGACGGGCGACGGTCTCGTGTGCGAGGAGGCCGGCTGCACGACGATGACGGGGCAGGAACCGCGCTCGCAATTTGACGAGCCGGGTGCGCCCGACGAAGCCACGCCGCGCGTGAATGGCGTGAGCCTGCTGTATCGCGTGACGCCGGTGGCGACGCCCGCCGTGGAGCCGCTGCCCGAGGACATCGCGCCGGAATGCTGGTGGGCGAAGAAATTTCCCGTCGCGCAGATCAACCACTACCCGAATGGCGACCTGAACGTGAACATGCTGCCGACGATGGAGGGCGTGGAGTTCATGAAGCTCGGCTGGGTGGATGCGCGCACGGAATGCGAGCGCCGCGTGCGCGCGCACTGGCACGACATCCAGACGCGGTGCGCCGAGTTCCGCGGCTTCCGGCTCGACGCAATCGCGCCCGTGCTCGGTGTGCGCGAGACCAAGCGCGTCACCGGCGAATACGTGCTCACGCAGAACGACCTCGATGCGGGCATCAGCGGGCAGAAGCACGCCGACATCATCTGCCTCGCCGACCATCCATGCGACACGCACGGCGGGCACAACAAGGGCATCAAGCCGCTGCGCGAGCCTTACGGCGTGCCGTATCGCTGCCTGATTCCGAAGGGCACGCGAAACCTGCTCATCGCCTGCCGCGCGGCGAGCTTCAGCTCCATCGCCGCATCGAGCTGCCGGCTCTCGCGCACGATGATGCAGCTCGGTCAGGCTGCGGGCACGACGGTCGCGCTCGCGAAAGATTTGAAAGTGGAATTGCGCGACGTGCCGGCGGAGCGTCTGCGGGAGTCGTTGCGCGGGCAGCACGTCCAGCTCGAGCATCCGATGCCGGAACCATTGCAAAACTATTTGCAGGAGGAGCAGCCGTGATGCGTTCACTCACGAAAGCACGAGCCAGGCGCTCGAAGTGCAGTTGCTGCCGCGCGATGACTGCCGCTCTCCGTACCGGCAGAAAAGCGCCGGCTCGGGTGAACGCATTCTCCATCGCAGCACCCCTCGCAACATCATGAAACCGACAAACTCATTCTCCCATTTCACCCGCCGCCGCTTCCTTCGCGCGGGCCTATCCGGCATGGCGCTCGGCGCATTCGCGGCGCGCGGTCAGGAAGCGACAGAGCCGAAGTTCGCGCCGACGCGTGCGATCACGAAGGGACCGGGCTTTCACTGGTTCGGCTACTACGACAAGCTCGAGTTGTCGCCGGACAACCGCTTCGTGCTCTGCAACAAGGTCGGCTTCGAGCACCGCTCGCCGACGCCGGATGATGTCATCGAAGTGGGCATGGTGGATCTGCACGACAAGGACAAATGGATCCCGCTGGGCAAGTCGAACGCCTGGTGTTGGCAGCAAGGTTGCATGCTGCAGTGGATTCCGGGCACCGAGTCGAAGGTCATCTGGAATGACCGCGAGAAGGATCGCTTCGTAAGCCACATTCTCGACGTCAAGACGGGCGACGAGCGCACGCTGCCGACGCCCATTTACGCGCTGAGTCCGAATGGCAAGGAAGCCGTGTCGTGCGACTTCGCACGCGTGGCGGATTGCCGCCCCGGCTATGGCTACGCGGGCATCAAGGACCGTTTCTTCGACGACATGGCGCCGGAGGGGAGCGGTGTCACGCATGTGAATCTGGAGACAGGTGAGTCAAAGCTCATCGTCACGCACAAGCAGTTGGCCACGACGGGCGAGGTCATCGAAAATCATCCCGACTCGAAACATCACGCCTATCACTTGCTGTGCAGCCCGGATGGCAAACGCTTCATCCTTTTTCACCGCTGGACGCAGCCGAAAGGCGGTCATCTCACGCGCCTCATCACTGCGAACATGGACGGCAGCGATTTGCGCATTGTCATCCCGAACGGTTACGCCTCGCACTTCATCTGGCGCGATGCGACGCACATCCTCTCGCAGGCCAAAGGGTGGCTCGGCAACAAGGAGTGGGGCGACTTTCTCTTTGAGGACAAGGACAGCGGTATCATCGAGGAGATCGGCCACGGTGTGCTCGATAATGGCGGTCAC
>JANPIS010000440.1:0-11247 GCA_031425095.1 Chthoniobacteraceae bacterium
GCCTTGCGGCACGTTCGCCGCCCACTTCATGAGTTCCGCCGTTCGCGTTCGTTTCGCTCCTTCGCCCACTGGTTACCTGCACGTCGGGGGCGCGCGCACGGCGCTGTTCAACTGGCTCTACGCCCGCCATCACGGCGGCACTTTTGTCCTGCGCATTGAGGACACGGATCGTGCCCGCCACAACGATGCCGCGATGCAGGCGATCTACGATGGCCTGCGCTGGCTCGGGCTCGACTGGGATGAAGGTCCGCAAGCCGGCGGCAGTGACGGCCCGTATTTCCAGAGCGAGCGCGAGGCGATCTACCTGCGCTATTTTGAAAAGCTGCGCGCCGACGGGCATCTCTACGAGGACGCTGGTGCGTGGCGCTTCCGATTCCGCCGCGAGGTGGTGGAAGTGGATGACGTGATCTGTGGCAAGGTGGCGTTCGACTTCGCCCACGCGGAGACGAATCCCGACATGACCATCCGCCGCCCGGACGGCTCGTGGATCTTTCACTTTGTGAATGTGGTCGATGACATCGAGATGCGCATCACCCACGTCATCCGCGGCGAGGATCACCTTTCGAATACTCCGAAGCACATCCAGCTCTACCGGGCGCTTGGCGCCGAGCCGCCGCGCTTTGCCCACATCCCGCTCATCCTGAATCTCGACGGCTCGAAGATGAGCAAACGCGACCAGGGCGCCGCGATGGGCAGCTACGTCGAGGGCGGCTACGTGCCCGAGGCCGTTCGCAATTTCCTCTGCCTGCTCGGCTGGTCGGCGAAGGACGACTCGGAGATCATGGACATCCAGGAAGTCATCCGCCGCTTCGATCTCCCGGCCATCAATCGCAAGGCGGCCGTCTTCGATCTGGCGAAGTGCGACTGGCTGAACGCCCAGTACATTCAGGCGATGTCGGCGGAGCGGTATCGCATGATGGCGCGCCCTTATTTGGAAAAGGCGGGCATCACCGTCGCTGACGATGCGGCGCTCGATGCCGTGCTGGCGCTGGAGAAGATGAAGGTCACGCGGCTCACCGAGATCCCGGATCGCGTGTCATTTTTCTTCACCGAGGAATACGCCTTCGATCCCGCCGCCGTGGAAAAGGCGCTGCGCAAACCGGGTGCGCTCGACCGGCTCTCACAGCTCGCCGGCTGCTACGCGTCCCTCGCGAATTGGGACGCTGCCACGCTCGAGGCGCGGCTGAAGGAATTCGCTGTCGAGCAAGGCTGCAAGCCCGCGGAGTTCATCCACCCGGCGCGCGTCGCGGTGAGCGGGCGCGGCGTCGGGCCGAGCCTTTACCACATGCTCGAAGTGCTCGGGAAAGACCGCGTGCTTGCGCGGATGGAGCGGGCGCGCACGACCTTCGCGCCGTGAAGAAGCGGAAGCTGCTCCAAAAGGCACTGAGCGGAACGAAAAACTTTCGCTTTGCGGAGCTCTGCCAGTTCGCAATCGCCATGGGCTACAAGTTGGATCGCGTTAGCGGGAGCCATCACATTTTCGTCCACGCGAAGGCGAGCCGCCCGCTCAACATCCAGAATGTCCACGGGCAGGCCAAGCCCTACCAAGTGCGACAGTTGCTTCGCGACATCGAAGAGTTCACCCTCCAGCTCGAAAACAACGAATGAGCGACTACCACATCAATGTCTTCTACAGCGACGAGGACGACGGCTACATCGCAGATATCCCGGATCTGAAATCCTGCTCGGCTTTCGGCGCCACACCGGAAGAGGCGCTGCACGAAGTGCTGATGGCCAAACAGGCCTGGATCAAATCGGCGCGCGCCCGCCGCAAAGCGATTCCGCCTCCGCGGTATCGCCCGGCCATCTACGCTGGCGTGTGAAAGACGTCTACACCCTCGCCGACTTGCAGCAGTGGGAGACTGCAACTGCGGACGAAAAGCCGCCGTTGCGGCTCGCCGTTTTTGGCGATCCGGTGGCGCACTCCGCCTCGCCGCAGATGCACAATGCGGCGCTCGAGAAGTGTGGGATCGACGTGCGCTACTGCCGGCTGCACATCCGTCCCGAGGAGTTGGCGGAAGCGCTGCGCCTGCTACCGCAGAAGGGTTTCCTCGGCGTCAATTGCACGATCCCGCACAAGGCCGCCGTGCTGCCGCTGATGACCCGGGTGGACGAGCACGCACAGCGCATCGGCGTCGTGAATACGGTAGTCGTCGAGGGCGATCAGCTTCTCGGCTTCAACACCGATGGTCCCGGACTCGTGCGGGCGGTGCGGGCGGAGTTCGGCGTCGATCTCCGCGATCTCCGCGTGCTCGTGCTGGGTGCGGGCGGCGGTGCCGGACGCGCCATCGGCATGCAGTGCGGACTGGAAGGTTGTGAGCGGCTCGCTCTCGTGAACCGCACGCCGAGCAAAGCACGCGAACTGGCCGCGGAACTCGCCCCATTCTTCCGGGGGCCGCGCGTGAGCGGGCCGGGTGAGAGCCTGCTGGTGGTGCCGTGGGAGGAAGGCGCGCTGCGCATTCACCTGGAGACGACGGATCTGGTGATCAATTGTACGTCCGTCGGTATGCAGCGCACCGATCCATCGCCACTCCCGAGTTCCATCCTCCAGCCGCACCTGATGATCTACGACACGATCTACACCGCCAGCCGGACGCGCCTCATGCATGCCGCGGATGAAGCCGGCGCACGCAGCGCCAATGGCCTCTCGATGCTGCTCCACCAGGGTGCGCTGTCTTTCGAGATCTGGTTCAATCGCGAAGCCCCGCTCGAAGTCATGCGCGCGGCGCTGATCGCTGCGGCCGGAAGATGACGCCTGCTACCGCCGGCCGCGGGCCGGTGTAAGTTGGGCAACTTGATTTCTCCCATGACCTTTGCCATGGCCTACGTCCTGATCCTGCTGATCGTGGCGATCGTCCTCTTCGCGATGGAGAAGATCAGCGTCGATGTGGTCACGGTCGGGCTGCTGATCGCGCTCGTGCTGGGCGGCATTCTTACGCCCGCGGAGGCCTTCGAGGGCTTCAGCAATGAGATCATCATCATCCTGAGTTCGATCTTTGTGATCAGCGGTGCGCTCCAGGCCACGGGGGTGCTCGATGTCCTGGGTACGAAGCTGATGAAGATCGCCAGCGGTAGCACGTCCCGGCTGGTCTTCATCCTCATGAGCTTCACCAGCGCGGTCTCCGGGTTCATGAACAACACCACGGCGACGGCGATGCTCACGCCGCCGGTCATGGGGATCGCCCGCCGTGCGAAGCTCAGCCCTTCCCAGCTCCTCATGCCGCTCGCCTTTGCCTCGATCCTCGGCGGCACCCTCACGCTCATCGGCACCTCCACGAATGTCGCGGTAAGCGGTTACATCAAGAAGGCGGGCCTGCCGGAGTTGGGCATGTTCGAGTTCACGCCGATCGGGCTCATCATCGTCGTCGTGGGCATCCTCTACATGATGTTCATCGGGCGCCGGCTGCTCCCCTCGCACGATGCCGAGGATCGCACCGGGGCCTATGCGCTGCGCGAGTATCTCAGCGAAATCATCGTCCTGCCCGGGTCCCCGCTGATCGGGCAGATGAGCTTCGATTCGGACCTGAACGTGCTCGAATTCCGCATCCTCAAAATCATCCGTGGCGGCGACCAATTCCTCCCGACCTCGCGCGTCATCCTGGAGGAAGGCGACACCCTCGTCGTCGAGGGACGGGTCGAGAATCTGATGAAGGTGAAGAAGATCGAAGGCATCGAGATCAAGCCGGAGTTCACCCTCGGCGATCGTGATCTCCAGAGCGCGAATTTCCGCATCGCCGAAGTACTGCTCACGATGCAGAGCGAGCTGCCGGGGCGGACTCTGCGCGAGGCGAACTTCCGCAAATACGCCGGCCTCACCGTGCTCGCCATCTATCGCCACGGCCAGACGCTGCTCGAGGGCGTCTCGGACACCGTGCTGCGCGTCGGCGATCTCCTCCTCGTGCAGGGGCCGGACGATCGCGTCGAGGCCATGCGCAGCCTGCCGGGACTCTCCATCCTCGATGAAGTGCCGGAGCCGCTCTACGACCCGCGCAAGGGGCTCTACACGATCGTGCTCTTCGTCGCCGCGGTGCTTGCCGGTGCGCTCGGCTGGATGCCGGTGTCCATTGCCTTCCTGGCTTCCGCCGCGCTGGTCATCCTGCTCGGCTGCATCACCGCGGAAAAGGCCTACGAATTCATCGACTGGCGGCTGCTCATCCTCATCGCCGGCATGACGGCGTTTGGCACGGCGATGGATAAAACGGGGACGGCGCACTACCTCGCCACCCACATCGTCAGGGTGCTCCATCCTTTCGGCATCATGGCCGTGCTCGGCGGATTTTTCGTGCTCACGATCCTGCTCACCCAGCCCATGTCGAACGCCGCCGCCGCGCTCGTCGTCCTGCCGGTCGCCCTGGAGACGGCGGACAAACTCGGGGCCAGCGGGCGCACCTTTGCCATCGCCGTGATGCTCGCGGCCTCGGTGTCCTTCATCGCGCCCTTCGAGCCGTCGTGCATCCTCGTCTATGGACCGGGGAAATATCGCTTTGTCGATTTCGTAAAAGTCGGGCTCGGGCTCACGGTGGTGCTCACCCTGGTCGTCCTCCCGCTCATCCCGGTCTTCTGGAAGCTGTATCCCCAGTAGCGGCGGCGTCGTCGCCGCCGGTCGTGCCCGCGGCGTCCTCGCCGCGAACCGTGGGCGAAGGCGGGGACGCCTCCGGAAACGATCGGCGGCGAGACACCCCCGTTACGGAGCGCTGTCACCTTTTTCCGCGCCGTGGCGTCTTCCACGGTGCATGAAATCCTCCAGCACCATCGTCGGTGTCGTCGTCGGGCTGCTCGTTCTCTCCATTTTCTTCTTCGTTATTGAGCGTTGGCTCGGGCGACGCGCGCGGAAGCCGCACTTTCGCCGTGGCTGGCTGCTCGATGTCGGCTACTTTTTCCTCACGCCGCTGGTCACGAAGTCGATCACGCGCTTCGGCCTGATCCTGCCGCTTGGCGTGCTCGTCTGGCTCGGCGTCGTGAGCGTGGAGGCGCTCCGGGCGCGGGAATTCAGCGGCTTCGGGCCACTCTCACGCCAGCCGCTCTGGCTCCAGATCATCGAGATCTATGTGCTCTCGGATCTCATCGGCTACTGGACGCACCGGCTCTTTCATCGCGGGAAGTGGTGGCCCTTTCACGCGGTGCATCACAGCTCCGAAGACCTCGACTGGCTGAGCAGCGTGCGCGTGCATCCGGTGAATGATCTCGTCTCGAAGTTCCTCCAGGTGAGCCCGCTCCTGCTGCTCGGCTTCAATCCCTTCGCCACGCTCTCCGCCGCGCCGTTCTTCACCCTCTACGCGATCTTGCTGCATGCCGACGTCGATTGGGATTTCGGCCCCTTGCGCGGTGTGCTCGCCTCGCCGGTCTTCCATCGCTGGCACCACTCGAAGGACCGCGAGGCGTGGGACAAAAACTTCGCCGGGCTGCTGCCGATCTGGGATCGCATCTTCGGCACCTACTACATGCCGCACGGGCGGGTGCCGGAAAACTTCGGCATCCCGGAGGAATTCCCGCGCGACCTGTTCGGGCAGTTGGTCCGCCCCTTTGCCCACCTCGCGGGGAAGAAGTAATCGCCGACGGCTTACTTCTGACTCGCCATCTGCGTCGCGAGCGGCGGCGTGAAGACCTGCAGTTCGTGCACGGACCAGTAACGGCCCTTCTGCGCGCCGGTCTGGGTGATGCGGACGAACTTCGCCTTCGTGGGCGGGAACTGCACGATGGTGTCGGGCATGGAGCCTTTGCCGGTGGCCGCGGGTTTGCCCCATTTCTGGCCGTCGGTCGAAAGCTCGACGGTGTAGCCGACCGGGAAATCGCCCGGCGACTTCTCCGATTCCAATTCGATGCCGGAGACGGTGGTCTCGTCGGCGAGCTCGATCTGGAGCCACATGCCGGGCTTCTGCTCCGTCTTCGTCGTGTAACGCGTCTCGGGCTTGCCGTCGATCGCGAGGCCACAATCACCGGCGGCGTGGCTGGCCGTGAGCTTCCATTTTTCGCGGTCGGCGATGGGCTGCGGAAGCTGCGCGCGCAGTTCGGCGATCGTCCACGGCTGCGTGCGATCCTTCGTGGCCGCGCGAAGGGTGGCGATTTCCTTCGGCGTCACGAAGCCGGCTTTGTTGCCGAAGCTGTTGCGCACGTAGCTGAGCACGCCCGCGATCCAGTCGTCGCTGTTCGTCGCCATGGGGATCATTTGACCTTCGTAGCGTTTGCCATCGATGTCGCCGGTGAGGCCATGGAGCAGCACGTAGATGCCGCCGTCGCGGGAGCGGGTCATCGTTTTCGATCCGGCCAGGGCCGGGGCCAGCATTGCGCCCGGTGCGGCGCCGAGCATCGGCATGCCTTTGCCGTCGAGGCCGTGACACGCCGAGCAGAGCGTCTGGTAGGTGTTCTCGCCGTCCTTGAAGAGCTTCTGCTCAGCCTTGGTGAGATTTTTCAACGACGACGCCGGCACAGGCGGATTCAGGATCTGCCCGCCGATTTCCTTCACGCCACGACTCGCGCTGGTATTGGCCAGAAGGGACAGGGACTTCTTCCAATCCGGCAGGTCGAGCAGCTTTGCGGTGAGAAAGGCCTGGATGATGACATTCGGGTCCGCATCTGCAGTCATCGCCTTCAAGTCGGCCGCGAAAGATTTGTCTCCGGCTTTGTAAAGCGACTCGCTCACGCGGATGGCCGCCGCGCGGAGCTGCGGATGCGTGTCCTTGAGCTTGGCGCGAACGAGATCCGCCGGGAGCGCATTGAGGCCCTCGAGCGTCCAGAGTGCGTGCAGGCGGGCGAGGGGATTCGCGTCGGTCTCCGTCATCACCTTCAGTGCAGGAGCGACACTTTGGTCCTGCTTCAAGATGAGCAGCTTCTGCGCGGTGTCGCGCCACCAGCCGTTCGGATGGGCGAGGTGAGCGACGAGTTGGGCGGTCGTTTCGGTGCTCATCTTCGGTTGCGGGCCGCGCTGCGTCGTCTCGTGGGTGAGCCGGTAGATGCGCCCGCGGCCGACTGGCTTATCGAGCCCGTATTGCAGGATCACCTTGCGCAGGTAGCTGCCTTCCTTCGTCCAATTCCCCTCCTGGATGATGCCGCGATACATGTCGATGAAGTAGAGCGTGCCGTCGGGCGCGTTCGCAAACTGCATCGGCCGGAAGAGCGGATCGGTCGAGCGCAGGAACTCCGATTGCCCGTGCGGATTGCTGAGGAAAGTGAGTCCGTCCTTCGACTCGATCTTCGTCCGGCGCACGAGGCGACCGACCGGCTCGCCGAAGAAGAGATCGCCGCGCACTTCCGCGGGCAGGCGATCTCCGCGATAGATCTCGCCGCCGCAGGTCGCGGTGAAATGATTGAGCGTCTTCTCCTCGGGCCGGAAACGGAGGTCGCCGCCCTGCACATCGGGGATGCCGACGAGCGGCCACACGACATCGAACTCCGGGGCGAACTGATCCTTCACCGTGAAGGCCCCGTAAGCGATCGGCGTCTGGAAGTTCAACGGGCCCCGCTCGCCGCCCGCATTCACAAACCACTGCTTGCCCCAGTCGTCCTGCGACACGCCCCACTGGCCGCCATTCGGCGCCGTGGGTTCCTTCACCACGCCCTTCGGCGTCCAGCGCAGGCGGTAGGAGTTGTAGGTCGTGTAGATCCAGTTGTCGGTGCTCCAGACGAGGCCGCTCGGCTGGTGCTCCATATTCCCACCGCGCGGCCCGCCCTCATACCAGCGCTCCTTTTTCTCCGCCACTCCGTCGCCATCCGCATCGGACCAGAGGTAGATGTCATTCGTATCCGTCTCGCCGATGAGCGCCCGGCCGCGCTCGAGCGGCAGGACCATGCGCGGCAGCAGCAGCTTGTCGGCGAAGACCGTGTGCTTCTCGTACACGCCGTCGCCGTCGGTGTCCTCGTGCAGCGAGACGCGGCTCGTCGGCTCATGCTCGCCGGTGCCATCGATGTCCTGCATGTAAGTGCGCATCTCGACCACGAACATGCGCCCATCGCCATCGAAGGAGAGCGCGACCGGTTCCGCGATCGCAGGCTCGGTGAGCACCGGTTCGAGGCGATAGCCGGGCGGGAGTTGCATCGTCTTCAGCGACTCCGCGACGCTCCGCGGCTGGACTGGCGGCATCGGTGGAAACTCTCCCGTTTTCGCCGGATCGGGCGCGGCTTGGAGAGCGACGGCAAAGGCAGGGAGGAGCAGGAGTGGACGGAGTGTCATGGCACGGCCTTATACGACTTCGGCGTCGACTTCGTTAGGGAGAAAATGAGCTCTTGCCTCAGGGGTTCGTGCGGGGCCGATCTTTCCGCTAAGCGACGGTGGAGGTCAGGCTTGTCTCGCCGCCTCCATTTCCCGGAACCTCCCGCCATGAAGCCCCCCTCCGTCTTCACCTCCGTCTCCCTCGCTCTTGCCCTCGGTCTCGCCACGCTGGCCGCTCCCGCCGCCGAGATTCGCACCTTCATCACACAACGTCTCAGCGAACACTTCTGGTGCGAAGGCGCGAGCTTCGGAGACTTCGATCGCGATGGGAAGATGGACATCGTCGCGGGGCCGTATTGGTACGCGGGGCCGGATTTTGCGAAGCGGCACGAGTATTACTCGGCGACGCAGACCTTCGAGCGCGAGGGGAAAAAGATCGCGGGCTTTGAGGGTGCGCTCGGGATCAAGAATACCTACTCGGACAATTTTTTCGCGTTCCCCCGCGACTTCAATGGCGACGGCTGGACGGACATCCTGATCTACGGATTCCCCGGCAAGGACGCCTCGTGGTTTGAGAATCCGCAGGGAAGCGCGGGGCACTGGAAGCGGCACAAGATCTTCGACCCCGTGGACAATGAGTCGCCGACCTTCGCGGACCTCGATGGTGATGGGGTGCCGGAGATCGTCTGCAATTCGGGTGGCTACTTTGGCTATGCAAAGCGGGAGTCCAGCGATGCGGCGCAGCCGTGGAAATTCCATGCGATCTCGCCGAAGGGGCCGTGGTCGAAATTCAATCACGGGCTCGGCGTCGGCGATGTGAATGGCGACGGACGCGCCGATGTGATCGAGGCGGGCGGCTGGTGGGAGCAGCCGGCGTCGCTGGCTGGCGACCCGGTGTGGACGCTGCACGCGGCGCCGTTTGGCAAGGGCGCGCAATTTTACGCTTACGATGTGAATGGCGATGGGCGGAACGACGTGATCGGCAGCATGGCCGCGCACGGCTACGGTCTGGCCTGGCATGAGCAACTCACCGACGGCACATTCCGCCGGCATCTCATCATGGGTGATAAGCCGGAGCAGAATCGCTACGGCGTCGTCTTTTCGCAGCTCCACGCGCTCGACCTCGCGGACATGGATGGCGACGGCTTGCAGGACATCGTCGTGGGCAAGCGCTTCTGGGCGCATGGCAATCACGGCGATCCCGAACCCGACGCACCTGCGGTCGCGTATTGGTTCCGGCTCGTGCGCAAGGGCGCGGACGTGGACTACGTTCCGCATCTGATTAGCGACGAATCGGGCGTCGGCACCCAACTCGTGACGGGCGACGTGAATGGCGACGGGCTGCGCGATGTGATCGTCGGGAACAAGAAGGGCACCTTCGTGCACCTGCAGGAAAAGAAGACGGTGAGCGACACCGAGTGGGCGAAGTGGATGCCGAAAGCGAATCCCGCCTTTGTCGAGAGCGCCGAAACCCCAGCCGTGCGCTCCGCTGCGCCTGCGGCCAGTGCGGCGAATCTTCCGATCGGCGTGCTTCCGCTGGGGAAGGACGGCAAGCCGCTGAATCTCGATTTCGAGGCCGGAACGCTCCGCGACTGGACCGCGGAGGGAGAGGCCTTCCAAGGCCAGCCCGTGCGCGGTCCGATCGATCAGGCGCGGCCCTTTGGAAAAGGGAAGGTCGCCAATCATCAGGGCCAGTTCTGGATCGGAGGCTACGAGCTGTTGCGCGATCCGCCGGCGGGCACGCTCACGAGCGCGCCGTTCAAGGTGACGCATCCGTGGGCGACGATGCGCGTCGGCGGCGGCAGTGCGAACGGTGAGCGCGTGGAGCTGGTGCGTGCCGACACGGGCGAGGTATTCTTCAAAGCGAGCGGGCGCAACTCCGAGACGATGCAGCCGGTGGTCGTCGATCTCGCGGCGCAGAAGGGTCGCGAGATTTTCATCCGCCTCGTCGATGAACTCAGTCCGGGTTGGGGGCATCTGAATTTCGACGACTTCCGCTTTCACGAAAAGAAGCCGCTGCTCGACGCCACGCCCACGAAGGTAGCGGAGCAGAGCGCACTCGCGCCGACGGACGCTTTCAAGCATGCGGGTCTTTTACCGGACGAAGCCGCGAAGGAGATGACGCTCCCCACGGGCTTCCGCGCCACGCTATTTGCCGGCGAGCCCGATGTGCGGCAACCGATCGCTTTTGCCATCGACGATCGCGGACGGCTCTGGGTGGTCGAGGCGTATGCGTATCCCGTGCGGCAGCCGGAAGGGCAGGGGAAAGATCGCATCCTCGTCTTCGCGGATGAAGACGGTGACGGGCGCTTCGATCGGCGCACGGTGTTCATGGAAGGTCTGAATCTTGTGAGCGGGATCGAGATTGGGTTTGGTGGCGTCTGGATCGGTGCCGCGCCGACCCTCACCTTCGTCCCGATCGCCGACGGCGACGAACCCAAACCCGCCGGCGCGCCGCAAGTGCTGCTCGATGGCTGGGGCTACGGCGATACGCACGAGACGCTGAACACTTTCCGCTGGGGCCCCGATGGCTGGCTCTATGGCTGCCACGGCGTCTTCACGCACAGCGCTGTGGGCGCGCCCGGCACGGCGGAAGATGCGCGCACGAAGATCAACGCCGCCATCTGGCGCTTTCATCCGACGAAGAAAAAGTTCGAGGTCTTCGCCGAGGGCACGAGCAATCCGTGGGGCCTCGACTTCAACGACTACGGCCACGCGATCATCGAAGCCTGTGTGATCCCGCATCTCTGGCACGTCGTGCAAGGCGCGCATTACACGCGGCAAGCGGGGCAGCACTTCGATCCGCATGTGTATGGGGACATCAAGACCATCGCCGACCACTTGCACTACTTCGGCGACAAGCCGCACCTGGGAAACAATCGCAGCGACGCGGCGGGCGGCGGCCACGCGCACTCCGGCCTCATGATCTACCTCGGCAACACCTGGCCGCAGCAGTATCGCGGCGCCGCCTTCATGAACAACATCCACGGCGCGCGGATCAATATGGACGTGCTCGAACCGCGCGGCAGCGGCTACGTCGGCAAACACGGCGAGGATTTGATCCGCTTCAACGACGCCTGGTCGCAGATCGTCGATCTGCA
>JANPIS010000441.1:0-1600 GCA_031425095.1 Chthoniobacteraceae bacterium
CCGATCCCGCCCGCCAGAAGTGCCGCCAGCACGAGCCCCGCTCCCGAGAAGACCGTGTCCGGCAAATCCAACTTGATCAGGAGTTCGTTCAGCGGATCGGCCATCGCCGAAAAGAAGATCATCAGGCTGACCCCCATGATGATCTCGGGGATGACCATCGGAATGAAAATGAGCGTATTCAGCGCGCGGATGGCTGGATAGCGATAGCGGTAGAGCAGCCAAGCGCCGGCCGTGCCCAGCACTACGGAAAGGATCGTGACCACGGCGGCGATCACGAGGCTGTTCTTCATCGCCTCGATCAGCGAGTCGCTTTCCGCAAGCTTGCGATACCAGTCGAAGGTGAAGCCGGTCCACTGCGTGAGCAGCCGCGACTTGTTGAACGAATAGACGATCAGCAGGCCGATCGGCAGGTAGAGGAAAACGAAAACCAGCGCCGTCCAGCCACCGCAGAGGAGATTCACGAGGCGCATACCGGAAGGGAGTCGGAGCGCGCGAGTCATGTTGGGATCGGATTAAGAGCGGAGAAGGCGTTGCGGTTCAACCACCATCCGCAAAGGCCCGCCATTGCACGGCCTGCTCAACGGTGGTGAAGCGGATGAATCCGCGGCCCCCGGGGCGTCCATTGCCGCTTTGGCCGAGTCCACCGAAAGGCAATGTCGATGGGGAGAAGGTCGTCGGTAGATTCGCGTAGAGATTGCCGACGGGGAGCAGGTCGCCGAGTTGGTGGAAGGTCGCCTCGGAGCGCGTGAAGATGGAGGCGGTGAGGCCGAAGGGCGTGGCGTTGTGCTGCGCCACTGCGTCGTCGAGATCGGTGAAGGTCGCGAAGTCCGCGATCGGCACGAAGCACTCCTCGGCGATGTCCGCCGCGCCGCGCCGCACCGCCGGTCGCACGTAATGGCCCCGCGCACCCACCACCTCGCCACACACGCCTCCGGGCACGAGCCAATCCGGCCACGCGTCGATCAGCCGCTGGTAGCGCTCGACGGCGGCAGCGCTGATCAGCGGGCCGAGTTTGGTCTCGGGAAGGAGCGGATTGCCGGGCTGATATTTTGCGAGTGCCGCCGCGAGCAAGGTCGCGAACTCATCCGCCACGCTGGCATCGACGAAGATGCGCGACGTGGCGTTGCAGCGCTGCCCGCACGTCAGACACATGCCATCGGCGACCGCGTCCGCGGCGAGTGTGAGATCGGCGTCGGCACAGACGATCACCGCGTTGCGTCCGCCAAGTTCGAGCGCGAGTTCCTTGGAAAAGTCCGCCGCGAGCGCCTGCGCGAGCGCCCGACCGACCGGCACAGAGCCCGTAAAACAAATCGCCCGCACCCGCGGATCGAGACAGAGCGCCTGACCTTCTTCTCCCCCACCCTGCACGAGTTGGAAGACGCCCTCGGGCAAGCCCGCGCGCAAGACTTCCGCATAACGCCCCGCGACATTCGCCGCGAGCGGCGACGGCTTGAAGATTACCGGATTGCCAGCAAGGAGATGGGCAAGCAGCGCCCCATTGCCGAGATGCAGCGGAAAGTTGAACGGCGCAATCACGACGGCCGGCCCGCGCGTGAGCAGCCGCACACGCGCCGGGTGCGGTCCGTCGGCGACCTCCTTC
>JANPIS010000442.1:0-16254 GCA_031425095.1 Chthoniobacteraceae bacterium
TTCGGCGAATTGCGTGAACATATCGCCGGTGCGTTTGCTCCGGCTGAAATGCTCCCACACGGCCGCCATCGATTTGACCGGCCGCGAAAGCACATACGCCGCCTTCGACCCGAGATTCGCCTTGGTGTCCCGCGCGATGGCTACATGCGTCACGTCCTTGAGTTGCACACCGGCCATGCGCAATACGGTGCGGATCGCGTTGGCCGGGAAGTCCGGACAATGTTTGCGACGTTCACCGAGACGCTCCTCGGCAACGGCGGCCTTGAGTTCGCCATCGACGACGACACAGGCAGCCGAATCGGCGTGGAATGCATTGATACCTAGGATTACGGACATATTGAAATTTTGGTTAGTTGAGATTGCCGGTTTTCGCAAAGCACCGTTGCGATGAATCGCGGGAGACGCAGGCCGGGGGCTCTCCCCCACCGATCACCCAGCGATAGACCGCGAGCATTTGTTCTGCGACGCACTGCCACGTGAACCGTTCGCGGACCAGTGCGAGCCCGCGGGCACCCATCGTCTGGCGTTCGCAATCGGTAGCCTGGAGTAACTCGCGAAGTCCGGCGGCGAGGCTTTGCTCTTCCGGTTGTGCCCGGAGCGCTGCCTCCGCAGCAAAGCCCTCGGGCAAATTGCATTCGGGAGTCATTAGCACCGGTTTTCCATTCGCCCAAGCATCGAGCACCGCCATCGGCAACCCCTCACTCAAGGAAGGCAGGACAAAGCCATCGCACGCCGCGTAACATGCGTCCTTCGCGCCACCATGCTGCGGCCCTAGAAAGATCACTGCCGGCAGGGAGTCCCTCGTCGGAGGGCGGGCGGCACGAAGCGCAGCCCAAGACAGTCCGAGTTGGT
The DNA here is from genome assembly GCA_031425095.1 of Chthoniobacteraceae bacterium. GTDB lineage: Bacteria > Verrucomicrobiota > Verrucomicrobiia > Chthoniobacterales > Chthoniobacteraceae > JANNXQ01. Next base: position 853 of record JANPIS010000442.1, read on the forward strand.
CGCACTGCTCCATCAGTTCAGCTTCATGGCCGTGCTGATCCCACCCGGCTACCGCGAGCACCCAATCCTCCCGAGGGATCGCGGCCCACGCCTTGAGCAGCACAGGGAGCCCTTTCTTCGGGTGCAATCGTCCAAGATACAGCAAAACCTTTCGACCTGCTTCCACGGTGCCTTTCCATGGCGGAGCGGCAGGGATCCCACTGGGAAGGTCGATGCCATTCGGGATGATGCAGATCGGGTTCTTCAGGCCAAAGGCGCGGGCGGAAACCAGTTCCGCTTCGCTATTGGCCTGAAGACAAGCCGCGCTGCTCAGGCAGTCACGCTCGTAGAGCAAAGCACTAAGCCGCTTCTTCCAGCGCGCATTTTTCACCGCCCACGGATCGAGCATCCCGTGCAGCGTGGTCACGTAGGGACGTCGCCGCAGGCGTGACCAACTCCGGATCACGAGCGACGTATGCATCCACAGCGCATGGAGATGGGCGACATCGGCTGAGCAATCCGCAAAGCCCGACGCGAGGCCGGCCGAATACCGGAAGAAAGCCGGGCCAATATAGGAAAACGATTCGGGCTTCAGTGGCGCCCAAAGGGAGTCGTCGGCCTGGCTGAACTCATCCGCCACTCCAAACACTTCCACCGAAGCATCAGGCAGGGCCGCGAGCGATTGCGCCAATCGCCGCTCTATTTCAAAGATGCCTCCGGCCAATCGGGAAATGCACGGCGTGAGGACGGCGATCCTCATGCAACCCGCGGGCGTGCCACGAGGCCGCTCTTCGCAAACTGCGCAGGCAGGGGGGACGCGCGAGAGGTCAGGCATTTCCACCCGATCAGCACTGGCACGGAGGTAAAGAGCAGTCGGTAAAGAAACGCCTCCAGCGTCTGCATGACAAAGAAGAGCGAAACCGCGACGAGCAGGATATAGAGCACAAGCCCGATGCCGGTCCCTTCGATTGCCGCCCGCCACGCCCGCCCGTACGCAACGCCTACGACCCACGCCGCCAGGATGGCGCCCCAGGAAAACTCCGCAAAGAGATCACCCACAAATCCGGGCGCGGCGCCAAACGACGTCCACATGAGATTATCATCGGCACTCCCAAGGCCCACGTTGACCAAATAGCGTTCCATACCCACATCTTCATATTTCGTCTCCCAAAGTTGCCGCGGGATGGGGCGAATAAACAGGATCGTGAGGAGCCGACTACCCCAGAAAAAATCGCTTCTCTCTTCAAAGGTCAGCATCACGTTTACACCATACACCCATTCACTACCACCCAGCGTGCGCTCGAGGCTGCCGGCGCGAACCTCATCATACTGCTCAAGCATGGCATCGACCGTCTCACCCGTAGCCGTCATCAACTCGGAGCCGATGTGAAACTGGCTGCGGAACGTCACGATCGCAAGGAGGAGCACCCCCAGGGCAAGTCCGCCCCCTAGAAAAATGGGCAAGCTCGGGCGTCGATGCTTCGCGAGAAACCACGACGTCGTGACGGTCACCAGGATCATGAACGTGGGACCGCGTCTCCCGCCCAGCAAACCGTGAATCAAGAGGGGCGCGGCAAAAATGATGGCCGGCACCAGATACTTCCGGCGCACGCTGTCATTGGCAGCGCAGTAGGCCAGCAAAGCGATGGCTGGGACCGCCCAGAACACCACGTCACGTTGGTAACCGGACTCGGCCGCGCCGCCACCCTTCTCCACAGAATAAGCTTCGAACAACCCCCCAACGTTATTCACGTTGAGAACAAAAGCGCCCACACTAACCCCACCCAGGATGATGGCGAGCCAATAAAGGCGCTGGACGTTCAGCCGCGCCTGGAGTTTAGCGATGAGCGCGCTGAGGCTCTGCGGAGTACCGGCATTTTCTGGACTTAGCCCTAGGCCGGCCCGCTTGGCTCGCTCCACCCGGGTCCGCCTCCCGCCGCTCGCCCAGATGCATCCACCACCCAGAGCGACGATGCAAAGGAAATTGATCCCTTGGGCGCGGGCCAGCTGTTCCGGCGTGAAATACACCAGCTTCATCAAGCCCTCGGAAACCAATTCGTAAGGAAGGAAAACGTATAGATACAGCACCATCGGCATGAGGATGGCGACCGGATGGAAGACATCCCGAATGACGAACACCGCCCAGAGCACGCAGCCGATGGCAAACGCGGCGATCAGGATTGTGATGAGAGACAGCATGAATTAGTGACCGCGCTGTTTATTAAACTACTCCAGAAGCAAACCAATCAGGGCGCAACCAGCCGCCGCGGGTGGATATTGAGCGCCAGTTTCCACGGAACAAATCCCTCGGCATACCTCTTTGGGGTCTTGCACAGGAACCCATTGTAGGAACCGAGCGCGTACATGTCCTCCAGTAGATCCTGATTCGAACCTTTGTACCGCTCGACCTGAGATCGATGCTGCATGATCAAGTGAAGTTTTCCTTTCCGGGACTCCATCTCTTTCCGGGTAAAGTCGAAAAAGAGCGAGGGTTGGAAGTTGAGCGCACTGTAGCTCTGATAGAAGACCACATTGGATATCGCCCGACACGCCGGACGGACACAGGAACCCAGCGCGCGATGATCCTGATGCGAATCGTCCGGAAAATGCGTGAACACCAGGTCGCTTCCGTTACAGACGCGCTCCAAATACGTGATCAGCCACTTGGAGGCGGTCAACTCCGTATCCGGAAATGCGTAGCTATCCTTGTGCAGACCGACAAAGGTCTTCGGAAAACGCCTTTTCAAGGAGCGCGTCACGGCTGCCTGCTCCTCCTTCCGGGCATCGGCAAAGCCGCCGGCTCCTCCCTCCGTGACCACACAGATTTCCAATCGGTTGTGCCGCGCGGGATTCAAGAGCTCGAGTACAAACTGGCCCATGCCAATCTCCCAATCGTCGGGATGGGCAGAGATGACGCTGATCTTGGAGTGAGTGAACATACTCAGAGGGATTTGAAGTATTTCTGGGATTCGGAACCATGATTAAACATCAAATCAAGGCACGACAAGTATGGGACGAATTGTTCAGGTGAGTGGGCCTGCGTGTAGGGTGTTACGTGCCATTCCTGCCAGATCAATTGGATGCCCGCCTTCTCGAATGCATCGACCTGCATGTAGCTTCGTCCGCCAGCTCCCGCCAGATACGTGTCGGCCCCGACATGCTTGCAGATGTCGATCAAACGCTGGGTGGGATCGCTCGACTTTTCGGTGATGAGCGAAGAAGCCCCGAAAATTCTCGTCGCAATGCCCAATTGATCGATGGCGAGCCGGGTCATTCCTTCATTGATGTCTGCCAGGCTCAAGTCTTCCCGGTCGTAGCGCCGATAGAGCTGCTCGACGATCGGCCAAACGTCAGCGAAGCATGGGGTTCGGGAGTACGCTTGGCTGAGCAAGGCCAGTTGCTTGCGAATAGTCTGCGTCACCTGCGTCACCCGGGTGTCACGGATGGTCTGGAGCATCGCCTCCTGTCGCACTGGTAACGTCAACCACCCGACCTCATTCCGGGTCGGGGACTTTACCGAGTGCACAAAGAGCCGGTTCCGGTTTTTGAACTCGTTCTTCACGAACTGCACGTCGTCGAGAAACACGAAAACATCGCTCCGGGCGATCTTGTCAAAGAGCCCCAGATACGGCCACACGGACGGTTGATGAATGCTGCAGGTGACTCCCATAAGGGTCTCAGCTCCGTCGCCTCGCCGCGTGTTCTTTCACCGCAGCGATCAACCGTTCTTCGTACGCCTCCAGGGTAAACTCCGGTTTGCGGGCGATCGCGTTCCGGCTCATTTCGTCCCGCAATGTCCGGTTGGATACGATTTCCCGGATTGCGCCCGCCAGCGCTTCCGCGTTGTGCGACGGCACCACCCGACCGTTGAATCCATCCCGCACCACGTCGCCGCAGTTTGGCGTGCAGACGATGGGGAGGCCGGCAAAGAGGGCTTCAAGGAGGACCATGCCGAAGCCATCCGTGAGTGTTGGAAAGACAAAGATGTCCGCGTTCGAAAATTCCCGTTTCACTTCGGAGCGCGGGACCTGTCCGACATAGTTCAACCCATGAAACGCAGGATCACTCGGCACATCCGGCGCGCTGAGCGGACCTATGGTTCGGAATTCTCCGGTGAACCCCTCAGCCCGCAATTTGCGCGCTGCCTCGGCACAATAGGCTATGCCCTTGTGTGCATCGATAGTTCCGACGAACAACACTCGGCCTGGCACCGGCTTCGGAGTTTCCGCGATAAATCCAGCGTCCAACCCGTAAGGCACCACAGCGATTCTCTCCGGCGCAATTCCCAGCTCCACAAGTCCGGTCTTCACATACTCCGACGCAGCCAGGACCAGATCGGCCAATTTCGCCTCCTCGGCAAAGAAGCGGATGTTCTCTTCGATGCAGTCCATACCTTCCGTGGGCTCCAATCCCAATCGGTCATACTCTTCCTTCTGCACGCGCATATTGAAGGGATGTGAGATCGCCTCCAAAACCACGAACATCCCACGCCGTCTGGCTTCCCGCACCGCTTCCGTGGAGGAGCAAGGGTGGACATAGAGCGCGTTGGCTCCTCCGAAATTCTCACGGATGGCGCGTTCACCGAGCCAGTGCCCGCCGACGTTTTTCTCGAAACAGAACTGAGCCTGCTTCCGGCGCGACGGGTAGGCACGATTGAACCATTCCTGTTGAAAACTCGGAGAAACCCACGAACGCACCTTGCTCTGCGGGATCGAGGCGGGGATCTGCCTGGCGAGCCATCGACGAATGCCCCGCCCGCCAGGCAGATCGCCCAAAGGACGCAGCCAAGCCGATCCCCTGCTCCTGGCATGCGCATCGGTGTATAGCATCTGCAAAACCCCAGCCTGTTCGAGTACCGCAGGGACGGCATAGTGCAGCCGGGCGCCCAGATGGATGACGGCAAAACGGAGGTCCATCAGTTCGAAGTTGTCGGAATGGCAGAACTTCCGGTTCCGCTTTCCTGGACTGCATTCCGGAAAAAGAAAACGTCGAGTCCGTGCAGCGTCCTCATCCGACCGTCGTCGGCCAGCCAGGATTGCTGCGCGAAGACTTGGCGATGACCAGCCTCTGGATTGACATAGATGAGTCGCATGGAGCGCGGCTCGGAGAGAGACGAAGTCCTCACTTTAGCGAGGACTTCCGACAGGGTGTCCGGTCCGAATGGATTGTAGAGAAAGAAGACCGTGCCACCGTCATAGCACGTCTGGGCGGCATCCTCGCTGCGAATTTCGATCGGGCAGCGACGACCGCGCAGGGTTTGTGCATTCCGAGTCAGGCGCTCACAGTTGGTGGGGTTTAATTCAATGGCGACCACTTTCCGGACTGGATACTGCGCGAACATGCAGGCAACCCGTCCGAGCCCTGCGCCGATCTCGAAAACAACATCCATCGGGCCAGGCGCGACACGCTTCAGGATTCTCCGGAGGTCCCAATAGTCTACACTGGCCAACGCGAAGTTGTCCTGATGTTTGGTGACAGGAGAGCCTGCCGAGGGCGCTGGTCGCGTGGGTGGGGCGATCGTTTCGATTCCTAGCCACCGATCGTTCGCGACCTTCCATGCTCGCGAGGCGAGGCGTGCCCAAGAAGTCAACAGTGACATACCATTTGGAAAGTGAGTCGCATAGTCTTACGAGAAGCAGGCCCGAACCCTTCGCACGACCTCGTCCCAAGTGTAATTTGCCGCCAGCTTTCGGCCTTCCGCAATCCGGTCCGTGCGTTCACTTGCGGCCATCAAGCACCGCTCGAGTCCCATCGCCATATCTTCCGGATCGTGTGGATTCACGTAGTATGCGAGGTCACCGGCCAATTCACGGAGTGCAGGGATATCAGACAGCACGGCAAGAGTGCCCGCAGCCATGGCCTCGACCACCGGGATGCCGAAACCTTCATAAAAGGATGGGAAAAATAGCGCCGTGCTGTGCGCCAGCAAGGTCGCCATCTCATGATCCTCAAGTCGTCCGGGCAGGATGGCTCTATGCAAATCCCGTTTCGCCAAGGCGAGGGTCGCGGCATCGTGATGCCCGAGAATGACCAATCGTGCATCACGGCGGCGCGCTTCGAAGATTCGCCATGCGGCGACGATGCCCGGTCCATTCTTCTTTGGCTTCAGTCCGCCGGAATACACAAAGAACGGCTCCCCGTCTTCCAGGCCGAGGGTCTTCCGCAGCCCCGGCCAAAGGCTGGCATCCGGTTGAAAAAAGGCGCTGCTCACACCATTGCGAACGATCTCAATGCGGGAGGCCGGGAGGCCGAGGTGATGCATGATCCGGTCGGCAGAATACTGGGAGACCGTCAGCACTCGATCCGCGCGCGCAGCGACGCGCCGATAAATGACCCAATGCCGGAGCCTGGCGTGGTAATGCGACCATCGACTCTCGCCTGGCGCAGGCGGTTCGAGCTTATAGACGTCGTGGATGGTGATGGCCATCTTCGGTCGTTCAGCTGGCAAGTAAGCGTCCGCAGGAAGATAGAGCCAGTCGGCTTCGCCACCCATCGAGTCGAAGCTGGGTCGGTTGAGCAATCCCCAGCGACGGGACATCTCCGCCACTGATGAGGGGAAGGTGACGCGTGGAGCATTGGTCCAACGCGGCCCCTGCAAAGGCAAATACCTCTCCGCTTCAGCGGCGTTCGCGAAAAACGATACCTTCACGGTCGGATCACGCAGCAAGCCACCCACGACTTCGATGATGTGTCTAGGCGCTCCGCTCGGAATCGCCAGTCGGTTCAGTGGTGTATAGACGCAGACGTGCAAGCAAGAGCGGTTTTTAAAGAGACGCGCCGTTCCTGACGCCGGAGTATCGCCGAGCCACACTTCAAGCCTGCTGCAAGAGCAAGCGAGTCTGCTCCTTCACATCGATCACGCAGAGTTGCCTTCTGCCAAGATGCGCGGAATCCACGCAGACGCGTTCCCCAGCGGGATGCCAGCGCGGATGGAAGTCGCAACGCCAGCACGTTTCCTGGATGGCTGGCTGGGTCGGAAGACGTAGCAGGTCGAGCCTGCGATTTGTTGGCTGGTGATAGAGCATCAGCGTCTGCACATGCTCCGGATTAGGGTAGGTGTCGTTGATCCAGAGGCCGGGATGGCGGGGATTCACTTGCGGATGTCCATCTTCGGACAGGACCCCTTTACCTACGGCCACACTTTCACCCGTGTTCACGTCGATCTGGCGGAAGGACTCATTGTACAGACCCTGCCGCACGGCGTTCATCCGGATCTTCCGCGAGAGCCGATAAAGCGTCTTTGCCACGGCGAGCAGCTTTGATTCCTTGAGTTTCTTAATGGCGCTGTTCTTTCGGCACCAGACGAAGACGTGTTCATTGTCGGCCCAGTCGAAGTGGCTCATCTTATCGTCGAGCAAGACGCGGAAACCAGAGCCATCGGTCTGCGCGACGACGAATTGGTTCACCAACCCTCCGCTCGGGAGAAAGCAGCGATGCATGAAGACGCAGCGCCGGCCATCGGGGGAAATCTGCAAGTGGGTGAAGTAATGCTCACCCAAGGCCGGATCGAGTCCCTGTGCATGGAGGAAATCCGCGAGGCTGAGGATGAGCCGCGATTCCCCTGTGGCCAATTCCACGCGAAAGATGCCGTCCGTGGAATAGTTGAGTGTTGAGAGTTGAGTGTTGAGACTGGGGTGATCGTAGCCGTAGCCGGGTTGACAGTGGACCAGGCGGTGAAAGTTGAGCGTGAGGCCGAAGCCCGCGTGGTCGCAGATATCGTACAGCGCCATCGGCAAGGTACGCTCTGTTCCGGCATCGAGATCCACGATGCGGCACTCAAAGCCGGTTGAATGGGCCGCGTTGTAGGCGATGACCCGCCGTCCAAGAGCGGGCAGCCAGCGCTGGCGAGCGCCCTTCTGCCAGTTCCAAGCCCTCGTCCGGCCCACGACAACTTCGCGCCCATCCGTCTCATCGACGACGACCACCTCGGCTTCGTCGTCATGGATCGGCACGCGGTCCTCGGGCGTCTGGGTGCGGAGGCATACTAGTTCATCGGTGTGTGCATTCCAGGGAGTCAGGTCATGGAAACCAACAAAGTGGCTCGGCCCGGACGTGAGAACGCGGAGTTCCGGGCTACTGAACACGGAGGGTGATGCGCTCACCGTTGCTAAAGAATGCTGATTCATCGGGGCCTGTCGCCAGACATCATCACGCACCTGACGGCAGATATCGGGATGACTTCAAAAGATGCGGCACGAAATGCGAGTTAATCTGCGACGCGTCCGCGGTTTCCAAAACGTATGCAATGCATGACAATAAGCGGCTTCCTGAACGATGGACTCTGCTCGCGAGCCAAGAATTGTAACTCAGAGTTCGCCACGCACTGTTCGAGTTGGAGCGATGGCAGCGGGCGTCTGTTCAGGTCGTTCGCGGATCAGCAGTTTGCGGAGTGCAGCCTGCGCCGGGCGTTCGTAGAGGCGGAAGACCAAAACAGAAAGGGGAATGAGTATGAGATAGAAGGCGACGAGCGTCCAACCTTGGCGGAAAATATCAGTGCTCCAATGCAGCCATGCAAAGAGCGTGGCGAAGAAAAGCTGAAGCGGAAAGTGCAGGAGGTAAGAGGAGTAACTCACGTCGCCGAAGATGGCGAAGCGTCGGCCAAACGATCCGAAGCGGGCTTCAAGGAGGACGGCGGAAAGGATGGTCAGCGGAAAGAGCCCACCTACGATGGTTTTCTTGCCAGCATGGGAGCAGATGGCCGCGATGGTCCGATCGGAAAGACCGCGGAGATCCATGGCTTGCAGCCAGGCCGTGAATTGGTCGGCTAGGGAGAACTTGACGCTGATGACCGTCGCGACCCAGGCGAGGACGCAAAGACTGAGGACGACCCGCAATCCGACCCTGCCGATCCCCAGGCCGAGGAGACCTCGAGCGAGGAAGAAAGCGACGCCGCCAGCAAAGAAGGCGAAAACACCCCTGCCGATCTGGCCATTGACGGCGTGAATCGCCAGACCGAGCAGGCAAAGCGCTACAGCGTGCGTGGCGCGGTAGCAGCGGAATGCGCAGGCGAGGAAGAAGATGGCGTAGAGGAGAATTTCAATCGAGACGGACCAGATCGGACCATTGAAAGAGTGCCCGGATTGGAAGCCCCACTCGGAAACGAAGGCGAGCTGAAGTCCGAAGTGATAGAGGTCGTTGTGCGGATAGACAAACGCGGTTCCGGTTTGCTCCCGGTAGAGCGACTGCAGCAGCAGCACGAGCAACAGGGTAGCGAAGTGCAGTGGGTAAAGGCGGGAGAAGCGTAAGACGAGAAAGTTCCACGCCCCGATGGAGCGATCGGCAATTTTCTCAGAGTAGAGCCAGTAAAAGACGAAGCCGGAAAGAACGAAGAAGAGATCCACGACCATCTCGCCACCTTCGTAAAAGAGGAAGAGGAAGGAATGGAATGGCAAGCTGGCAGCATCGAAGTCCGGAGCTGGATGGGAGCCGCGGTAGAAGAAATGTCCCCAATGGAAAATGACGATGGAAAGCGCAGCGAGACCGCGCACAACATCCAGCGAATAGAGGTGCTTTGGGAAGGCTGGAGCCGGGTGGCGATTCATGCGCGAGCCGCGATGGAAGTGGCGGTCATGGCGACACCGCTTTCGGGGTCATCCAGAACCAGCTCATCGGCGTGGAGCCATCGCGCACCGGGCGGCCTTCATCCACGGCAGCGGCGAGGTGCTCCGGTGCGAGGCTTTGCGTATAGGGCGTCGTGAAGGGGAAATCCGCAGCCGTACGTTTGGTCTGCCAGATGGTCTCGATCGTGTGCGTCTTCTCAAAGCGGGACCGGATGCGGTCAGACACCCCAGGGTTCTTGTTGTCGTGAATTTCCACCAACACCCACGCTTCTCGAAGCGCCGGCACGTTACCCGGATCCATCAATACATCCTCATAACCTTCGACATCGCAAAGCACCAGTGATGTGCGCGGTTCGTCGAGGGCAGCCTGCAATCCTGGCAAATCGCACGTGCCGAGGATCTCCACCCGCGACAGGACCCCATTCCGCTCAGCCATCGCACGGACGTACTCGCGGCCGCGCGGCTCGGTCTCATACGCCTTCACGCGCAGCGTGGGAAACATCCGACACAGGCCCACTGCGTAGTAACCGTCGGCGGCGCCGATATTCAGGACTTGTTTTACACCCAACTCCGACAACCGAGCGATGACCGGGTGCAACTCCCGTTCGTAGATGCCCAAGACCTTCGGCACGTACCCGCCGGACATGGTGTCGTGGATATAGTTCATCCCGGCGAACGGGCCTACGCGAACGACCTGCGCCGTTTCGCGCTGGCAGAGCTGGATCAGCCGATGCCGGGGTGCCGTCGAGTACCGCTGCACCATTGTCCACACGCCTTCGCCCAAGATCGAGCGTAGGAACACTTTGGTCTTGAACATCAGGGTAGGCATAGACGTTAGCGCGGCTTCCGATTCACTTGGCCAAGGTCAGAATCTGCTCCAACCGCTCGCTCAGTTTCTCCCATGTGTGCTCGCGCGCGACGGCAAGCCTGCGTTCGCGCAGATCGGATCCCTGTTCTCCCAAGGCGTCTCGAATCTGTGCGACGAACGCCTCAGGGGTGCCACCCACACGAACGACTTCCCTCCATAGAAGCGTCTCTGGATTGGCTTCGTTCGCGACGATCGGCTTGCCCGTGCCGAGGTAGTCCCACAGCTTTGCCGGACAGGCATTGGTGTTAAAATTGCAATGCGCGTAGGGCATCAGCAGCACGTCGAAGTCGGCGAGCTTCATGCCGAGTTGCGCGTGATCGACCCAGCCAAGAAATTCGATGTTTGCCGTCGCTTGTGCCCGGGCCAGGCCTGTGCGCCACGCGGCGTCTCCGTCCTCTTGCACCCGGCCCCCGAGCAAGAATGTCACCTCAGGCATTCGTGTCGCGACGTCGGCCAGAAACGCAAAATCGAAACGATAGTTGAGCGCGCCGATGTAGCCCGCGATCCGCGCCGGTTTTGGAGTGAGGGATGAACGATGAAGTTCTGCTCGACGTCCGGACATGAACTCGGGAGTGACACCGAGAGGCAGGTGATGGATGCGATCGGATTTTTCGGGATGCTCGAGGCGCAGTAATTTCGCACGGTAATCGGCGATGCAGATGGTGACGTCGGAGGCGGCCACCGTTTTTGCCTCCCATTCCGGGACATGACGGGCATGGCGGGGCCAATTGTCACGGTAGTCGTCGAGGTTGTAGTAGATGCTCAAGTCCGGTCGCAGTGCGGAGATCAGGCCGCGGTATTGCGGATAGGTGATGACGAGGGTAAGCGGATCGCGTCCTGCAAACGCTCGAATGACCCCGGCAAGGCGGCGTTGCGTCCATGGCCAGAGCCCGACCATCCAGCCCGGGGGCAGCGAGACGCGCTGTTCCGAAACGCGATCCGCAATCGAGCGCGGGCTGCGATCACTACGAAGGGTGCCGGATAGAGTGCGGTGCGCTCGGAAATCACGCGGCTTGAGCAGCAGCACGTCGGCGAAGCGGGCGCATTGCCGGAAGAGCTGTTCGGTCCAGAAAGCGTTGGCATCCAGAACGACGAGCTTCATGCCGCAGCGCGCGCCGCGAAACGCCTGACCAGAAATTGCTTTGTCTCCCGAAACCGTAGCCCGAGTTCCGCGAAATCCGCACGCCCTGGAACGAGTCGCAAGCCCCCGCTTGCCTTCCGGAACGCAGTAATCATCCAGATTGAGTAAGCGAGCTGCCCGGCAATCGATGCACCTGCGACGCCGAGCAAGCCAAACGGACCGGTGAGCGCGTAACCCACCGCAGCAAACACCGCCGAACCCACCAGCATGCCACCCAAACCGATGAGGGGATTTGCCCGCGCCCGCAGAGCCTCGTCGAGGATCGCACCTTGGGAAACAAAGTACTGCGCGGCAACCAGCATCATCGCAGGGAGGAGCGCATTGGTGAACTCCGGTCCATAGATCACCCGAATGAGCAAAGGCATTCCGGCCACCATTCCCAATCCAAGGATGAAGTTCATCAAACCCATCAAACGGAAGAATCGAGCTGCGTCACTGAAGGCGTGCTGCCCCTTCAACGATGCCGCTCGGGAGAACACGATCAGATTCAAGGAACGACTGACGTTTAAGTGCGCGGCAGATGCAGTCGATGCGGCGACATACAGACCGAGCGCCGCTGGACCTAGAAGAAACATCAACAACAGACGCTCAGCGTTATCGCGAAGCACGGCGACAATGCCCGTGATCCAGAAAGGAAGCCCAGTGCGGAACAGCCCTCGATCATCCGCCGCCTCCTCATCGTTTCCGGATTGGTGCCATCGGACGACCGAAAGACGGTAGGCGAGGACAGCGAGGTTTGCGGCGAGCAACGCACCCAAGAACCAGACGACGTCACGAACCCCTGCCCACCACAAGGCAAGCAGCAGCAGCAGATAGACGGGGGTGAGGACGTTGCGGGCCAGGTTGAAGATCCCGAAATCTCCGCATCCCTGATCGATGGCCATTAAGTTCGATGTCAGAACGAAGAGCGGTACATGCACAAGGCCTACCCTGCTCAACCAAAGGAGCTCCGGGTTGGTGGCCGGCACGAGCAACGGCATCGCGAACCAGCCGGCCACCGTGCCGACGACACTCAACAACACCCCAAAAAATAGCGCCTTTCGCTCGAATCTTCCCTTGAGTTCGCGCTGGCTTGCGGAACGAATCGAGAGCGCGTTGTTGATTCCGAGCATCGACACCATCGCGATGATTCCCGGCCAGACGTGCGCTCCCGCCAGTTGACCTCGACCCTCCGGGCCTAATAACCGTGCTGTCAGCGCTCCGGTAACGATGGTCAACGCCTGCGTCCAGATACCAGTGGCGAAGGTCGCGAGAAACGCGCGTTTACTTGGAAGGTGGGGCACGGGCAACGGGGGCAAGCCCCAGAAAATAAACCGCCCACGTCAAGGCAGCAGTCTCTGACGGACTACTGGAAATTCCAGCAGGAAGACCATTCTGGGGGCTGAGTGTGGCGCGGCATGGGGTGAACGTTCACCTGCACTGCGAAAGCGAATTTCGCGATTTGCGTCAATTTACCGACTGGAAGCTCGCGTGCCTGGGCGGATTCTTCATCCCTGTCAGGTCGTAGACCATTTTTCCACGCGCCAACCAGCCACTGAGCAATTGGGCATCGACCGCGTGGCCGAGTACGATCAGCCGGCAGTCTTCAAGATCTGCCGGCGCACTTATCAGCAGTCGCGCGAGGTGCGGCAGGGTCTGCTCGATGAAGGCCTTGTTGCCACCCACGAGCCGCGTCACCTGCACGAACTCATCGTGGATCTTCAATTCGACGCCCTTGCCGCTCAGCAATTCCGCCAGGGTAACAAGCGGGCTTTCGCGGAGGTCGTCGGTGCCGGGTTTGAAGGCGAGTCCCCATATCCCGACTTTGCGGGCGCCAGTGGCGAGGATTTGCTCCGCAGCGCGCTCGATCTGGCCTTTGTTACTCGGGAGAATGCCGGCGAGCATGGGTGTGGCGACATCCCGCTGGCGAGCGGCGTGGAGAAAGGCACGCAGATCCTTCGGCAGGCAGGAGCCGCCGAAGGCGAATCCGGGTCGGAGGTACTTCGGAGAGAGGTTCAGCTTGGTGTCGGCGCAGAAGACTTCCATGACTTCGCGGCTGTCGATGTCGAGGGTCTGGCAGAACTGACCGATCTCATTGGCGAAGGTGATCTTCAGCGCGTGGAAGATGTTGTCGCAGTACTTCACCATCTCGGCGGCTTCGTAGCCAATGCGGAAGACGGGCGCGGTGAAGCCGCGGTAGAGTTCCAGCAGGAGATCCGCAGTGCCGGCGGCGCGCTCGCCGACGACGATCTTCGGTGGATCGTAGAAGTCGGCGACGGAGGAGCCTTCGCGGAGAAACTCCGGATGAAAGATGGCCTCGAAATACCTGCCCGCCGGAGCACCGGTCGCAGCTTCCAGGCGCGGGACCGCGAGGGAGCGCATGGTGCCGGGAAGCATGGTGCTACGGAGGACGATGGGCAGCGGTCGCTCGCGCCCGGCGAGCAACGGACCGATCTGATCGAGAACGGACTCGAGGTACTTCGTGGAGAGGGAGCCATTGCTCGCCGAGGGCGTGCCGACGCAGATGATGACGAGGTCAGATTCCGCGATTGCTTTCGCCGCATCGGTGGTGGCGGTGAGGCGACCGGACTTCCGGCCCGCACGGATCAAATCCTCGATGTGCTCCTCGATGATCGGACTCTGGCCGGCGTTGAGCAGCTCGACTTTGTGCGTCGAGACATCCACGCCGATGATGCGGTGGCCATCCTTGGCGAGGCAGGCCGCGGTGACGACGCCGACGTAGCCGAGGCCGAAGATGCTGATGGTTAGAGGCATGGGGTGGATGCGGTGCGGCGGGAGCGCCGGAGACGCGCAGATTGCACGGCGCGATCGATGGCGCCGACCATATTTTCGAGCGTGGCCTCGGCGAGCACGCGCTGCTGGGCGCGGTGGCCGATCGCGGGAAGTTCTTGGCGGCGGCGCGCGGCGGCGTGCATGCGATCGGCAAAGGATTCGACGGTGAAGTCGCGGCTCAGGAGCGCCGTGTCGTCGTCGGCGAGCAATTCGGTTTCCGGATATTTCTCCGGCGTGCTCACCGTGGTGCGCGCGTTGGCCATGGCTTCGAGGATGCCGAGGCCGCCCTCGGCATAGGAAAGGAACGCGTCGAAGAGCTGGAAGTATCCACCTTCCTCTCCCACGGGCACGCGACCGGCGAGATGGATATCGCGGGCATAGGGGCTAGCCTCCGCGGCGGCGCGCACGCCCGGCTCGCACACGCCGCCGCCGGCGACGATGAGCACGGCGTCTTCGCCGCGGCTGCGGACGAGATTGAAGGCCTCGATCACGGCTTCGACTTTCTTCCGCGGAATGAGGCTGCCGAGATAGCCGAAGACAAATCGATCGCCAGTGCCGAAACGCGCGGAAAGCTTGTCGCGCTGGGCGATACTCGCGGGGATTTCGCGGGCGATGCGCGCGGTGTCGATCGTGTTTTGCGCGACAAAGATGCGATCTTCGGGGAATCCGCGGCGCGTGAAGTAGTCCTTCGAGACTTTCCCATAAGCGACGACGGCATCACACAGACTCAGGATGAATTTCTGATAGAGCCGCTTCGCCGGGCGCTCGTCGTGATCGCGATCCTGGGCGATGCCCTTGCTCCAACCGATGGTGGCGATGCCGCGGGCGCGCGCGGCGAGAAGGTAGCGCGGGTTGGAGAGCAACGTCCAACCCAGGTCGAGGATGAAGGCATCGAATCCCGCGAGCCGCACGCCGGCCTGGTATTCAATGGGTCCTACGAGCTTGTGGATGCGGATGGGCCGGGTGGTTAGTTCGTGGAGTTGGGTGGAGGGAATGCCCGAGCCGATGTCGTCGCCGCCGCAGTAGAACGTCCAGTCGAACGCAGAGTCCTCGCTGAGTTTTTTGAAGAGCGGGAACCGGTA
>JANPIS010000443.1:0-5207 GCA_031425095.1 Chthoniobacteraceae bacterium
TCAAGCCAGCGTGGTTTGTCTTCGAGTGCGGCTTGGAGAGGTAGCGCGGGACATCTACTGGCTCTGCTGGCGAGGGACTGAGTGGGTACGGTGGGGCCGTCTCGGGTTTTTTGTCATGCGCTCTCGTCTCTGATTTTATGCCCGCCCGACGCCGCATCCCACGCGTGGCGCTACTGATCGAGACGACGCGCAGCTATACTCGCGAATTGCTCGGCGGGGTGCGGCGCTACCTCGCGGAACATGGGGCATGGTCCACTTTCCTGGAGCTGCGGGCGCTGGAGTCTTCGCCGCCGGAGTGGCTGCGCGGGTGGGATGGGGACGGGATTTTGACGCGCACTTTCACCCAGGAGATGTCGGACCTGATCGCGGCGACGGGGCTGCCGGCGGTGGAGTTGCGGTCGACGAAGTTTGGTGGCGGCCGGCCTTCGGCAGGGATGGATAATCGGTTCATCGGGCGGATGGTGGCGGAGCATTTTCAGGAGCGGGGCTATCGACATTTTGCGGCTTACAGTCTGCACACGGAGCATTTCTTTGTGGAGCGGGTGCGGAATTTCGCCACGACAGTGGAGGGCTACGGAGCGCGCTGTGCGCGGCTGCCGGAGACGGGGTCGGATCGGGCGGCGGATTGGGAAAAAAGTCAGGCGCGGCTGGTGGCGTGGCTGAAGGAACTGCCGAAGCCGGTCGGGATCTTTGCGGCAAATGATCAGCTGGGGGTGCGGCTGCTGGAGGCGTGCCGGCGCCTGGGTGTGGCGGTGCCGGAGGAGGTGGCGGTGGTGGGGGCGGAGAATGAGGAGACGCTGTGCTCCTTCGCGACGCCGCCGCTGACGAGCGTGCGCTTCGACGGGGCTGCGGTGGGCTATGCGGCGGCGGGGATGCTGGACAAGCTCATGCAAGGAAAGAGGGTGCGGCCGCGGGAGGTGCTGGTGCCGCCGCGGGGGATCGTCGTGCGGAGTTCGTCGGATGAGTATGTGATCCATGATCCGCTGGTGGCGCGCGCCGCGCGATTGATTCGCGAAGCGGTGAGCACCGGGCTGAACGTGGATGCGCTGTGCCGGCGGCTCAAGGCGTCGCGGAGCACGCTGGATCGGCGGATGAAGTCGGCCCTGCAGCGTTCGCCGAAGGAGGAGATCCTGCGGGTGCGGTTCCGGGAGGTGGAGCGGCTGCTGCGGGAGACGGATCTGACGATCGAGACGATCGCGGCGCAGACGGGGTTTGCGCACAGTCACTACTTGCAGGCGGCCTTCAAGGAAGCGCGGGGGCAGACGCCGGGGGAGTTTCGGCGGGGCGGAGCTTCTCGACGCGAGCGGAATTGCCGGACGGACTTCGGCTGAGGTAGGATCCCGGTATTATGAATCTCTCTCCGCTCACTTTCTCCGCGCTGCTTGCCCTCGGACCTGTGACCACTGGGATGGCGGAGCCCTTCGTCCTGTCAGTGGGCCGCGCAGATGCGCCTCAGCCCAGTTCGGCAGCAGCGGCCGCAAGCATTCGCACTCGGCTGCGCCCGCTCCCGGTTCTTCCGCAGCCGAATCAGCTCGTGGCGCCCTTGTCGGGGGAAATCATTCCTCCGCGAACCGGCGAGATCGTAGCGCCTCTGCCGGGCGAAATCGTGCGATCGTTGCCGGGGCAGATGGTGCGGGCGCTCCCGGGGGCCATCGTCCAGCCCCTGCCGGGCGAGATTGTGGCGCCGCTGCCAGGGCAAATCGTCCGCTGAAGCCAGCAGGGTAGAAGCGCTTGCGTGGCCACCGCCGGATGTGGGCTTGGCGACGGCACGGCTCGTGCATATAGACCTGCGCCTATGTTTAAACGCTCGTCTTCCTCGCCCATCACCGTGGTCACCGGCGGCGCCGGATTTCTCGGCTCGCACCTCACGGACCGCCTCCTCGCCGAAGGGCATCGCGTCATCGGGATCGACAATTTCATCACCGGCAACGTCGCGAACATCGAGCACCTCGCGGGCAACGAGCGCTACCGCTTCATCAAGCACGACGTCTCGAATTTCATCTTCGTGCCCGACGATGTGGACTTCGTCTTTCACTTTGCCTCTCCGGCCTCGCCGATCGACTACCTCGAGCATCCGATCCCGACGCTGAAAGTCGGCGCCCTCGGCACGCACAATACCCTCGGTCTCGCGAAGGATAAGAAGGCCGGCTATCTGCTCGCCTCGACCAGCGAATGCTACGGCGACCCGCTCGTGCATCCGCAGAAGGAAGATTACTGGGGCAACGTGAACCCGATCGGGCCGCGCGGCGTGTACGATGAGGCGAAGCGTTTCGCCGAGGCCATGACGATGGCCTATTACCGCTTCCACAACGTGAACGCGCACATCGTCCGCATCTTCAATACGTACGGTCCGCGGATGCGGCTGCGGGATGGACGCGTGGTGCCTGCCTTCATCGGCCAGGCGCTCACCAATCAGCCGCTCACGATCTTCGGCGACGGCTCCCAGACGCGCTCCTTCTGCTACTGTTCGGATCTCATCGACGGCATCTACAAGCTCTCGCAATCCGACTTCCACGAGCCCGTGAACATCGGCAACCCGCGCGAGATGACGATCAAGGAATTCGCCGAGCAGATCCAGCGCATCACCGGCACCAAGTCGCAGATCGAATACAAGCCGCTGCCCGTCGATGATCCGAAAGTGCGGCAGCCCGACATCACGCGGGCGAAAAAGATTCTTGGGTGGGAGCCGAAGGTGGACTTCGACGAAGGCATCCGGAAGACGATTGAGTACTTCAGCACGCGGCTGGAGTAGGCGGCGGGCGGCAAATTGAGGTTCACGCGGCGGCGATACTCCGCCATTGCCGACTCCTATTCCGTTGGCGCGACGATTTCCACCAGCGGCGCATTCGGCGGCGCGCTGGAGAAACACGAACCGTCATCGATGTTGGCGAATCGGCAGGCATGGACTCCGAGCAAAGGCATCCGGCGATTTCTTCTTCCTACTCGCGCACGATGAGCTTGGGATCGGCGTGTGCGGGATCGTTTGCATCAAAGCTCGAGGACGTCGCCCTGCCCGGGAAGCACGGTCTTGATGCGGTGGCGACGCTGGATGAGCGCGGCCAGCGGCTCGCGACCGCGCGCTTCACCGTGGGTGAGGACGACCCTGAGCTCGCCGGAAGTGAGATGGCCGAGCCACTGCATTAGCTCGGTCTGGCCGGCGTGGGCGCTGAAGCCGTTGAGCGTCTTGATCTGCGCGCACACGGCGATCTGCTCGCCGAAAATCCGCACGGACTTGGCCCCGTCCACCAACAGCCGCCCGAGCGAGCCGGCGACCTGATAGCCGACGATCATCACCACGGTCTCCGGCTTCCAAAGTCCGTGCTTGAGGTGATGCAGGATGCGCCCGCCGGTACACATGCCCGCGCCGGCCATGATGAGGCACGGGCCGGGCGCGTCGTTCAGTGCCATGGAATCCTGGGGCGACGGCGTGGGCTTCACGTAGTGGTGGTGCCGGGCGATCTCGCTGGCGCGCTCCAGGGCGCGGGTTTCGTCGTCGAGAAGGTCGGGGTGGCTGCGGTAAATGCGCGACGCCTCGATGGCCATCGGGCTGTCGAGATAGACGGGGAACGGCTTCACCACGCCGGCGCTGAAGAGTTCGTCGAGGTGAAACAGAATCTGCTGCGTGCGCCCCACTGCAAAGGCGGGCACAAGGATGCGCGCCTTCGTCCGCACGACCTGCTCGATGATGCAACGGAACTCGGCCAGCGTCTCGGCAAGCGTGCGATGATCGCGGTCGCCGTAGGTGGATTCGAGAAAGACGAGATCGGCCCGGTGCAGCGGCACCGCGTCGCGGATGAGCGCCATCCCGGACGGCCCGAGGTCGCCGGAGAAGAGGATCGTTTTCCGAGTCCCGCCGGTCTCGATGCCGAGCTCAATGCTGGCCGAGCCGAGCATGTGCCCCGCCTCTACGAAGCGCGCGCTGACTCTGGCGGCGACCTCGATGGGCGCGTCGAACGCCACCGCGCGAAAGCGTTCCATCGTCCGCTCGACCTGCGCCGCATCGTAGAGCGGTTCGACCGGCGCCTTGCCCGCCCGTGCGCGTTTGCGGTTCGTGCGCTCGGCATCAAAGGACTGGATCTTTGCCGAGTCGCGCAGGATGAGCCCCGCCAGCTCGCGCGTGGCTCCGGTTGCAAAAATTGCGCCAGCGTAGCCACCCTTGATGAGCAGCGGCAGCCGCCCGGTGTGATCGAGGTGCGCGTGGGTGACGAGCACCGCATCGAGCCGGTGCGGCTCCAGCCCGGCGGGAATCACGTTCTTCGCCTCGGCGCGCGCGCTGCCTTGAAAAAGGCCGAAATCCACGAGTACCCGCACGCCGCCGGTTTCGACGAGATAAGCGGACCCGGTCACTTCACCCGCGGCGCCGTGCAGAGTGATCTTGATCGGGTCGGGCCTGGATTTCCGATGCGATTTCATAGTGGAGTGAGGGGAGACGAGATCCGCCGGTCTCGAGTTGGAGGAGTTCGTTGGGGAAATTCAAGGGACGAGGGCGACTCTGCGGCGCACCCACTTTTCAAACTCGACGACGCAGTAGGCGGCGAAGCCCACGCCGGTGATGTAGAGCCACGAGGCGGCATCGAGTGGCGCGGTGTGGAAGAGGCGGTTCATGAACGCGGTGTGCGTGAGGAGCAGTTGCGCGCCAAGCATCGCGGCGATGCCGGCGAAGATCGAGAGGTTGCTCCACAGGCCCACGAAGAACATCGAGTGCAGCAGCGAGCGGCAGTTGAGGAGGTAAAAGCATTCCACCATGACGATGACATTGACCACGGTGGTGCGCGCTTCGATGACGCTTTTGCCGCGGATCTCTTGCTCCCAGAGGAAGGAGCCAAATGCACCGGCGAACATAAGCAGGGAGACCAGACCGGTGCGCATGAAGAGCGGAAAGGTGAGGATCGGCTGACGCGGGTCGCGCGGCGGGCGCTGCATGAGGTCGCGCTCCTTCGGCTCGAAGACGAGCATCAAGCCGAGCAGGACGGCGGTGGCCATATTGATCCACAGAAGCTGCACGGGCAGCACGGGCAACGCGGTGCCGAGGAAGATGGCCGTGAGCAAGATCATCGCCTCGCCGACGTTGGTCGGCAGGGTCCAGATGATGAATTTGGTGAGGTTGTCGAAGACGCCGCGCCCTTCCTCCACGGCGGCTTCGATACTGGCGAAGTTGTCGTCGGTGAGCAGCATGTCGGCGGCGCCTTTCGCGACATCCGTGCCGG
>JANPIS010000444.1:0-20993 GCA_031425095.1 Chthoniobacteraceae bacterium
CCTCGCGCAGGACAAATCGAGCCGTGTGGCTTGCGAGACTTATGTGAAGAGTAACATCGCCATCGTGGGCGGGGAGATCACGACCAAGGCAAAGCTCGATTACGTGCAGATCACGCGCGATGCCGTGCGCGAGATCGGATATGTGAACGAGGACGATGTCTTCCACGCGGACAAAATTTTCGTTCAGAACATCCTGACGGCCCAGTCTCCGGACATTGCCCAAGGCGTTGACGCGAAGAAGGCCAAGGGAAAAAAACACGCCGAGCAGGGCGCGGGCGATCAGGGAATCATGTTTGGTTACGCGAGCAACGAAACCGATGAACTGATGCCAGCCCCGATCATGTTTGCCCACCGGTTGGGTCGCAAGTTGACCGAAATTCGCAAGGCCGGCAAAGCGGCGAAGTGGCTGCGGCCTGACGCGAAGTCGCAGGTCTCTGTCGAGTATGTCGATGGCAAGCCGACTCGGATTACTAACGTCGTTATCTCCACCCAGCATGCGGCCGACGCGGAGCATTCGGAGATCGAGAAGTTTTGTATCGAGAAGGTCATCAAGGCTGTGCTTCCGAAAAGCATGCTCACCAAGGAGACCGAGTATCTGATTAACCCGACGGGCAAGTTCGTGGTCGGTGGGCCGCAGGGTGATACCGGACTTACTGGCCGGAAGATCATCGTCGATACCTACGGTGGCATGGGTCGTCATGGAGGCGGGGCTTTCTCCGGCAAGGATCCTTCTAAGGTGGACCGCAGCGCGGCCTACATGGGTCGCTGGGTGGCGAAGAACGTCGTCGCTGCCGGCCTCGCGGCGCGTTGCGAAGTGCAGTTCGCCTATGCGATCGGGCATCCGCAGCCGGTGAGCGTTCACATCGACACCTTCGGCACCGGAACTGTGGCCGATGACTCAATCCTCGCCGCGGTGCTGAAGACCTTCAGCTTCAAGCCCGCCGACATTGTGAAGCAGCTCGATCTGCTCCGTCCGATCTACTCGAAGACCACGAACTACGGCCACTTCGGCAAGGACGACAAAGACCTGACCTGGGAGACCACGGACAAGGCCGCCGCGCTCAAGAAGCTCGCGAAGTAACGCACCAGTCCTCACGGGTGTTCAGCAATTCCACGCAGCGCCACTTTCATTTAAACATCATCACATCTTGATGCGTCGATGCGTCCGTTGAAATGGCGCAGACGTTTCCTCTCCGCAACCCAAGCAATTCATTATGAGCACAAATACACTGACCTCCAAAAACAGCGACTACAAAGTCGCCGACATCAAGCTGGCCGACTGGGGCCGCAAAGAAATCGTGATCGCCGAGCAGGAAATGCCGGGCCTGATCGCCATCCGCGAACGTTACGCTGCCGCGAAGCCCCTCCAGGGGGTACGCATCACTGGCTCGCTGCACATGACCATCCAAACGGCCGTGCTGATCGAGACCCTCGTCGAACTCGGCGCCGACGTGCGCTGGGCCTCCTGCAATATTTTCTCCACGCAGGATCACGCTGCCGCCGCGATCGCCGCGACGGGTGTCCCCGTCTTCGCCTGGAAGGGTGAGACCCTCGAGGAATATTGGGACTGCACCTGGAAGGCTATCCTGAACAACGAAGGCAAAGGCCCGCAGCTCGTCGTCGATGACGGCGGCGATGTAACCCTTTTCCTCCACAAAGGCTACGAACTCGAAGAAGGTGATAAATGGGTGGATAGCGAGTCCGGCTCGCATGAGGAGAAGGTGATCAAGGACCTGCTCAAGAAAGTCCACGCGGAGAGCCCTTACATCTTCCACGAACTCGTGAAAGATTGGCGCGGCGTCTCGGAAGAGACGACCACTGGCGTGCATCGCCTCTACAAGCTTCAGGAACTCGGCAAGCTACTCGTTCCGTCCTTCAACGTGAATGACTCCGTGACCAAGAGTAAGTTCGACAACCTCTACGGCTGCCGCCACTCTCTGGTCGATGGCTTGAACCGCGCGCTCGACGTGATGATCTCCGGCAAAGTGGCCGTGGTCTGCGGTTACGGCGATGTCGGCAAGGGCTCGGCGCAGTCGCTCCGCGGCCAGGGTGCGCGAGTGATCGTCACTGAGATCGACCCGATCAATGCATTGCAGGCGGCGATGGAAGGTTACGAAGTTACCACGATTGAGGACACTCTCGGACGCGGCGATATCTACGTCACCACCACGGGTAACGTGGACGTGCTAACCATCGAACACATCTCGAAGATGAAGAATCAGGCCGTGATCGCGAACATCGGCCACTTCGACAACGAGATTCAGGTCGATAAGCTCGTCAACTATCCCGGCATCAAGACCGTGAACATCAAGCCACAGGTGGATAAGTATATCTTCCCGAACGGAAACGAAGTCTTCCTCCTCGCGGAAGGCCGGCTCGTGAACCTTGGCTGCGCCACCGGTCACCCGAGCTTCGTGATGAGTAACAGCTTCAGCAATCAAACGCTGGCCCAGCTCGACCTCTGGAAGAACAAGGATCTCTACAAGCCCGGCGTGTATGTCCTGCCAAAGAAGCTCGACGAGGAAGTCGCCCGGCTGCACTTGGAAAAGATCGGCGTGAAGCTTACCAAGCTCACTCCCGCTCAAGCCAAGTATCTCGACGTGCCAGTGGAAGGCCCGTACAAGCCCGCTCACTACCGTTACTAAGCGGCTGAGTTAGGTTACCGAAAAGCGCACGCCTCGTGAGGGGCGTGCGTTTTTCATTTCATGGGGCCGTTGGCATCGCGACTGGGTCTGCCGGACGATGGCGGGGGATTTCCGCTTTGAAGTCGCCCAGGCTGGACCAGTGCAGTCGCTTTTCGAGATCGACTTCGGCAACTGCGACGGTGCCCCATTCTTTCGCTTGCGCGAGCAGCTTTCCGTCGTGGCCGAAGACGCCGGAAACCATCCATTTCTTCTCTGCGTCTGTATGCGTGCTGCTGACGATATAGACATGATTTTCGCACGCCCGGGCGGCGCCGAGCATGGGATTGCAACCCATCACGGGCCACGCGATCACTTCCGCGCCGCGATTGCTGAGTTCGCGGGCAACCTCTGGGAAAAAGCCATCATAGCACACCATCATTCCCACCTTTCCGAACCGCGTATCGAAGACCGGATAGTCCTGCCCGGGCGTGACTCCGGCCTCGATCTCGCTGCGCGGGAGGCAGACCTTCCGATACTTGCCGGCGAGTTTGCCGTCGGGATCGATCAGCACTGCGACATTGTAAATGAGCGGGCCGTCGCGCTCGACGAGACCGGGAACGATGTGGAGTCCATGCTGCTTTGCGAGCGCGCCGAAGTATTCCGTAGATGGACCGGGAATGGACTCGGCGACAGCGACATAGGTCGTGCCACGGCCGCAGGTGACGACTTCCGGCAGGACGACGAGATCGGCTTTCTGCCTCGCGGCTTCGACGATCAGGGGTTCAAAGGCGTGCAGTCGGTCAGTGACCGTCTTTGCCTCGCGCGGAACGAAGTGGACGGAAGCCAGACGCACGGTGCGAGGCGGTGGGGCTGAAGATTCGTCGAAGGTCACGCGGCTCCATTCAAGACGTGCATGCGGCGCCCAGCGAAACTCCAGTTCGACAATTGCCTGCGTCGCTGCGGTCGGGGCGCGATATTTGCCGCTGAGCATCGTCCAGCCGCCCACGTCGGTGGTTCCGTCCGTCGGGTACTCTGGTTCAGCGCGCGGTCTCTCCCCAGGGGCGTAAGAAGCGAAGGATGGCTCGTCGTGAAGGACTGGCCGGCCTTGAGCATCGCGCCACAGGACCCGCGCAACGCCGCTGCGTCGTGCAGAATCTCGGCCATGAAACTTTCGACACGCGGTGAATCGATAAAATGCACCACCGCGTGCCGGGAAGGGCTTCATCCATTTTCCGATAAGCCCGGCGCGCGCGTCGGACTCGGTGATGAAGCTGCCTGAGCTGTCCGGTCCTCCGGTCGGATCGAACGAGAATGCCGGCTCCAGCTCGGCCCGCGGTGAAGCTGAGGTCCAACCCTCGGGTGGCGAAGCGGGGAACGATGCGGAGGCGCTGGCGAGCAAGAGGCTGCAGAGAAGTTGTATGTTCATGGTTCTGTGCACGGGGAATCTTGGGGGGCGGGAAAGGTGAGAGACTTCGCCCGAGAATGGTGACCGCCGGTGATGCGCCCTCCTTAGGCGATCTGCCGGAATGGTCCGCTGGCGGATGGGGGGGGATTCGAACCCCCGTTACCTTGCGGTAAACACGCTTTCCAGGCGTGCGCAATCGACCACTCTGCCACCCATCCTTTGACTACAGCGGGCGGCGAAGTTGGGCTGAAACTGCGCCCGCTGCAAGCCTCGTTTGGTGCTAGAAACGATTCAGAGTGCTTGATTGTGAGCATCAAGGTTCGTCTTCCCCGTCCTGAGGTGGGAGACCTCCCGGGGAACGGTTTGAGCTATGTTTAGCAAGATGAACGAAGGGAATAAGTTATGTTGGAAAGCATAAAGTAGGTTTGCGTCATGGTAGGCGCTCGGAGCGCAATCGAAGGTATCGAGAGCGTTCTGGGCGGAGCGAGAAGGGAGGGGGGGTTCATTGCGCCGATGTTCCATGCGGAACAATGTCAGCGGCTTTGTGATGGCCTTTCAAGAACCACGTTGAGGAGCGCGAGGTCTGCGGGTGTGATCCCGCTGATCCTGCTCGCTTGTCCTAAAGTCTCAGGTCGGATCTGGCTTAGCTTCTGGAGTGATTCAACTCGGAGACCTCCGATGGTGGCAAAGTCAAATTGTGCCGGGATGCGGACATCGTCGTCCGCCTTCAGCCGCTGGATCGCGCTCTCTTGGCGCGCGATATACCCCGCGTATTTCAAGTCGATCTCAAACGATTCCCATAGCTCTCGCCTGAATCCACCGCGGATCTCAGCAGGCAGCGAAGAAGATGAGTTTTCAGGTCGTTTCAGCCATTGGTGCGCCGACATGCCGTCGTATCGCGTCGATCGGGCGTGTTCTGCGAGTTCGGTCAACGCTTTCGCTCGCTGCGCTGCCCGGTCTGCTCGTTCCGCGTCCACGAGACTGTGCTCCCGGGCGATCGGTGTGAGCCGGAGATCCGCGTTGTCTTGCCGGAGCAGGAGGCGGTGTTCGGCGCGGCTTGTGAACATTCGGTAGGGCTCCGGAGTTCCCTTCGTGACCAGGTCGTCAATGAGGACTCCGATATACGCATCCGCTCGGGACAGCGTAAACTCCCTTTGCCCATGTACCTTCAGCGCTGCGTTAGCTCCGGCGATGAGGCCTTGTGCAGCCGCTTCCTCGTAACCGGAGGTCCCGTTGATTTGGCCTGCGAGGTAGAGGCCGGGAATGCGTTTGGTCTCCAGAGTGTGTCGAAGCTGGGTGGGTGGGCAGTAATCGTACTCCACAGCATACCCTGGGCGCATGATCTCGGCGTTTTCCAGACCAGCGATGGTGCGGATGAACGCATACTGCACCTCTATCGGGAGGCTCGTAGATACGCCGTTGATGTAATACTCTTCGGTGTGCCGGCCCTCGGGTTCGAGGAAGACCTGATGCGAGGTCTTGGCCGCGAACTTCACGACTTTGTCCTCGATCGAAGGACAGTAGCGGGGCCCTATACCCTCGATTCGTCCAGCGTACAGGGGCGACTTGTCGAGGTTGGCGCGAATGAGATCGTGAGTCGCTGGATTGGTAGAACTCGCCCAGCAAGGCAACTGTTCCATGTGGAACGTCGCCTCTGAATACGAATTTAAGGTGAAGATGTCGTTCGGGCTCGCGCCGATCCTCTCGGGCATGAAGGAGAATGGCAGTGGCGGATTGTCGCCGTGTTGCGGTATGCACTGAGCGAAGTTGATTGTGCGGCCGTGAAGCCGGCACGGTGTGCCGGTCTTGAATCGCCCCATTTCAAAACCGAGGTCCCTCAAGCTGTCACTCAGAGTAGAGAACGAATCTCCCATTCGTCCGCCAGCCTGATTATTTAGCCCCACGTGGAGCAACCCACGCATGAATGTTCCGGTCGTGACAATTACCGCCCGGCCGAGGACCCGCAGGCCAAGGTTTGTCTCCAGTCCGCACGCCCCTTCGTCATCGACCAAAATTCGCACCGCATTGCCCTGTTTGATATCGAGGTTTGGGGTCCGCTCGAGGATCGCTTTCGCGCGGAATTGGTAAGCTTTCTTGTCGCATTGTGCGCGGGGCGACCTGACGCTGGCTCCCTTGGAGGAGTTCAGCATCCGGAATTGAATGCTTGTGGCGTCGGTATTGAGGCCCATGATTCCTCCGAGTGCGTCGATCTCTCGCACCATCTGTCCTTTGGCCTGCCCGCCAATCGCGGGGTTGCACGACATCTGTCCGACCGAATCGAGGTTTTGGGTCAGCATCAGGGTCTGACAACCTAATCGGGCCGCAGCGGATGCGGCTTCGATTCCCGCATGACCAGCCCCGATGACGATGACGTCAAAAACTCTTGGATACGTGAACATCAGAAGTTCTACGTGGAACTTTCGCGGTCCAAGATCCCTGCTTTCGAACGGGGCAGGAGTTCCGACAGCCGAGCGGCGTAGGTCTGCCCTTGGAGATTCGAGGAGCAAATCTCCATGTCCTCGCAAAACTCGGATAGCACCTGTCGGCACGCACCACACGGAGTCACGGGCTCGCGGGAGTCCGCGATTACTGCGGCGGCGACGAACTCGCTTTCGCCGGCGGCCACGGCGGCACAGACTGCTGCCCGTTCCGCGCAGATGGTAAGACCGAATGAGAGATTCTCCACATTGCAGCCGATGAAGATCCGGCCCGACTTTGTAAGGATCGCCGCACCAACTCGAAACTTGGAGTAGGGCGCATAGGCCCGCTTGCGAACCGCCGCGGCTTCTTGAATGAGCAGATCAAAGTTCATGAGTGGAGTCGATCATATCATACATCTGATTTTCTCCCACGGCCGTTGCAAATGGTGTATTGTGACAGCATCCAATCATAAAGATCACTCGCGGTGGACCGGCCGGCCTGCCAGTCGCACCTACTGGTTGAGTTTCGCCTCTCCAACGGCGCAGAATGGCTTTCGTGTTGCATTTGGGTGGCGAGATCACATCTATTTGGTCAAGTGCTCCAGCCGCCAAACTACTCCGGTAAATTAATCGCTGTCGAGGGTTTGGACGGCTCTGGCAAGTCCACGCAGATCTATCTCGTCAAGCGCTGGCTCGAATTGGAGGGATATCGCGTCTTCTTCACGGAATGGAACTCGTCCGTGCTGGTGAAAAAGTCCACGACGAAGGGCAAGAAACGGCAACTCCTGACGCCGACCACCTTCTCCCTGATCCACGCCACCGATTTCGCGGATCGATACGAACGCCAAATCCTCCCGCTCCTCCGAGCCGGGTACATCGTGCTCGCGGATCGCTACGTTTTCACTGCTTTTGCCCGCGACGCTGTCCGGGGGGTTGATCGTGAATGGGTCCAGAAGCTTTACAGCTTTGCCGTTCACCCGGACATCACCTTCTATTTCCAAGTGCCGCTCGAGACCTCTTTGAACCGGATTTTGGAGGGTCGGCCGATGCTCAAGTATCACGAAGCCGGGCTGGATATGGGTTGGAGTGCCGATCCGTACGAGAGCTTCCGGATGTTTCAGGGCAAAGTATTCGCCGAATACGAGGCTATGCGGGAGCGCTTTGGCTTCACCGTGGTGGATGCCAGTGAGGAAATTCACATCCAGCAAAACCGCGTCCGGCGCTTGATTCGCGAGCGCATCGATCTCCCCGCATTCCGGAGGCCGCCATGCCGCTGACCGAGAAACTCTCCTTCGGACGCACGCTCCCAGAGCTGAGGGACAACAAGTTCGCAGGTCGGCTTCTGGCCATCGAGGGGGCGGACGGCTCAGGTCGCTCGACGCAGATGGCCATGCTGAGTTCGTGGCTGGAGGCAAATGGCTTTGCGGTACGCACCATGGGGCTGCGGCGCTCGAACCTCGTCGCAGAGGAGTTGGAAACGGCGAAGCAAGGGAACGTCCTCACACACACGACGATGTCGCTTTTTTATGCGACGGATTTCTTCGATCAGCTCGTTCACGAAATGATCCCTGCCTTGCGGGCCGGGCTCATCGTCCTCGCCGATCGGTACGTTTATACTCTGATGGCGCGAGATGCGGTCCGAGGCGCCGATCGGGAATGGCTGCGGAACCTCTACAGCCCCGCTCTCGTGCCCGACGCCGTCTTCTACTTCAAAGTCGGCGGTCGCCAGCTCGTGGAGCGGAATTTCCTCAAGAACGCCACCCTCGACTATTGGGAGAGCGGCATGGATCTCGGGCTTTCCCGCGACATGTTCGATAGCTTCCTGAAATATCAGCGGATGCTGCAGCTCGAGTTCCAGAAGATGCAGGAAGAGTATCGATTCGAGGTGATCAATGCCAATCAGCGCATCGAGACCATCCAGCGCGACTTGCGCAGGAAAATCGGCGCGCTCCTCGGGATCATTGAGGCACCGTAGTTCGGGAGAGACGCCTCACACCGCGGGGTAAACCCATGGAGCACGATACGGCCGGCTGAGGAACTTACTGGCTTCGGCGTCGCCGACGATTTCCTCCTTTGCGCCGTCCCATTCGAGGCTGCGCCCGGTGCGCCAGGAAATCATCCCCAAAAGCGGGAGCACGCTGGCCTTGTGCGCGAGTTCGATGCTGGCGACTGGCGCGCGTCGTTCGTCGAGCGCGGCGATGAAGTCCGCCCAGAGCAGCGCGATATTGTGCCCGTCGGGCTCCTGGAGCTGTGAATCCTCGTGCTCGACCTTGCCGCCTTTGGCCGCCGGATAGAAAGTCCAGCCGTCGCGCCAGCCGATGTGCAGCACCCCTTTGGTGCCGTAGAAATACGCGCCGATCTTGTGCTTTTCGTTGTTGTTGTCGCCAAAGCGGCGGTGCTCCCAGACACAAGTGAACTTCTCAAACTCGTAGGTCGCCACCTGATGATCCGGCGCATCGCTCGTCTGGCCGCTCGCGTCATTCACCGCTGCGCCGCGGATCGGCCGTCCGCCGGCGCAGAAGACCCGCTTCGGATACTGTTCGCCGCTCCACCAGAGCACCTGGTCGAGCCAGTGAGGACCCCAGTCGCCGAGCGTGCCATTGGCGTAGTCGAGGAAATTCCGCCAACCGCCGGGGTGCAGCTTTTTGTTGAAAGGTCGCAGCGGCGCAGGACCGCACCAGAAGTTCCAATCCATGCCATCGGGTGGCTTCTCGTTGGGCGTGGGCTTCTCCACGTCTCCGCCGCCATGGGCAAAGAGGCGCACCATTCCGACTTCGCCGACCGCGCCGGACGTGAGGAATTTCATCCCACTCACGTGATGCGGCCCGATCCGGCGGTGCATGCCGACCTGGACCGTCCGCCCGCTCTCCCGCGCCGCACGCAGCATCGCGCGGCTTTCATTCACGGTGTGCCCCGTCGGCTTCTCGACGAAGACATGCGCACCGGCCTTGAGCGCATCGATGGTATTCAGCGCATGCCAGTGGTCCGGCGTCGCGATGATCACGATGTCCGGTTTTTCCTTCGCGAGCAGCTCGCGGTAGTCGGGGTAAGTCTTCGGCGTGTCGCCGCTCCAGTCGTTCACCTGTTCGGCGGAGAGCTCGAGCACCGTGGCATCCACATCCGCGAGGGCGACGGCTTTGCACCGCCCTGAGGCGAGCGCTTCCTTAAGGATGTTCTTTCCCCACCAGCCGGATCCGATCAGTGCCGTGCGATACTTCCGGGCGGGCTCCGCGGCGCGGATGAATGGCGCCATCGCGAGCGCGCTGCCAGCGAGGGCGGAGTTGCGGAGGAAAGTGCGGCGGGAAGGGTTCATAGCGATTCAGGGCAGGGGATGCGGAGAGTCGGGAACATTGTACACCCCTTTTCCGGCTCCGGTTCGAGTGCGAAGAACGGGGATGCCATGGCAAGAGCGGCACCGCCATTTTACGAGTGAACCCTCCGACAGGAGCGTGATTTTATCTTTGAATGCGAACGCTCGACGGTCACCGATTTCGCCATGAGTCCGCTCGACCAAGCCATTCAGTTCACCCGGCGCGATTTTTTCACCACCACGGCCAGCGGGCTCGGAATGCTCGGCCTGGCGTCGATGCTGCAATCGGAAGGTCTGCTCGCCGCGCCAGGAGCTTCCGCGGATCCGCTGCTCCCAAAGCCGCCGCACTTCGCGCCGAAGGCGAAGAATTGCATCTTCATCTTCATGGAGGGCGCGCCGAGTCAGCTCGACCTCTTCGATCCGAAGCCGAAGCTGAATGAACTGAACGGCCAGCCGCTCCCGGACTCGCTGCTGAAGAACGTGCGCTTCGCTTTCATCAAAAAGGAGACCGCGCGCATCCTCGGCTCGCAGCGCACCTTCCAGAAATATGGGCAGTGCGGGATTGATTTCAGCGACCTGCTGCCGAACATCGCGAGCTGCACGGATGATTTGCTGATGGTGCGGTCGATGCACACCGATCAGTTCAATCACCACCCCGGGCAGCTCTTGATGCAGTGTGGGCGCGCGACCTTCGGGCTGCCCACGATCGGATCGTGGCTCACTTATGGGCTGGGCAGCGAATCGCGCGATTTGCCCGGCTACGTGGTGCTCGCGAATGGCCGCGGCACCAGCGGCGGCACTTCGCTCTGGCAGTCAGGATTTTTGCCTTCGGTGTATGCCGGCGTTTCCTTCCGCAGCCAGGGCGATGCGGTTTTGAATCTGAAGAATCCCGCGGGACTTCCGGCGGAGCTGCAGCGCGCGGGGCTCGACACGCTCGCGGAGTTGAATCGCGCGCGCTTTGAGCAGGCGCGCGATCCGGAGATTGCCAGCCGCATCGCGGCTTACGAACTCGCCTTCCGCATGCAATCCGCGGCGCCGGAACTCATCGATCTGAAAGGCGAAAAACCCGAGACGCTCGCGGCTTACGGCGTGGAGCGCGAAGACCCACCAATCAAGGCCGCGCGCGCAGGCGGACCGAATCAGTATCGCTCCTTTGGCACGAACTGCCTGCTCGCGCGCCGCCTCGTCGAACGCGGCGTGCGTTTCGTGAATGTGATCCACGCCTCATGGGATCATCACTCGAATCTCGACAAAGAACTCCCCTTCAACGCCGGCATGGCCGACCAGCCGATCGCCGCGCTGATCAAGGATCTGAAAGAGCGCGGGCTGCTGGACGAGACGCTCGTCGTCTGGGGCAGCGAGTTTGGCCGCACGCCGCTCGGCGAAAATCGCGCGGGCAATACGAAGAACGTCACTGGTCGCGATCATCATCCGAATGCCTTCACGATCTTCATGGCCGGCGGCGGCATCAAAGGTGGCCAGGTCTATGGCGAGACCGACGAGCTCGGCTGGGGCATCGTCCGCGATCCGGTGCACATCAATGATTTCCACGCCACGCTGCTCCACCTCTTCGGCATCGATCACCTGAAGCTCACGCACCGCTTCCAAGGGCGCGACTTCCGCCTCACGGATGTCGCCGGGAAAGTCGTGAAGCCCTGGCTGGCGTAGCCGCTCCATTTCGCGCGCGTCGCGTTTCGTTCACTTCAGAGCGTCGAGCCCGTCCGTGAGCCACTCGAGATTGAAGCGCGCGAGCGTGAGCCAGTCGCCCGCGAAGCCGCCCTTCTCCGCACGCCCGTAGAAACACAGGATGGTGCCGCTCGGCGTTACCGCGAGATCGCTGTAGGCGCTCCAGCCGGGTTCCACCGCTTTGCTCACGGCCCACGTCTGACCCTCGTCGTAGCTGAGCTTCACGGATAGATTCTTCCGGTCGCGACTCTTGCCCGGCTCGGCCTTGCCGTCGGCGCGTTCGAGATTGTCGGGATTGGAGAAAAGGATGCGATTCGCGCCCGCGCCATTCACGAGTGAGTAGCGCACGAGCCCACCCATGCAGATCGGCTCGAGCAGCGCGTCATCGAAGCTCGGAGTGCTCCAGCCTGTCGCGCCGTCCTTGCTCACGGTGATGAGGCGACGGTGCGTCTTCGATTCGTTGCGCACGTTCAACATCACGCGCCCATCGGCGAGTTCCACGGCCACCGTTTCATTCGGATTGATCCATTCATCCGTGCACGGCACCGCGATGTCGCCCGCCTGCCACGTCTTGCCGTGATCGTCGCTGACGATGGTCGCGGTGACCGATGGTCGATGCGCATTTCCACCCGTGCCCGTCGAGAGCCACACCGGCACCACGAGCCGTCCTCCGCGAAGCTGGATGCTGTGATTTGGCCCAGTCGCGAGGACCTTCCACTCATACGCCGGCCGAAACTTCTCAAAGGTCTGCGTGATCTCCACCGGCGTGCTCCACGTCACGCCGTCGTCGCTGCTGCGCTGGTAAAAGCAGCGCATATACTCGAGGCAGAAAAGCATATGCACCGTGCCGTCACGGTCCGCGATGAGCACCGGATTGTTGTAGGTCACGTCGTTGGGATCGACCTTCTTGATCCCGAGCGAGAAGGGATTCTTGGTCTTCGGCCCGGGCACATCCACGATGCTCTGCGGCGCGTTCCAAGCCTTGCCGTCGTCCGTCGAACGGCGGAGCAGGATGTGAATGTCATCCCAATCGCCGCCCTTCTTTCGCGCCTCACACCACGCGAGTACCGTGCCTTTCGCGGTCACGACGATCCCGGGGATGTGATAGATCTTGTAGCCGCCGTCGCCGGCTTTGAAGAGGTCGAGCTTCTCGATGAATGGCTCGGCGGCGACGACACTGGGGATCGCGGCGAAGAGCGCAAAGCAGACGACGAGGGAGCGAATGTTCAGAGCGGCAGATAGTTTCATGCGTGGAAGGAAATCGACCGGTGGGAGGATGGCTGTTCGAGCAGCGCGAGAGACCTTAGTTCCCACCGAATGCCGTGCCCGGCGAGCGCGCGGCGGGACCGGTGCCGGGCAGGTACTTCAGTCCGTATTTGAGGAGGAGCTTGCTGTCTTCCCAGATGCCGGGTTTGTCCGTGTGCATGACGACTGCGATGACCTCACGGCCATTTTCCATCGCCGCACTGGCGAGCACCTGCTGCGCGGGTCGCGTGTAGCCGGTCTTCACACCCGTGCAGCCGGGGAATTCTTTTAGCAGGCGGTTGTGATTGGAGACGAGCCACGGGCCGTCCGGGCGCTCCCATTTGAAGGCGAGGGTGGTCACGATCTCGCGGAAATAGGGCTGCTGCATCGCGGCGCGGGTGATCGCGGCAAGGTCACGCGCGTTCGTGAAGTGTTCGACGTGATGCAGGCCGTGCGGATTGCAGAAGTGGGTGTTCTTCGCGCCGAGTTCCTGCGCCCGGAGCGTCATTTTTTCCGTGAATGCCTCCATCGTGCCGGCGTTGTCGCGACCGAGGGCGTGGGCCACGTCGTTCGCACTCTTGAGCATCAGGCCGAAGAGCATCTGCCGGCGGCTGTAACGTTCGCCCGCCTTGATACTGAGGCCGGACTCTCCGACGCGCGAATCCTCCTCCGTGACCTCGACGATTTCATCGAGCTTGCCCGCCTCGATCACGAGCAGCGCCGTCATGATCTTCGTCGTGCTGGCCGGAAAGTACGGGCTGTCCGAGTTCTTCTCGAAAAGGGGGAGCCCGGTGTAGGCGTCGATCACGATTGCGCCCTTGGCGGCGAGTTCGAGATTGCCGTCGGCAAGCATGGCCTCGATCGGCCGTGGCGTGGCCTTGGGAGGAGTCGGCGCGGGTTTTGGGGTCGCCGCGCGCGGTGCGGGAGTCGGTTTGCGGGCCGGTTTCTTTTTCGTCGCCGCGAGCGCAGACCACGGAGCTACTGCCAGGCAGGAGGCGAGCAGGAGTGGGAAAAGGCTACGGGCGTATCTGGCCATCGATCATTACCCAGCTTACCGGGTGTGTGTGCTCCACGTTTTCCTCGTGGACGGTAGAGACGCTACCGGACACTGGGATGGCGATCAAGTCGGCCAGTGCGCCGGGCACGATTTGGCCGAGTCTGCGCTCACGGCGGAGCGCGCGCGCGGGATTCACGGTCACGGTGCGCAGAGCGTGCTCCGGTGTGATCCACGGCTCGATCTTGCGCAGTTCGCGCATCTCGTCGAAGAGGCTCAGCGAGCGGGTGCTGGCGAGGCTGTCGGTGCCGATGCAGATATTCACGCCGAGGTCGTGAAGTCGGCGGAACGCAAAGGGGGTGTGGCGGAAGTAGCGATGGCTGCCGGGGCAATGCACGATGCTCGGCCCGCCGCCCCGCGGCAGCTTTTCGAGGATCCCGAAGTCCTCCTCCGTCAGTTCGTTCATGTGGGCGAGCAGCCAGCGCGAATCGATCGCTCCCTGCAGCCACAGATGCGCGAAGGGTGCGTGGTATCCGCAGTCACTCATGGGCCGCTGAAGCGAATGGAGAAAGTCGTAAAGTTCACCGCGAGCTTCGCGGAACATCTGCAGCTCTTCGCGGGACTCCGCGACGTGCGTGGTCAGCGGCATGGAGAGCGCGTCGGCGCAGGCATTGGCGAGCTGGTAGAGCGAGACGGAGGCGGTGAAGGGCGCGTGCGGCGAGAGCCCGAAGAGCGCGAGCGGATTCTCGCGCTGGGAAAAAAAGGCGAGGGCGCCTTCGACCACCTCCTCGCTCGTGTAGCGGTGCCGGATATCGATCATCTCGTAGAAGGACCACGTGCGGATCGGTGGCGGGCCGAGTCGCGGCATCAGCTCAGGGAAGGCCTCGATGTTGCAGACGCCCGTGGTGCCCCACTTCCGCAGCTCGGCAAAGCCCTGTGTGATAGCGCTGAGATAGTCATCGCTATCGAGCGAGCGTTTGAGCGCATTGATGCGCCGGACCCAGGCGGTGAAGCTGCTCGGGCTCAGGATCGCGCCGCGCATCATCGTGTAGTCGAGATGGCAGTGCGCATTGATCAGCCCCGGGAGCAGCGCCACGTCGCCGAGATCGGTGATCTCACCGGAAAAGTCCGCCGCGGGGCCGACGGCAGTGATGTGATTCTCCTCGATCGCCACCGCGCCGTTTTCGATCGGCGCGCCATCCATCGTGACGATGAGCGGTGCGCGGAGAATCATGGATGAATGCGGAATGCGGAAGAGCGAAGGACCAACGCCGAAAAGCGTGGAAGCGTTCGTCGTCTATTCGTCAGTCCGCATTCTGCATCCGTCACTTCTTTTTCACCACCTTCCTCGCTTCGGCGACGAGGAGATTGCAAGCCTCGTGGCAGAGCAGAGGAAGTTCGGAAGCGGCGAAGGAAGGAGCCGCCGAATTCGGCCCGGCGATTTCCCAGAGGCGATGCTTGAGACAGCCAGCACAGAAGCGATCCACCATCTCGCGCGCCGGCGCGTCGGCGATCGTCTTCGTGATCGCGTACATCCCGGTCTGGCGCTCGAGCATCGCGCGCAGCGGCACGGCGACGAGTTCGCCGCGGGAGAAGCTCTCCGCGCAGCCAAGCATCGCGGGGTAAAAGTAGTCGAGTGCCTTGCGGACCTGCGCGAGGTCGCCGAGCACGAGACGCCAGCCGCGGCGGAGATTCGGTGCGGTCTTCAGCGGTCGGAAAGCGCCAGCGTCATCGGCATTCGCCAGTGGGCGCGCATCCTCCCAGCGGGTGTAAAGCGTCAGATCTTCGCGCGTCGCGTCTTCGTGGTGGCGCAGTTCGATACCTCCGCCAGTGGCTTGGATCACGATTTGCCCGACCCGCATTCCGCCCTGCGCCATCCACGCGGCGAGGGTCGCAGTGAGGTCGCGACTCACGAGTGCGCGCGGTCGAAGGCTGTGACCTGCTCGACGATCACGTCGGCAAAGAGCGGCTCGGTGCCGATCGAGCTGGCGTAGAAAAGCGTGCGCCCGCGCAGCCGGTAAGGGTTGCCGCGGAAGACCTCCATGCCGGTGGCGCTCGCCGCACCGGGCGACTCCGACGCGATGCCGAGCAGCACCGGGATGTCTTCGTAGCTGTGCAACCCGTCGGAGATGAAAAAGGGCACGACCACGACATTGGGCTGGGTGGTGAAGGTGTCCCACTTCGCGATCAGCGGCTCCTCCTCCATGTAGGTATTCAGCACCTCGGCGTAGAGCCCGCGCTCGCGGATGTGCTCCACCTCGCGCTTCGCGGCGGCGGCGGAGTTCTCATTCAGGTCCGTGCCGTGCCCGACGATGAGCAGGCTCGTCTGCGCGGGCGGCACGCCGGGGGCGACCGCCGCGGCGCGCCGGAGCAGCAGCTCGGTCATGTGTGGGTGATTGCCGGTCGGCTCGCAGTATTTCACCGTGCGATTGCCGAGCCGGGTGACCGGCCCGTCGAGCTCGAGTTCCCGTGGGATCACGGACTTGGTGAAATATCCTTCGCTGATGAAATTCGGGACCACATAGATGTCGTCGCGGTCGATGGTGTGCAGCACCTGGCGGCAGCTCGGCTCTTCCTTCCAGAAGGCGCAGTGGACTTCGCCGAACGCACCGCTGCGGGCGATGGCTTCCGCGTGCTCGTAAGTGGGCGCGCTGGAGTCGGGATTCACGGTGGAGCCGTGGCCGACGATCACGAGGGCGCTGTGGGGTTTGTGCAGCATAAGTTTCGGTAAAGCCTACGCCGCGCGAAGTCGAACGGTTTCCGCCATGGAGCCGCGCCGCCCGCGGCAGTGTATGAAAATGGACGCAGTGGCGAAGTAGCGCAGGCTCCCAGCCTGCGCTACCACGCCATCGCTCCATATCCAAACAACTCCCTTGCTCCGTGCTCCCGGGAGACCCGGGACGCTGGCCTCTCTACTCCTTGAGCCGCTTCAATTCCGCCATAGCGAGCTGGTATTCCGTGAGTGTCTTTTTGCCTTCGTTGCGGACCCAGCGCAGATGCGGCAGCGCCTGCTCGCGCTGTCCGGCGGCCGAGAGGATCAAGCCGACGTAGCCGCGGCTCTCCGTCATTTTTTCCGTGTTGTCCGAGAGGCGTAGCAGTTCGTCGAGCGAGAGTTCGCCATTCAGATGCCGCAGGATTGGGTGCGGCCACGTTCCCCGATCACACTTGGCGGCTGCTTCGCTTAGGAGCGTTGTCGCCGGACCATCGCCTTCTGCCCGACGGGCGACGACCGAACGGACGAGCGCACAATACATCGCCTCTTCGCCGGCCCATCCGTGGACCGCGAGATACCGCGAAGCGTCCGTCACCGCGGCGTCGAGTCTCCCGAGCACGCAGTGCGAGAGAAAGCGGTTATAGATGGCGTGGTGAAACTTCGGATCGGCGTCAATGGCCGCCGTGTATTCTTCGATCGCGCGCTCGTATTCGCCCTTCTTGTGATGCTCCGCGCCGAGCGCGTTGCGGGCATAAACATTTTGCGGATCGAGCTTCACCGCCGCGAGTCGATCGGCGTGCGCTTCCTCCGTCCGACCCAGCGCTTCGAGTTCATTCGCACGATTGGCCAGCGCCATCGAAAACGCGGGATTGCGGCGAATCGCTTCATTGTAGGTGGCTAGGGCTTTCTGGTGTTCACCAAGTTGGCCGTAGAAATATCCGCAATCGAAAAGGAGGCTCCAGTTCTTCGGCCCGGCGCGCTGCTTCGCATCCGCAGTGTCCGCCAGCGCCTCCTTCCGCAGCCCTTTCCGCTCCTTCAACTTCGCGCGTTCGAGATAAAAGCTGCCCACTTGTCCCATGTAGCGGATGGCTTCGGTATAGTCGGCGATGGCGAGGTCGATTTTCCCCTGATCGGTGTAGAGACGCGCGCGATCATAGTAGCAGTCGGCCAGCGTGGGATCCATGCGCAGCGCCTCGGCGAAGTCCTCAAACGCGCGCTCGGGCTGCCCCAGCCAGGCGAAGACACCCCCGCGCGCGGCGATCCACTCTGCATGACTTGGATCGAGAGCGATCGCGGTTTCCAAGTCCTTCAAGGCCAGGCGAGGATCGTCGCCTGAGCGCGCCGAATTTCCGCGGAGGAACCAAGCCTCCGCGAGCTTCCCATCCAGCGCGATCACTTTGCTGAAGTCCTTCCTGGCTGCGGCGTAGTGCTGCAGCCGATGGTGGCTTTTTCCGCGCTCAAGGAGAGCGGGGATGAAGTCGGGATTCAGGCGGAGCGCGTTGGTAAAATCGCCGACGGCCTTTTGATGTTCGTAGTTGCGGGCGCGCACGCGACCGTGCTCGAACCACGCTTCCGCGTAGTTCGGCTTGAGCCGCAGAGCCTCGTCGAAATCGCCGAGCGGACGATCCGTCTTCCCCATTTCCGAAAAGACGCGCCCGCGCTCGAGGAAGGCCTCGGCCGAGGTAGGCGTCGCGGCGATCACCGCGTCGAATTCCTTGATCGCGGCCTGAAATTTCCGCGCCTTCGTGAGCTCGCGTCCTTTCTCGAGCGATCCGGCGGGCTCGGCTGCGATCAATACCTGACTCAAAAAAAGCGCGGCCATCCCGAGAGCCACGCGACGAGGGAGAAATGTCGGACGCATGTTCTTCGCTACTGTCTTGTGCCCGGGTTGGCGAGCGCGGGGAGTGGTTACTGGCTTCCGTTCGCACGCCGGGTTGGTAGCCTGCCGCCGGGTATGAAACTCCGCCTCCTCCCAGCGCTGGCCTCCACTTTCCTATTCACGCTCGCCGCGACCGCGGCGCCCGCTCTCGAAAGCGGCCTGCTCGCGCACTTGCCGATGAAGGACGACCTCGAAGATCACAGCCGCGCGCGGCTTCCCGTCGAGGTCTCGGGCCGCGTGACTCTGCGCGATGGCGCCGCATATTTCGAGGGACGCGAGGACTGGCTGGAGATGCCCTTCATCGCGCTGAACGACCGCCCATTCACGATCGCCACCTGGCTGAAGCCCACAGGCGCTCGGCCCACCTATGGCGTGCTCATGCAGTGGGATCGCCGGGAGAAGAATCACATTCTCCACCTCATGATCCGCAACGGCCTGTGTCCGTGGTTCGGGTTTTACATCAATGACGTGGTCTCGCCGCTGAGCCTCTCGAATGCCGACGAGTGGCAGCATGTGACCTTTCAATACGATGGCAAGGTCCAGCAGATCTGGATCAATGGCCGGCTGATCTGCCAGCGCGTGGCGACGGCCTATCAAGGCACGAAAGGCAAGACTTGCATCGGGCGCAATCCGGGTTGGAGCAATGTGCCAGGTGGGGACTACGAGGGCTGGATGAGCGACTTCCGTATCTACGATCGCGCGCTGGCTTTCGCCGAAATCACCGCGCTCGTGGCGGCGCGGCCCGAGGCAATTCCGGTAGTGACGATGCAAGCGCTGCCGCCGGCGCACCCCGCGGGATCGGTCGCGCCCGCAGGTGCGAGCGATGTCCCCGTGCTCTCGATCGATGCGGAGAAGATGCAGCTCCGCGGCAAGGCCGGGGCGGAGTACATGGTCGAGGCGTCCGCGGATCTCGTCACGTGGGAGGAACTCGGGACGTTGCTTGTCCGCAGCGCGGGCACGGTCGATTTTGTGGATGAAGATGCGCACCGCTTTCGGCAGCGCTTCTATCGGCTCCGGCTGCTGCCGGAAAAGTAGGCGGCGCGCGCGGCCACTTGAGGAAGTGCGACGGACGAGCATAGTCCGGTGTCGCGCAGCTCCCCCAGAAACCTCCTTCCGCTCGACGCATCTCTAGTGACGCGCACGCTCTTCCCCTGCCTCCCCCTCGCCGCTGCCGTCGCGGCCCTGCGCGTGCTGCCGTGCATGGCGCAGACGTACGTGCCGGGGCAGACGTATTTCGGCCGGAACAACTACATCGAATACATCGCCGGCGATCTGCCCTTCATCATCTCTGCGCCGCACGGCGGGACGCAAAACCCCGGCGAACTTCCAGATCGCACCTTCGGGACCTTTAGCACCGACACGAACACCGACCTGCTCGCCCGCGATGTCAGCCCGGCGATGCGCACGCGCTTCGGCGGCCACTATCCGCACGTCATCATCTGCCGGCTGGACCGGCAAAAGATCGACTGCAACCGCGAGATCGTGGAAGGCGCGCAGGGGAATGCGCTGACGGAGACTTCGTGGAACGACTTCCAGAATTTCCTCCTCGTCGCGAAGCAGACGATACAGCGGCAATTTGGGCGCGGCTTTTACATCGACTTCCACGGTCACGGCCACGCCATCAATCAGCTCGAGCTCGGCTACCTGCTCAGCGCCAGCCAGCTCGGGCTCTCGGACGCGACGCTCAACGGCAGCGCGACTTACGCAAATGAGTCGAGCATGCGGGAGCTCGACGGGCGCTCGCCTTCGCTTTTTGCGTCGCTTCTCCGCGGGCCGACGAGTTTCGGCAAACGCCTCTCCACTGCCGGCTATCCTTCGGTGCCGAGCCTGTCGGTGCCCTCTCCCGGCAGCGATCCGTATTTCAATGGCGGTTACAACACCGCTGAGCACGGCTCGAAAAATGGCGGGACGATCAGCGCGGTGCAGATCGAATCGCACTACCCGGGTGTGCGCGACACTTCGGCAAATCGCCTGCTCTTCGCCGACAAGCTCGCCGAGGTGCTGGAGTCCTTCTTCCGCGATCACTTTTCCCTCGAGCTCTCGGACGAGCGGCCGACGATCTCCGCGATCTCGAATCGGACCGTGCCGGTGAATGGCTCGACGACCACGATCTCCTTCACCGTCGGCGACGTGGTGACGCCCGCCGCGTCGCTCGTGGTCAGCCGCGAATCGTCGGACCCGACGCTCATCCCGGTGAGCGGGATCGCTCTTGGGGGCAGCGGCGCGAGCCGCACGGTGAAAGCCTTCCCGGCGGCCAATCGGATCGGCAGCGCGGTCGTCACCGTGACCGTCACCGACGCCAATGGCGGCATGACGTCCGAGGATTTCACGGTGAATGTGACGGCCACGCCGAGCCAGAAGTGGCGGCTCGCAAACTTCGGTATCGCCAATGCGACGGGTGATGCCGCGGACCTCGCCGACCCTGAGAGCGACGGCCTGCGGAACCTCCTCGAGTTTGCACTCGCCAGCGATCCGAAGGCGCCGTCCACGGCGGCGCTCCCGTTGGTCACGCGGCTCGGCGGCAACCTGATCGTCGCTTACCCGCGGAGCAAGGCGGCCATGTCCGACGGCGTCCTCTTTGCCGTGGAGACGGCGCTCGCACCGGGCGGTCCTTGGAGCGCCACGGGAGCGAGTGAGGCGATCTTGAGCGAAGATGACACCGTGCAGCAGGTGCAAGCCACGGTCGTGAACGGCGCGGCGATGGCGCGCTTCGTCCG
>JANPIS010000445.1:0-9964 GCA_031425095.1 Chthoniobacteraceae bacterium
AATTCTTCCCGCGGCGGCGTCCGCATTCTCCGCCACGCCATCGATGATATCCGCGCCGAAGTCGCCGGGCGGCGTGAGCTTATCCGCCAACTCGCGGGCGGCGCGCTTGATCTCCGCTTCGTCCGATCCGACGATCGCGTAGATCGCCGCTTGCTCTGGTTTCTTCGCGGCCGCCATTACTTCGTGAATCGCTCGTAGCGGCGTTGGAACGTCTCCCAGTCCTTCACCTTGTCGGAGTAAACCTCGGCCACCGCCTTCTCCATCCCCTTCCCCTCCAGCACGGCATCGATGAATTTCACAAAGCGTTCTTTCGGGAATTCGTTCATGAGGAAACGCACGAACTTCTCCGAACTTTGGTAGAGCTGGGAGATCGCGAGTTCACTCTCCGGGTAGCTCGTGGTGGAATCCAGCGCGGCGAGAGACATCTCCGCATATCCGAGCGCGCGCTGGTAGCGTTTGGTCGATTGTCCCTTGCGCGCGGCGACGCTCGCTCCGCCCATGTATTCGGCAAAACCTTCGTTCAACCAGAGCGGCCACCGCTGACCGCGAAAGAGCCGCGCGACGACGGCGTGCGTCGTCTCGTGGGCCAGCGTCTGCGAGTCAAAGCCACCTCCATTGCTCCCGCGCACATCGAGGAAAAGCTCGTCGCCGATCGCGAAGCTGGAGGCCCAGGCCAGACCCCTGGGGCCGAGCAAGCCCTTGAACTTCTTCCACTCCTCATCGTCTTCGAAGATGAAGACGTGCGAACGCTTGGAGTAGCGATCCTTCGTCGCACCGAGCTGCGTGGCCACGTGCCAGAGGTTGTATTCCACCTCGCGGGCGACCTTCTGCGCCTCGGTCACACGGCGGAAGTGGAGGATGAAATTCTCCGTCCCCGCGTGCTTCCATTTTTCCGGCGAGATGCCGAGCGCGAGCTTGCCCTTGTCGTGCGGCTCCTTGTCGGAGAGCGCTTCGAAAGGTTTCTCGACGAGCTTCACATCGCGCGGCGGCGCACTCGACGCCGGCTGCCCGAGCGGCGCCCGCGTGGCCCCTCCGATCCCCTGCCCCCACGTCACACTCGCCACCGAGCAGAGCGCCACGACAATCGGGATCCGGAGCTGTGAAATCTGAAATCTACTGGTCTTGCGGCGCATGATCCTTGGAGGCGTAAGCTTTAAACTCACGCTCCAGGACCTCCAAGCTCGGAAACCGAGAACCAAAACCTTTCGTCAGTGCCGTCTCCACGCGATTGCCCTGTGCCACCGCCTCGAGGAATTGCGCGAAGCCGCGCTTGTCAGCGGCGACGAGGTAGCGCACGAGGCGCTCCGATTCATCGTAAAATGTCAGCACCGCCTCCGGATCGGTCGGGTAGTCGAGCATCGCCGTGAGCTGCGCGAGCGGAATGAAACGGGCGGGATCGACAGCTCGCGAGACTGGCCGCGACCGATAGCCCCGCGCCCGATGAAATGCGGAATAGCCGCGCACGCCCGCGTATTCGGCGAAGCCTTCATTCAGCCAGCGCGGCACGCCATTCCCGTAAAAGCGATGGATCGCCAGATGCGTCACCTCGTGCCCGAGCGTGTGCCCTTTCCACTTGTACTGCGGGTCACGCACGATGAAGAGCTCGCCCTGCGCGTGCAGTCCGCCCGTCCACGGATCGAGTTGTCCGCGCTGCTGGAAGCTCTGCCAGTCTTCAGGTCGCTCGAAGATGAAGATGTGGCACTTGCGCTCCCACTGCGCGGTGTCCTTGCCGAGATCCCGTGCGATACTCCCGTAGTAAAACTCCGCCTCCACTGCGACCGGGGCTGCGATGAAATTCTGGAAGAAGTGGTACACGAAGTGCGCGGTCTCAGCGTGCTTCCACTCCGCTGGACGGATGGCCAGTGCCGCGCGTCCAAGGGCTGAGACGGTCCAATCCGAGAGCTGCGCAAACGGCACGTTTCGAAACTCCGGGGACTGCGCACG
Source organism: Chthoniobacteraceae bacterium (assembly GCA_031425095.1). Taxonomy (GTDB): domain Bacteria; phylum Verrucomicrobiota; class Verrucomicrobiia; order Chthoniobacterales; family Chthoniobacteraceae; genus JANNXQ01. The sequence goes on from JANPIS010000445.1 coordinate 1,945, forward strand.
CGCACACGCACCGGCACCGATCACGAGGAGGACAAGCAGAAGGCGGAACATCCCCGCCGGAAGTGGCAGTTTCCATGCCCGGACCGCGCGGCTGGTCTCGTGCGGCAGCAGGCGATGCCATTCCCCTTCCCACTTTCACGATCCGCCTGCATCTTCTGCCCATGCCCCACCTCGCTTCATGGATCCGCGAATGCGACGACGAGCATTTTGCCCGCTTTTTCGCGCCGCATCCGAACCTTCGCGTCACCGATGCGCGTGTCACCGCCGTCGATCCTAAATCGATCGATGGGCTGCTCCTGACCGGCGGCCCGGATGTCGCGGCGGAGTTTCATCCCGAAGTGCCGACCGAGCTGTCGCTCATCCGGGACGCGCAGCCGGCGCGCGATGCGTGGGAGATCGAGGCGCTCCATTACGCACTCGCACGCCGCATCCCAATCCTGTGCATCTGCAAAGGCATTCAGGTCCTGAACCTCGCGCTCGGCGGCTCGCTGCACCTCGACATTCGCGGCCACGATTTGCCGGAGATGAAGTCTGGCAATCTGCAGCCGCTCCGATTCGACGCGAGCGCGAAGCATCGCTTTGAAAAAGTGAATAGCTCGCATCATCAGGCGCTCGATCGGGTGGCCGACCGGCTCATCGTCGAGGCGTGGCACGCCGAGGATGACATCATCGAGCAGGTGCGAATCGCGGACCATCCATGGGGAATCGGCGTCCAGTATCATCCCGAGCGGGACGCCCTGTACACGCCACTCTTCGAAGATTTCTTCGCGCAACTCCGCGCCTGAAATCGCCACTTCAGTGTAGGACTCGACGCCACGCTGGCGCTGGCATCCCATTCGTGATCGTGGCGGCGAGTCTCGCACAGAAGTAGAAAACAATCTGATTGCCTGACTTTCAAAGATTAGCGTAATCAATCCAACGACCCTCGGGGCACCGCCCAGAGACGCTGCGAATCCGGAAGTCCCGCCATCTATCGATCATCGGAGGAGAACGCATGAAATCGCTGCCCACCCTGCTATCTGCCTGCGCGCTCGTGCTCACGCTGTCTTACAGCGGTTGTAAGAAGAAGCCGTTCATCACTACCGACACATTGGACGACAAGGCCGACGGTCGTCCCCCCGAGGCTTTCGCGGAAATCGCGGCCGACGTCTTCAAGGGCATGGATGCCGGCGCCGATCTCAGCGAAGCCGAGATCAAAGGGCGCAACACCTGGAACCTGTGGACCGCGGGCAACGAGCAGTTCTGGGATAAAATGGCACGCGAGGGCTTTGGCCTCTTCGATCTGCTCAAGACCATCGACTCCCGCAAACGGGCGCGGCGGCTGGAGGAGTTCGGCCTGATCAATCAGCCCGACTTCAAAACTGCCGCGAAGCCCGACCCGAACGGACTCTGGATCGACGAAGGCACCGAGCCGGCGGGCATCGATCCGAAGGTCTATGGACGCGCGACCGGCGTCCTTGGCTTCCGGCTCTTCGACAACCCGGACTTCAAAGGCGCCGCTGTCGAGAAGTGGAAGCAGCACCTCGATCCCGCCACCGGCGAAGCGAAGAAGTTCTACGAAGACGCTGACTTCGCCGCGCAGCGGGATCTCGTCCGACCCTACCGTGTCGGCGTCGCCTGCGGTTCCTGCCACATCGCGTACCACCCGTGCCACCCACCGGAGAATCCCGCCGAACCGAAGTACGAGAACCTCGCCTCTGCGATCGGCAACCAATACATCCGCGAAGGCGCCACCTTCGCCCCAAATGTTCGGCCGGGTGGATTTTTCTACGAGATGACCCAGGTGCAACCGCGTGGCACGTCCGACACCTCGCGCATCGCCACGGATAACATCAATAACCCGAACGCGATCAACGCTGTCTTCATGCTCGGCGAACGCGCGCGCATTCAAACGGAGGAGGAACTCGCCGGCGGCACCTTAAACCTCCCCGGCACGAAAGCGAAGATGCCCGTCGCGCACATCCTCAAGGACGGCGCGGACTCCATTGGCATCCCGGGTGCCACCATCCGGGTCTTTGTGAATATCGGCATGTATCACCAGCACTGGCTCCAGCAGCACAACGCGATGATCGGCTTGATGCCGCAGAAACCCTTCGACATCGCTACGGCGCGGAAGCACTCGGTCTTCTGGCTCGCGACCGAACAGAAGCTCGGAAACATTGCCGCGTTCTTTACAAAGATTCAGCCTTACCGTCTCGAAGACGCCGTCGAGAATGGCCAGCCCGTCGGCGGGAGTTTCATCATTCAGGACGAAGAAGTCATGAAGCGCGGCAAGACCGCCTTCGCGGAAAACTGCGCCACCTGCCACTCGAGCAAACAACCACCGAAGGGCGTGGACAAAGAGGACTGGTTCCGTGAGCAGATCCTCACCACCGACTTCCGGAAGGATAACTTCTTCTCCGATGAGAAGCGTTACCCGATCACGAAGATTCAGACCAACGCCGGTCGTGCGCTCGGCACCAACGCCATGGCCGGGCATGTCTGGGATAACTTTTCGTCGAAGACGTACAAGGAGCTGCCTTCCGTCGGCACGATCAAGGTCTGGAATCCTTACGCGGACGCCGAAGAAGATTTCCAAGTGCCCAGCGGTGGCCCCGGTTATTACCGCACGCCTTCTTTGATCAGCATCTGGTCATCCGCCCCCTTCCTCCACAACAACTCGCTCGGCGAAGAAACCATCGACCCCTCGGTCGCCGGACGCATCAAAGCGTTCGAAGATGCTGCGGAGAAACTGCTCTGGCCCGAGAAACGCAAAGGGAAGGATTCCATCTGGCGCACCAGCCGCGACTGCCAGATTCAGCTTCAGGCATCACGCCTGCCGCCTTTGCTTGTAAAGGTGCTGCGCGCCAAGGGACACATCGAGAAGGATCCCGACGGCACCGAGTACTTCCGCATGGGGCACATCCCCCAAGGCACACCGGTCAGCCTGCTCGCCAACATCGATCCCGACGCCGATCACACGGCAATGGCCGAGTTATTCATCAAGCTCAAGACGACGCTCGCGGAGATCAAGCTCAAGAACCTCGACGCCGCGGCCACCAAACAGGTGCTGAAGGAACAAGTCGCCCCCGCCCTCTTCAAGGTTAGCAAGTGCCCTGACCTGATCACCGATCGCGGCCACACCTTCGGCAGCGATCTCCCCGACGCCGACAAACGCGCACTCATCGAATACCTCAAGACACTTTAACCCAAAAGCACCCATGCCTTCCTCACCCAAACTCACTCCGAAAGCCTTCCTCGCCATGTCCGGCGAGGACTTGGACGAGATCTTCCGCCAAAGCTCTGCCGGTGCCATCCCCGAGGGCGAAGGCGAAGGCACCGCCATCATCGCTCCCGGCAGCGCGGTCTCCGACGACATCGCCCGTTTCGTTCACATCTTCACGTGGAAGGGGAAAGTCTTCGATCCCGTCAAGGGGGAACTCCGCAACAAGATCCTGATGCTCGGGCACAAGGCGATTGTGGCCAAGGTCTATAAGGACAAGAGCTGGTTTGATAAGAACGAGTGCATCGTCCTCGACTACTCGAAAACCTCGCTGCTCGCGAAATGGATTCGTGACGAGATCCGCGAAGTCGCTCCCGGCATCTATCTGGGCATCGTTTTCTGGGGAAAGAAGAAGCTCATTCACTTCGCCCTGAAGTTCCCACGCTGAGCCCATGAACGGGGAAGCAGAAAGCCGCCGCCCGCTGATCGAATGGGTGCCGGCGCGCTGGCGGGGACCGCTGGCCATCGCTCTCGGCTTGGGCATGGCAATCGGGCTCTACTTCCTCGGCCGACTCTATCGCGACGAACCAGTGCGCTACGCGTCCCCGGAGGAACACTTCAAGTACGGTTCCACCGGTGGCGAACGGCTCTCAGGCTTTCCGTATTGGATCTGGCAGGTGCTGCCCGCCCTTTTCCCCGAGTATCTGCCGGGCGGGAAGTATCTGCCCGAGACGCCGTATGCGCCGATGGGTTTCATCTACGAACCCGGCAAGGCGCTGCCGATCGGCGTCTCGCAGCGCAACGTCCAGGGCATGGATCGCGTGTTTCTGAATTGCGCCATCTGCCACGTCGGCACCTGGCGAGCCAGGGCGGAGGACAAGGCAACCATCGTGCTCGGCATGGGTGCAAACACGGTGAACCTGCAAGACTTCGAGCGCTTCCTTTTCCAGTGCGTGACCGATGAGCGCTTCACGCCAAGCCGCGTCCTCCCAGCCATCGAGAAGATCGGCGGCCGGCTCGATCGCTTCGATGAAACGGCGCTCCGCGAGCTCGGCGTTTACATCATGCGCGATCGGGTCTTGCTGCTCCGCGACCGCTTCAGCTTCATGGATCGCGAACCGGACTCCGGCCCGGGTCGCGTCGATACCTTTAATCCCCCGAAGGTGCTGATGAACTTTCCGATGCACAAAGTCTCGGAGCGCGAGTGGGTGGGAAACTGCGACCTGCCATCGATCTGGCTACAACGTCCGCGCGAAGGCATGTGGCTGCACTGGGATGGCAATTGCAACAGCGTGCAGGAGCGGAATCGGAGCGCGGCGTTTGGCACCGGCGCACAACCGCCGTCGCTCGATCGCCCGCTGATGAGACGCGTCGAGGACTTCATCATGGAGGCCGAGCCGCCGAAGTTTCCCTTCCCGATCGATCAGGCAAAAGTCGCCCGAGGCGAACCGCTCTATCGGGAGCATTGCGCAAGCTGTCACGGAAGGAATGGGCGCGACTTTGCCGGGGAGTTCGTGGGCAAAGTGACACCGATCGATGCGCCTAAGCTCCGCACCGATCGCTGGCGCCTCGATAGCTACACCCACGAACTCGCCGCCGGCCAAAACCAGCTCTACGCCGACTACGGCACCGAGCGTTTCTCGCACTTTCGCAAGACCTTCGGCTACGCCAATGCACCGCTCGACGGCATCTGGCTGCGTGCGCCTTATCTCCACAATGGCTCCGTGCCCACGCTGCGCGACTTATTGGAGCCGGCAATAGATCGCCCCGCCACCTTCTACCGCGGCTACGACGTTTACGATCCGGTGCGCGTTGGCTGGGTCTCAAATGTCGCCGCGGAACCCGACGCGACCGCACGGACCCATCCGCATCTCGCTGGCCGTCGCTACTTCCCCTTCGACACGCGTCCGCTGGCTGGTGATCAAGTCGCTGCATTTGCGAAAATCACGGCGATCGATGCCAGGACGCGTACGATCACGCTCGATCGTCCGCTTATTCGCGAGACGCAGATCACCAAAGTTACAGACGCGTCCGGCAAGGTGCTGCTCTGGGACATCCCGGTCGAACGCAGTGCACCGGGAGAAATGGTCATCACTCTTGCGGAGATCCCGGCCGAACTCACCGTCGGACGCGGCCTCGACTACAGCACCCCGCGCGAACGCAACGAAGGTAACAGCAACATCGGACATGAATACGGCACCGACCTTCCGGCCGATGACAAGGACGCGATCGTGGAGTTCCTGAAAACTTTCTGAACCAAGATGCATACGGCACCCACATCCCGCTGGAGACTCGCCGTCGCCATCCTCATCGTCGTCGTTTCCATCGTCGGCATCTTCACCTGGTGGGAGCTTTTCCGGGTCGTGCCGCAGGACGACGCGGTGCTGAAGGATCCGGTGATGAAATTCAAATACGGCTCACTCGGCTCCGAGGGTGATCGCGGACTGCCGTATCTCCTCTGGCTCGTCCTGCCGCGCGTCTTTCCTGATCTCATGCCCGGGCCTGGAGGCTACAAGGCTTTCGGGGTCGTCTGGGAGGAAGGCCAGGAGATGCCCGTCGGTTTTGCGAAGAAGACGATCGGTGTCTTCCCGCGGGTGACGAATAACTGTGCGCTCTGCCATGCCACCACCTGGCGCGAAAGTGAGGACAGCCCGATCCACGTACAGGTCGCTGGCGGCGCACACACGACCGACGTGCAGGGCATGATTCGCTTCCTCTCCCGCGCCGCGCAGGACCCGCGTTTCACCGCCGAGACACTCATGCCCGAGATCGAACAGGTGAGCAGCAATGCTTACGGCAACGGCGGACTCTCGTGGATCGATCGGCAAATTTATCGCTATCTACTGATTCCTTTTACGCGCATTGGGCTGCGCGAGCAGGAGCGGCTCTTTGCGTGGATGGAACACGAGCCGAACGGCACGAAGAAACCGGACTGGGGCCCGGGCCGCGACGACCCGATGAACCTGACGAAGTACTTCATGACGCAGTTACCCGTGGACGCGACCGTCGGCCAGGCGGACTTCCCTTCCATCTGGAATCTGAAAGTGCGCCGTGGCCCCGGGCTACTGCTGAACTGGAGCGGCGACACCCCTTCCACGCTCTCCGTGCTCATGGACTCCGCACTCGGCCTCGGCGCGCCGCCGCAGCCGTGGTTCATCGCGCGCATGCACGAACTCGACGACTGGCTCGGCGAATTTCCTCCTCCGAAGTATCCCTTCCCCATCGACCCGGCCCTCGTCGCTCAAGGCCAGCCGCTCTACGCGCAGTACTGCGCCGAGTGCCACGAGGTGGGCGGGAAGTACACCAACAAGATCATCCCGCTTTCCGAGATCGGAACGGACCGCGAGCGCATGCTCTCGTGGAATGGCGAAGCCGCGAAGGAAGCGAACCGGCGCGTGCGCGAGATGGGCATCGACCGCCCGCCGATGGTCGAAGCGAATCCGACCGGTTATCAGTCGCCACCGCTCGACGGCATCTGGCTGCGTGCTCCGTATCTTCACCACGGCACCGTGCCGACGCTCTGGGATCTGCTGCAGTCGGAGGGAACGCGGCCGAAGCAATTTCATCGCGGCTACGATGTCTTCGATCCGGTGAAGGTTGGCTTTGAATCCGACACACCCATGGCGCGGCGGCGCGGTTTCCTGCTCGATACCACCCAGCGCGGCAACGGGAACGGCGGTCACAGTGGCCAGCGTTACGGCACCGAACTTCCCGAGCCCGAAAAGCGCGCGCTGGTCGAATACATGAAGACGTTATGAATGCGTCGCCGCGAGGGATCTCCGGCGGCTCGCGTGAAAACGGCGCCGACACACTATGAGCTCGCGCGCGCTCCGCTGGATCACCGCCGCAGGTATCACCCTGGTGCTCACGGCGCTCGTGCTCTGGGCAGGAGCCGGCACCGATCGCGTATGGCTCGCGTGGGCTGCGGGTGGCCTCCTCATCGCCCTCGGAAGCTGGCTGGAAACGCGTGCCGAAGCGCTCCGCGATCATGGCCGAATCGTCCTCGCTGGTGGTCTCGGCGGGCTCTACGGCATCACCTTCGCTGCGCATCATCACGGCTCCGTCGTATTCTTCAGCGGCTGGATCTTTGCTCTGCTGGCGTTGGGCTTCATTGCAGAAGCGATCACGCGCTGTGCCGGCCGTCGCCATTCGCCGAAGCTCGCCGCGCTCGGGTTTGCGTTCGCAGGCTTCGGCGCGGCGCTCCAGCCCTTCGCACCTTTCTATCTGGCCTCGGCGATCGTGCTCGCAGCTTCGGCGGGCTGGTTTCTCGTCCGCTACGGCGGCGCCATCGTGGCCTGGCTCACGCTCGTCGTTCTGTATGCGGGCTTCGTGGTCTGGTGGCCGTTCGACGATGGCCGGATCGACGCCGATCGCTATCTCGAGCTGCACGAATACTGGGAGACGCTGCTCGCCTTCGGCCTCGTCTGGCTCCTCTACGCCTGGAACAGCGCCCTCGCCCGCGCCTTCGCGCACCGGGTCGGCTTCGTCACGCTGAACAACGCGCTCTTCTTCGCGCTCGGCGCCTTCATCGTCCCGCCGCGTTATCCGGAGTGGCATTGGAAATTCACGTTCCTCTTCGGACTCGTGCTGCTCATGGCCGGCGCACTCACGCGCAAATATCCCGAGGTGCGCCGCGCGTACTTTGTGCAGGGCGGGCTCCTCAGCGTGTTGGGACTTATCAGTGCGCTCACCGGTCGCGAAGCCGCCGTCATGCTCGCCGTCGCGAGCGCTTTCTGCGCTCTCAGCGCCACCCGGCGCGAGGACTGGCTGCTGCGCGATCTCGCCTATGCCACGGCGCTGCTCGCCGTCGCCTGCGTG
>JANPIS010000446.1:0-13710 GCA_031425095.1 Chthoniobacteraceae bacterium
TTCACGATGTCGGCGGCAACGGCGGGCTCGGCCGCGTACCAGAGCATGAGCGGAAGGTTTTGATCCTTCGCATCCTCAGCGTGCGCGGCGAGCGCCGTAAGGATCGGCCAGCGTCGCGGGATCGCGATCCGCTGTGCGGCGGATGCCAGATACAGCCGCACGACCGGCGAGGGATCATCCTTCGCCAGCCGCGCAAATTCCGCGAGCAAGGCTGCCGATGGCGCCCCGTCTTCACACGCGAGCTGCACCGTCCACGCCCGCACGTATTCGCTCTTCATCTTCAGCGTCTCGAGCGCGATCGCCTCGCTCAACCCGGCGGTCGCGTGCAGGGCCCAGAGCGCGCGGAGCTGCCGCGTGTCGTCGGCATTCTCCGTGAGGATCTTTGCCAGCGCCGCATGCACCTCGGGCTTAGGCCCCCTCTCCTGCAGGAGCCGGCGCGCGTGACGCACGAACCAGTCGTTTTTCTCCAGCTGCATCGCGACCAATTCGGCGTCGCTCGCCTTCGTGAGATCCACTGGTGTATGCTTCGCACCCTCATACACGATCTTGTAGATCCGCCCGTTCGTCCGGTCGGTGAACTCGCGCTGCTGGTGACACGGCACTCGGTCGTACCAGTCATTGATAAAGACGGACCCATCCGGTCCATATTGCGGCGAGAGCCCGCGGAACCACGCGTCATTCGCCACGATGAAATCGACGTTGCGCTTACTCGCGTAGCCGGAACCCGCGTGCTCCATCTTCTCGTTGCGCAGTTTGTTCATGTGGATGTCGTGAAAGAAAAACGTGTCGCGCCATTCTACCGGCCACTGCCCGCCGAGATAGAACATCGCGCCGCAATAAGCCGCCTTTTCATACCGCCCCCATGCGATCGTCTGGATGTCCTCGTACGTGTGCGGATTGAAGTGCGAGCCCGCCTGCCGCTGATAGCGCCCGCCTTGGATCGCCTGCCACATGTGAGGGACGACACAGGCCGCAAAAAATGCCTGCCCGTGATCATTCCAGTCGATGCCCCACTGATTGCTCACCCCTTCGGCATAGAGCTCAAATTTCTTCTTCGTCGGATGCCAGCGCCACACGCCCGCATTCACACGCACCCGCTCGCGGTCCGGCGCGCCGGGCCGCCCGACATTCGATTGCGTGAAGACGCCCTGCGTCCCGTAGAGCCAGCCATCCGGCCCCCAGATGAAATCATTGAGCGTCTCGTGCGTGTCCTCATGGCCCCAGCCATCGAGCACCTTCTCCGCGGGCCCGTCCGGCTTCGCGTCGCCATCCTTGTCGGGGACAAAAAGCAGATTTGGCGGCGACCCGAGCCACACCCCACCGAAGCCGACGGCGATCCCGGAAGTGAAAGTCAGATTATCGAGAAAGACCGTGCGCTTCTCCGCCCGCCCATCGCCATCCGAGTCTTCAACGACGAGCACCTTGTCCACCGGCTTCCCCGGACAAGTCGGGTAGTTCGTATTTTCCACCACCCAGAGCCGCCCGCGATCGTCGATCGTATAAGCAATCGGCTGGACCACGTCGGGCTCCGCGGCGACCACCTGCGCGCTGAAACCCACCGGCAGCGTCATCTTCTTCGCCGCCTCCGCGGCCGGCAGGGCCGTCGTCGTTGCGATGGGCCGCTTGGGATCCTCCAGTGGACCGGCGGCACAGGCCGCGGACGCGAGGAGCAGTAGAAAAAGTGGAGAGCGCATGGGCGGATACGACGCTGAATCGAGCGCAGGCGTCAATCCTTTGGCCGCCTCCAAGATTTTCGCTGACCGCGTGCGGCTCCCGTGTATCCTGCCCGCCCTTTCATGGACGAACTCCTCAACCTCCTGCGCCAGAACGCCCGCGCGTCGATCGAGACGCTCGCGGCGGAACTCAACACGACGCCGAAGGATGTGGCCAAGCGGATCGACGAACTCGAAGCGGCGGGCGTACTGCTGGGGTATCAGGCGATCGTCGATCCCTCAAAAACGGCAGCGCAGAAGGTCATCGCATGCGTAGAGGTGAAAATCACGCCGGAGCGCGGCGGCGGCTTTGACCGACTCGCGAATCGCATCGCCCGCTTCAGCGAAGTGCAAAGCTGCTACCTGATGAGCGGCGGGTACGATCTGCTCGTCGTCGTCGAGGGAAATACTCTGCAGGACGTGGCGTCATTCATTTCGGAAAAGCTGAGCACGATCAAGGGCGTCATCTCGACGGCCACGCGGTTTCGGCTGAAGAGCTACAAGGAGAATGGCGTGGCGCTGATGAAGGACGCGAAGCCCGATCGGCTTGCGGTTGCGCCATGAGGGCATTTCTGATTGCAGATTTCAGATTTCAGATGGCGGGCCGCCGAGCTCGCTAGCCGCGTCTCTTCGCGGCTCGTTCATCCTGTCTCGCGGAGAAGGCGCGGCGCTCTCGCTCACTTCATCCCATCTGAAATCTGAAATCTTCCATCTGACATCTCCATGAATCTCAACAAACGCGTCGCGAACCACGTCCGCGACATTCCCAAATCCGGCATCCGCGAGTTCTTCGACATCGTGGCGCAGGAAAAGGAAGTCATCTCCCTCGGCGTCGGTGAGCCGGACTTCGACACGCCGTGGCACATCCGTGAAGCGGCGATCTACTCGCTCGAACATGGGCGCACGCACTACACGTCGAACCTCGGCCTCCCCGAGCTGCGCAGTTCCATCTGCCGCTACGTGAACAAACACTTCGGCGTGGCTTACGATCCACGCACGGAGGTCGTCATCACCGTGGGCGTGAGCGAGGCGCTCGACCTGGCGCTGCGTGCGCTCATCAATCCCGGCGACGAGGTGCTCTACCACGAGCCCTGCTACGTGAGCTACTCGCCCACCGTGGTGATGTCGCACGGCATTCCGGTGCCGATCGCCACACGCGCCGAAGACGAATTTCGCCTCACCGCCGCAGCCCTCGCCGCGAAGATCACGCCGAAATCGAAAATCTTGATGCTCAACTTTCCGTGCAATCCGACTGGCGCGACGCAGACCCGGGCCGAGCTCGAGAAGATTGCGCGGCTTGCGATCGATCACGATCTGGTCGTGCTCACGGACGAGATCTACAGCGAGCTGCGTTACGACAAGGCCGAGCACGTGAGCATCGCCTCCATCCCCGGAATGCGGGAGCGCACCATCTTCCTGCATGGTTTCTCCAAGGCTTTCGCGATGACGGGCTGGAGGATCGGCTACGCCTGCGCCCCTGCCCCGCTGACCGATGCGATGATGAAGATTCACCAGTATTCGATCCTCTGCGCTGCGGTTATGGCGCAAGACGCGGCGATTGAGGCGCTGGAGCACGGCGCAAAAGGCGTGGAGGCAATGCGCAAGGAATACGAAGCGCGCCGCAATTACATCGTTAAGGCTTTCAACGATCTCGGGCTCCCCTGCCACAAACCGGTCGGCGCTTTCTACATCTTTCCGAACATCACCAGCACGGGACTGACGAGCCGCGAGTTCTCACTCGGGCTGCTCCAGCAGAAGAAAGTCGCGTGTGTGCCCGGCGAAGCCTTCGGCGCGAGCGGCCAAGGCTTTGTGCGCTGCTGTTACGCCACCAGTCTCGATCAGATCAAGGTGGCGATGGAACGCGTGGGGGACTTCGTCGCGGAAACCAAAATGAAAACAAAGAAATGAGCCAGGTCACCAAAGCCGTCCTCCTCGCCGCGGGCAAAGGCACGAGGATGAAGGAACTCACCAACGACATCCCGAAACCCATGCTGCCCGTGCAGGGCCGACCGATCCTGCAGCACATCGTCGATGGCCTGAAGGCCGCAGGCGTCACACGGGTGCTCATCGTCGTCGGTTACCGGGCCGACGTGGTCCGCGAGTTCTTCGGTGACGGGAGCAAGTTTGGCCTCGCGATCGAGTACACCGTGCAGGAAGTACAGGATGGGACAGGCCGCGTCGTCGAGCTGGCACGAGACTTTGCGGGTGCCGATCCGTTTGTCCTCAGCTACGGAGACATCCTTGTGGATCCGAAAAACTACCTGCGTCTGGTGGCGCTCGGGGACGCCGAAGCGCTGGTCAGCGTGAAACACAATCCAGGCGAGATCGCCAAGGGGGGCGCGGTGTTCGTGAATGAACGCTTCGAGCTCACCGACCTGCGCGAAAAGCCCGCGCCGGGCGAGCCGACGAGTCCCTGGTACAACGCCGGCATCTACACCTTCCGCCCGAACATCTTCGAGTTCACGGCAAAGCTGGAGAAGTCACCGCGCGACGAGTACGAACTGACCGACGCCATCCGCGCGCTCGCCTTGAGCGGTCGCAAAGTCCAGGCCTTCGAGCTGAGCGGCGACTGGGCCGATGTGCGCGATCCCGAAGTCCTCGCGGAGCTCAACGCGAAGTAAGTGCCCGCCGCCGCTGCGCGCGAATTCCCTACCGGTCTTCGAGAAGGAGATCGCGACCCGGACCCTTCGCTGCCAGACCGGGACGGTTGAACAATACTGTCGCCTGTTGGTCGCCCTGCTGGAGCACCACGGAACTGTCGGTGATCCGTTGGACGAGAATGCGTGGCGCAGCGGCTTGACCAACCGGAGGCGCGCTCGTCCGAGGCGTCTTGATGTATTCCCCTTCGCCATAGGCGCGGCCATTGATGACTGCGAGCGATGGAGAACCAAGCAGGATGCTGGTGATCTTGTAATTGTTCGGATCGAGCGTGGTCTTGACCAGGACCGGTGCGGCCGTGCTGACCGGGGCCGCCTGGGTGACGCGCTTACTCCAGCCGATCGGCCAGAAGGGAGCGCGCGTGTCTTCCGTTGCGGTAAAGGAAGACCGGTTCTTCAACTGATACGGTTCAGCTTTTGCCGCTTCCTCCGCTTGCGCGGCGAGAGGGAGCAGAAGGGCAGCAGCGAGGATCGTGATTTTTGAGTTCATTGCTTTACGAGGTTGTTGACGGTGATGAGAGCGCGCTGCGTTTCGACGTCGTCCGCGCTTGGCTCGAGGGAGAGGCTGGTGACCACAACGAGCGGCTCATCATTCTCGAGCACCGAAAGAGCCCGCGCGTAGCCGAGGAAGTCCACCTTCGGAAAATCGATCGTCCACGAGATCTTGCGGAAGCCCGGCAGATCTTTCTCGGAAGTCTCGTTGTTCAGCTTGGCCGCGACCTTGTCGATGCCTTGCTTCTTGAAGAGCTCGCCGATCCGCGGCGGAAACCAGGCAACTGGGGCGCCATCGGGAATCAAGGCTTGGACCTGCGGAACGACCTTCGTCTTCTCCGGGGCCGCCTTCTCGAGTTCCTGCACGCGTCGGATCTGATCCTTCGCTTTCGTGATCTCAGGCGCGAGCGACGCGATGTTCTTCGCGACCGCATCCTGCTTCTTCAACTCCGGAAAGAGCAGCATGTCGAAGTAGCTATAGACCAGACCGATCAGCATCAGGATGCCGAGGACGAGTTTCTGAATTTCTTCTTTGCCAAGTTTCATGGGTTTGAGAGTTAGCGTTTCCGGCGAGGCGTGGCCGCGGCGAGCGCTTCGCCGCCCCAGGTGAGATCGACCCCAATGACGAATGCGGCCGTCGGTAGTTGCTTGCCTTCGAGGGTGACGGGCTCAGGGCCGTCGTCCAACGAACGGAAAGTCGCGGTCACATTGCGATACTTCGTGCCGAGGCGCTCAGCGACCGCGATGCGCAATTCTTCGGCGGTGCGACGGGCGTCAGCACCGGCCGAGATGCCGTTGATCGTCAGTGTGCATTTCTGCGTGGCGTCCGACGCGATCTCGCCGCTCACCTTGATGAGTTGAACTTCACGCGGGACCACGCCGACGAGTTGCTCGAGCAGCGGCGCCCAATAGAAGCGATCTTCGATGCGGCGCTCGATGAGCTCGTTGACTTTGATCTTCGCCGTCAACTCCTCCTCGCGCTTCAGTGCGGTCTTGGCCTCCGGGTCGAGCTTCGCGTGCTCGGCCTTCAGACGATCGAGACTGGAGTTGAGACCGTGCGATTTCCCGAGTTGGAGAAAGTAGTAACCTGCGAGGCACGCGGCGATCGCCCCCAGACCGAAGAGTGAGAGCTTGAGCGGATCGCGCCGCTTCAGCGCTGCCTGCTTTTGGACTTCGTGATAGAGGTTGAGGCGGAGTGGCATGGGTCAGTTGGCTTTCAAGAGTTGCGCCGCCGCACCGCACGCGACGTTCAGGTCCATCGCTTCGCTCTCAAGACTGGCTTTGCGATTCGCCGGGACGCCGTTCTCGCACTTCTGCACTGCCGTCCACGATTCGCACGGCAGGCCGAGCTCTTCGCCCATGACCTTGAGCAGCGTCCGCGATTTCGCCGGACCTCCCGAGACGTAAACGCGGTCGATGCGCTGATCCCGCTGATGCTCGAGGAAGCCGAGCGAGCTTTGGATTTCCCGCACGAGAGCGTTCAGCGCGACGCGCGTATACTCGACCATCACTTCGTCTTCGTGATCGAGCGCACTGAAGACGGCCTCGCGAGGTTCGTCGGTGAGACCGATCAGCGCCTCGGTCAGCGCGCTGCCGCCAAAGTCGATCGTGCGGACGAGCACGAGTTCACGCTTCACGCCGACCATCATCGTGGAATTCGTATGGCCGATATCGACGAGGAAAAAGGCGCCGTTGTTGAAGATGTCGGGGTGGGCAAATTCGAAGGCATTGAAACTGCAGATCGGCGCGAGCTGCATGACGCTCATCGGAGCCGCATTCTTGTCGAACGCACTGCCAATCTCGGTCACCTGCGTCCGCGGCAGGCCGCCCACCAGGTACCGCCGAGGCCCGGACTTGCCCTTCTCTGGCACGGCGCCGCCATCCGTCTCGATCTTGTCGCAATCGAGTACGAATTCTTTGCAGTCCTGATTGAGCAGCGCGATGCCGTTCAAGCGAAGCGCCTCGCGGAGCAGTTCCACCGGTGTCTCAGGCTGTTCGATGATCCGCAAAAGCGCCTCCGGGCTGGATACCGCAACGGCGCAGGCCTTGGCCGTGCCGCCCATCTCCTTGAGCAGCTGTTTCAGTTGCTGCGCGAGCTTGTCCGCGTCGGTCGCGGGCTCCGTGAGAACCTGCGAAGCGAAGTGCGTGATGGCCACGCGATCGCCGCCCTTGCGCTGAAGTCGCACGGACTTGAGCGAATAGCGACCCAGGTCCACGCCGATGACTGAAGAGGAAGTTTTTGCCATTGCGATCTCTGTTCCTAGCAGCAGATGTGCCGGGAATTCTGGATTCTCGGGAAAACTCCCGCCGCCTCAGACCACCGTCTGGAGCAATCTTTGAACCGAGCCCGGCGAGCTAAGCCACGAGACCGCGGATGACCTCGCCATGCACGTCGGTGAGTCGGAATTCCCGCCCTTGATATTTGAAAGTGAGCTTTTCGTGATCCAGGCCGAGCAGGCGCAGGACGGTGGCGTTGAGGTCGTGGACATGCACCGGGTTTTCCACTGGGCTGAATCCGAAATCATCGGTGCGTCCATGGGTGATGCCGCCTTTGATCCCCCCGCCGGCGAGCCACACGGTGTAGGCATCCTTGTGATGATCGCGGCCGGGGTTCGTGGATTTGCCATCGCCGTCGATGCCCTGCGCCAGCGGGGTGCGGCCAAATTCCGCGCCCCAGATGACCAGCGTATCCTCGAGAAGGTTCCGCGCCTTGAGGTCCTTGATCAGCCCAGCCATCCCCTGATCCACATCGCGGCACTTGGCTGGCAGACGCGTGGCGATGCCCGAGTGGTGATCCCAGTCCGAATCGTAAAGTTCCACGACTCTCACTCCGCGCTCGATCAGCCGGCGGGCCAGCAGACAGTTGTTCGCAAAGGACGCCACGCCGGGCTTGGCCCCGTAGAGGTCGAGCACGGACTGCGGCTCCTGCGAGAGATCGGCCAGTTCCGGCACGCTGGTCTGCATCCGCGCAGCCATCTCGTACTGGCTGATGCGCGTGGTGATCTCCGGATCGCCCACGTCCGCGAGGTGTCGCTCATTCAGCGCCTTTACCGCATCGTAGATCCGACGGCGATCGCTGTGCGTGTGACCCTTCGGATTGCTGAGGAAAAGCACCGGGTCGCCGCTGGAGCGAAACTGGATGCCTTGATAGACGCTGGGCAGAAAGCCATTCGCCCACAGCGATGTCCCGGCGCCACCCGGCGGCCCGGATTGCAGGACGACATAGGCGGGCAGATCGCGATTCGTGGAGCCGAGACCGTACGTCACCCAGGAACCGAAGCTCGGCCGCCCGCCGCGCCCAAATCCTGTGTGCAGGAACATCTGCGCCGGCGCGTGATTGATCTCCTCCGTGTGCAGCGTCTTCACGATGGCGATGTCGTCCGCGACGGTGGAGAGATGGGGGAGCAGTTCGGAGATCTCCTGCCCGCTCTGGCCGTGCCGGGCGAATTTCCACTTCGTGCCGGCGAGCTTGAGCTTGCCGCCGATAAAGGCGAAGCGCCGGCCCTTGAGCAGCGACTCCGGGCAATCCTCGCCGTCGCGTTTCTTCAGCTCCGGCTTGTCTTCAAAAAGATCGAGCTGCGACGGCGCGCCGATCATGTGGAGATAGATGACGCGCTTCGCCCGCGGGCGGAACATCGGCTTGCGTTTGCCGAGCGGGTCCGCAGGAGCCGCCATCGTCTGCTCATTGAGGAGTGAAGCGAGCGCGACGGCGCCCAGATTCAGTCCGGAACGGTGGAAGAACTGGCGGCGGGACAGGATCTCAATCGGGTTCATGCGTCAGCCTTTGGTGATGGTTTCGTCGAGGTTCAGCAGCGCCGCAGCTACGGCATACCAGGCGGCGAGTTCGGCGGCGTCGGCACCTTTTGGAATCTCGGTCGCGCCGAGCAACTGCTTCGTGCCTTCCGGGTCGGCTAGGCGTGCCGATCGCTCCCGGGTCAGCAGGTCGCCGAGCACGGCGATTTCCTCGGGCCGCGCTTCCCGGGCGACGGCGATGCGAAAGGCATGGGCGATCCGCTCCTCAGCGCTGCCGGCTGGCCGTTCGCGAAGGATCCGGCCGGCAAAAGCGAGCGCGGCTTCGACATACACGGGGTCGTTCATCAGCGTCAGCGCCTGCAGCGGAGTATTGGATCGCGGACGCTTCACGCGGCAGGCCATGCGCGCATTGGCGTCGAAGTTCACGAAGCTCGGATACGGTGCACCGCGCTTCCACACGACGTAGAGGCCGCGGCGGTATTTCACTTCTCCGGGGCTCACCTCGTAGTCGTAGCGTTGCCCGCCGACTTTCACCCAGAGGCCATCGGGCTGATACGGGCGGATCGGCTCGCCGCCCTGCGCAAGGCTCAGGAGCCCGGAGATCGCGAGCGCATTGTCGCGGATCGCCTCGGCATCCAGACGGAAGCGGGGGCCGCGGGCGTAGAGGAGATTGCGATCGTCCTGCGCGAGCGATTCCGGCGTGAGCCGCGAGGCCTGGCGATAGGTGCGGCTCGTCACGATCGTGCGGAGCAGTTTTTTGAAGCTCCAGCCATGGTCCATGAATTCGACTGCGAGCCAGTCGAGCAGTTCGGGATGAGTGGGCAACTCACCCTTGATGCCAAAGTCCTCCGGTGTGGTGACGAGTCCGTAGCCGAAGATTTCCGCCCACATGCGATTCACCGTGACTCGCGCGGCGAGCGGATTCTCCCGGCTCACGAGCCACCGCGCGAGATCGAGCCGCGTGGGCGCTTCGTCGGCCTTCAATGGATGCAAGATTGCCGGCACCGACGGTGCGACCGCCGCACCGGGACTGCGAAAGTCGCCGCGCTCGAACATCACGTTCATCCGCGGATCGGCGATCTCTTGCATGACGAGCGTAGTCTGTGGCTTCACCTTTCGTGCATCCGCCTCGAGTTGCGTCTTCTCCTTCACCAGCTCCGCGTACTCGGGGATCTCGCGGAGGCGAAAATCGAGCACCAGCTTCTTCTGCGCTTCGGTGCGGTTTTCGGGGCGCCGCTTCAGCACACGCGTCAAGGTCTCGGGCAGCGCTTCGCCTCTCACGTTGCCGGTGATCGCACTCAGGCGCACCCGCCCGATCGTTCTCCCGCCGCCAAAGTCCTGCTGCAGCCGGAAGCGCAACACCGTGCCACCCGCGTCACCCAGCGGCGTCGCCGTCTCGAAGATCGCCCAGTGCGGCTGATGAAACTGCGGCATGATCGCCCAGCCGCCTCGTGCGTCGTTGTCGCGCAGCAGATTCGCGATGTCGAATTTGCCCTGCGAAAAGGACGCGCGTGCCGCGCTGAAAACGACCGGCGTCTCGCGCTCCGGCGCATCGGCGGGCGCGGCGGTCACCTTGAAGTTGTTCAGCACGAAGTTTGGCCGCTTTGCATCGCCTCGGCCCGGGCCCTTGCCCGGCAGCGACTCGTCGGTGAGCGCCTCCAGCTTGATCCCGCGGATGTCCGCCAGCGCGGTCTTCACGTCAATCACGTAGGTATCCTTGTCCGGCGCGGGCTCACCACTGATGAGCACGGACTTGTCCGGCTGCACTTCATAAGTCGCACCACCGAGCGATTCGAAGTGGGCGATCTCCAGCGGGTGCTCGACCGCGGCCTCCGCCGCCTGCTTCACGAGTGCGGCCTCCCACTCCGGCGTCGGCCCGGCGGTCTCCGCGAGTGCGGCGATTTTTTTCTCCACCTCGGCGAGACGCGCGGCGATCGCCGCGCGCTCACTCTCCTGCGCCGGTGACGAGATCGGCATCTCCGGTCCTCGGAAGGCGATGGAGCCGGGCGTGTTCGCCTTCGCACGATCGGCTTCGAGCGCGGTGTGATTGAAAAACGCGAAGAGCTCGTAGTACTCCCGCATCGAGAAGGGATCGTACTTGTGATCGTGGCACTGCGCGCATTCGAGAGTCGCGCCGAGCCAGATCATGCCGACGGTATTCACTCGGTCGTGGACCTGATTCACGCGCGTCTCCTCCGGATCGGTGCCCGCTTCCACATTCGTCGGCGCGCTGCGGTTGAATCCGGTCGCGATGCGCTGCGCTTCAGTCGCATTGGGCAGCAGGTCGCCGGCGATTTGCTCGATGGTGAACTGATCGAATGGCATGTCGGCATTCAGCGCATTCACCACCCAGTCGCGATATGGCCAGAGGTCACGCAGGTCGTCGCGCTGGAAGCCGTGCGAGTCTGCATAGCGCGCGTAATCGAGCCACGGACGCGCCCAGCGGACGCCAAATTGCGGCGACGCGAGAAGGCGATCGACGGCGCTTTCGATTGCGGATTGCGGATTGCGACTTGCGGATTGCTCGAAGGCGCTGACCTCCTGCGGAGTCGGCGGCAGGCCGATAAGGTCGAGCGAGAGCCGCCGGATCACCGTTGCCGGATCGGCCTCGGGCGAAGGCGCGAGTTTCTCCGCCGCAAGGCGCTGCGCGATGAACGCGTCGATCGGATTGCCCGCATTCCAATCCGCAATTCGCGATCCGAAATCCGCAATCTGCGGCACCACCGGACGCACGGGCTTCACATAGGACCAGTGTTTCTGCGGCTTCACACCATCGGGCCAGACCGCACCCGCATCGATCCATGCCTTGATGCGCTCGGTCTCCAACTTCGTCAGCGGCTCCCCGCGGCTCGGCATCACGTCATCATGCTCCCGCGGCAGAGTGATTCGGGCATAGAGTTCGCTCTTCGCCGCATCACCTTTCACGATCACACCCACGACCGCGAATGCTTCCTCGCGCACGTCGAGCCGCAGGTCGCCCTTGTGCTTCTTTGCGTCGTGGCACTCGAAGCAGGAGCGCTGGAAAATCGGGAATATGTCGCGGGCAAAATCCACCGCGCCGGAAGCGGCGGCGGTGCTTGCGGCGAAGGCCACGGTGATCAGGAGGGAAAGTCGCATCGTCAGGGAGAGGACATCCATTCCGCGGGCCACCGTTAGTCGCAATTTATTTGTGCGCATGGAGCTGCCCCGCGCTCACTTCGTTGGCGCTTGAACGTCCGGCGGCGAAGTCGTCGAGGTTGGCCAGCGTCACGTCGGCGATGTTCCGCATCGCGGTGTCCGTGAAGTACGCCTGGTGGGAGGTGAGCAGCACATTGGGAAATGTGATCAGGAGCTGGAGCACGTCGTCACCGATGATTTCGCCGGAGAGATCTTCGTAGAAGACCTCGCTCTCCTGCTCGTACACATCGATGCCGAGGTAGCCGACCTTGCCGGACTTGAGCGCAGCGATCACGGCTTCGGCGTCGATGAGCGCGCCGCGACTGGTATTGATGAGCATCACGCCGTCGCGCATCTGGGCGAGGCTCTCAGCGTTCACGAGATGGTAGGACTCGGGCGTGAGCGGACAGTGCAGGCTGATGATGTGCGATTCGGCGAAGAGCGTCTGCCGATCCACATAGGTCCCCCCGAGCTCCTTGAACTGCGGGTTCTCAAACGGGTCGCAGCCCAGGATGCGGCAGCCCATCGCGGCCAGCGGTTGCGCGGTGAGGGCTCCGATCTTGCCCGTGCCAATGATCCCGACGGTGCAACCCGCGAGATCGAATCCGATCAGCCCATCGATCGCGAAATTCCCTTCGCGCACGCGATTGTAAGCGCGGTGGTACTTACGATTGAGGGTGAGGATCATTCCAAGCGTGAACTCCGCCACCGCATTCGGCGAGTAAGCCGGCACGCGCCGCACGTTTAGACCCAGCGCCTTCGCCGCGCCGAGGTCGATCTGATTGAAGCCCGCGCAGCGCAGGGCGATCAGCTTCGTCCCGCCGCGCGCGAGAATCTCCAGCGTCGACGCGCTGAGCACGTCATTCACAAACGCGCAGACCGCTTCCGATCCAGCCGCCAGCCCCGCCGTCGCGGGCTGGAGCCGATCTTCAAGAAAGAGGAACTCGTGGGCGCGGCCGGCATTGGCCGCGGTGAGATACTGCTGATCGTAGCGTTTGGTGCTGAAGACGGTGACTTTCATGGGTGCGTCTTCGCAGCCTGACACGCCGGATCAGGATTGCACAGGCAACGGCGGTGGAGCGGCCACGGCTTTCGGCTTCCGGCGGAAAAAGCCGCCGCTGCCAAAATTCACCCAGCCCATCCGCAGCCAGCGCAGCAGCGCCACGGCGAGCCAGAGGGCCCACAGCAGCATCGCAAAGCGGAACCACCAGATGGAGATCGACCAGCAGCCGGGCTGTGGCAGCAGCTCGCCACTCCGCGCCTGATACCAGCGCAGCACGGTGCGACTCGATCCATTGCCGCTGATGAACATCTCCGGAATCCCGAGCAGCCCCTGCCCCACGGCGACGATGAGGATTCCCAGCGCGATCACCGTCATCCCGACGATCGCGACCTGCAGGAGGTGGAAGCTGGTGCTTGGCAGACGCTGCGCCGCGTCGCGTCCGCGCCAGGCGAGCAGGAAAAGCCATGCGATCACCACGAGCGCGGCGGGCAGCGGCACTTGCGTGAGGCCGATGGCTAGCAGCATCCACTCCAGCGTCCGCAGCGGTGAAAGCGCCACGCGTCCGAGCACGAGCGCGGCGAGTAGCGAGCAGACGAGGATGACCCAGAAGCGCACCGCCGGTCCGCGCCGCGGCCCACTGGCCCACAGCACCCAGCGATCGTCCGGTGTCGCGAGGGTGGTGGAAATGTTCGCGCTCTCGACGGGCAGGCGCACCTCTTCACCGCGGACGTGCGTGCCGAGTTCGACGTTCGTTTTCCACCCGACCGAGATCGGCTGCTCGCCGGGCCGCAGCGGAACGATGAGTTTCGCGCCGTCTTTGCGCACGGGGATCGCCTTCCCGGCGTGTTCGAGTTTGGTGACTTCGGCATCCGCGGGGAGCGCGATGAGGAAGTCGTCGCCGAGACTGCTCTGCACGGTGAGGTCGAGCTTCGATGTG
>JANPIS010000447.1:0-7744 GCA_031425095.1 Chthoniobacteraceae bacterium
TGGTAACCCTTCGGGAACGGATCGGGCTCGATGAGCTCGGACTCGTAAAGTACCTTGGCCTGTCCGTCGGTCTGCCATAGTCCGATCCTCAGCTTGCTCCAGAGATGGTGATTCGGGTGCAGCTTTACATAGCCTTCGGGCGCTTCCTTGAACTCGATGCCGGGTGAAGCCGCGGCGACTTTATCCACGTCGAAGCTATTCGCCTTCTCGACGGCCATTTTCCACAGCCACGGTCCGAGGTAGGCCGCCTGGGTGACGTCACCGATCACACTCTTCTCGCCATACTTGGCTTTGAAGGCCTTCACAAACGCTTCGTTGTTCGGATTCTGAAGGCTCTGAAAGTATTTCATCGCAGAGTAGAAGCCGGCGAGGTTTTCACCGCCAATTCCGAGCACTTCGTCCTCAGTTACCGAAATGGTGAGGAGCGTCTGCTTATCAGCGGTGATGCCGGCGGCTTTCAGCTGCTTGTAGAAGGAAACGTTCGAGCCACCGACCACGATAGCGTAGATGACGTCCGGCTTCTTCAACTTGATCTTGTTGATCAGTGAGCCGAACTGCGTGTGGCCGAGTGCATAGTATTCCTCACCCACGACCGTTCCCTTGAGCACGTTTTCGATGTGCTTGCGGGCGATCTTGTTCGAGGTGCGGGGCCAGATGTAGTCGGAGCCGATGAGGTAGAAGGTCTTGTCCTTCTTCTCCTTCGCGATCCAGTCGAGGCCGGCGATGATCTGCTGCGTGGCCTCCTGGCCGGTGTAGATCACGTTCTTCGACTGCTCGAGACCCTCGTAGAAAGTTGGATAGTAGAGCATGCCGTTTTCTTTCTCGAAGACGGGTAGCACGGCTTTGCGGGAAGCGGAGGTCCAGCAACCCATCACAGACGCGACCTTATCGTTCACGAGGAGCTTCTTCGCTTTCTCAGCGAAAGTCGGCCAATCACTCGCACCATCTTCCTTGATGACCTTGATCTGCCGTCCGAGCACGCCACCCATGGCATTGATCTGGTCGATGGCAAGTTGCTCAGCCTGGATGGAGCCAGTCTCGGAGATCGCCATGGTGCCGGTGGCGGAGTGAAGCTGACCGACCGTGACCGTAGTGTCGGTAACGGCGAGGCCGGTGGTATTGACCTCGGAGGTCGGTGGCGCGCCGGCGTGCAACGTCGGCACGGCCAGAGCGGCCGTGAGGATGGCGCCGAGGAATGCTCGGCGTCGATAGGTGGTGGTGGTTGGTATCATGTGGTTTGTGGTTTGGTGGTGACTGCGGAGGATGGCTCAGTGCGCGAACGCGGTGAGGCGGCTGAAGTTTTGCTTCTTCACTGGGCGAGGCAGGGTGCCGGCCAGAACGGTGGGTGCGGTGACCGGCGAGGCGATGGCGCAGGCTTCGCGGTAAATGTCTTCGCGGAAGATTTTCGCGACGACTTCCCGGCGGAGTGCCCGACAGTTGAGCGCGGGGACCATTTCGCGGACGTGCGAGAAAACGCGGCGTCCCTTGGATAGGTCGGGGATATTCGCCCCGTGGCGGTGGTAAGTGATGAAGGCGTCGATCTCCCGTGAGCTGCGCCCGGTGTCGAACGGGCCGACCAGCGAATTCGTGAGGAGCGAGGCAGGCACGTCGAGGTAACGTGGCTGCGCGAGCATCCGAATCAGTTCCGCGCGATGCTCTGGATGCTCGCAGAAGATGCTCGCTTCGGCGAGGGCGGCCACCAATGCGCGATGCTCTTGCGGGCGCTCGTCCTCGAATTTCTCGAGCACCAGCATGGCTTTCTCCGGCAACCCCGGATCCAGCTCTGCCGATGTGGCGACGACCCACCCCGCTCCCGTCTGAGTGACGATGGAATTCCATGGCTCTGCGACGCAATAGCCATCGAGATGCCCCTCAATAAGACCACGGTGAATGACCGGCGAGGGCACGATCTGAATGCGCACATCGCGATCTGGATCGATCCCGCCCGTCCGCAGCCAGGCGCGCAGTTGTTGATTCTGCGTGGAAAGATCGAGCACGGCGCCGAAGCGATATGCGCGAAGGCCCCGATCGCGATCGATGACCGCGCGCAGGGATGCCGCGTCCCGGACACCGGCATCCCAGAGCTCGCGGGAGAGGGTGATCGCGCTCCCATTCAAGCTGAGCACAAAGCCGGTGAGGCATGGCCGCGGAACCACGCCAATCCCGCAGCGGATCGCAAAGCCCATGCTGGCCGGGGCGTGCACGGCATCGAGCTCCTCGTGCAGCAACTTTTCGCGGATCGTCGCCCAGCCCACTTCCTTCTGCAGCCGCACGGTCAGGCCACGCCGCGCGAAGATGCCGAGCTCTTGCGCCGCGATGAGCACGGCGCAGTCGATCATCGGCACGAAGCCGATGCGGAGCGTCTCATGCCAACCGTGAAGGGCACGGCGGCTGTGAGCAGAGCGTGGTTGTAGCGCTTTCAGCACGAGCCGCCCCGTTAGCACCGGCAGTGCCAGCGCGATCGGGTGCACCGCCAAAAACCGGGGATGAAAATCGCTTGCTCGATCTGTGAATCACTTTCACTGTCCGCCGTCGCTCTTCCGGGGATGCCGTTCGGCAACTCCCCCACTTCGGTGGTGCGTCGCGCATGACCACCATCGAAAGCCAACACTTGCGAGTCGTTTGCGTACTCGCCCGGCATCTCAATATGAGCCGCGCTGCGCAGGAGCTAAAGCTGACGCCGTCCGGGATCAGTCACTGTCTGAAAGTCATCGAGGCGGACCTTGGCTGCCGACTCTTTGAACGCAGCTCGCGACGCATCTCACTGACCGCGGCCGGCACGGTCTTCCTGGGGGAAGCGGAAGCGATCATCCAGCGCATGACCGACGCGCGAACCAAGCTCCGAAGCTGGTTTGACGCGCGTGCCGGGAATCTGCGCATCGCCGCGGGGACCACGGCTTCGCAGCATTTGATACCCCCGGCGCTCCGGGAGTTTCGCGAAAGCTTCCCGGGTTGCGCGATTCAGATTTCGCTCTGCTCGGCGCTGCAAGCCACGGCGGCGATCGAGAACGGCGAAGCGGACCTCGCTGTCTGCGTCCAACCTCCGCCCAACCCCAACGTGACCTTCATCCCGGTCGCCGAAGATGAGTTGTGCTACCTCACGAACCCGATGCATCCGTGGGCACTCAATCGTCGCGCCGGCCGCGGCGATGTCAGTGGACAGAAGTTCATCCTCCCGGCGCGCGGCACGGCCACGCATGCGCTGATCGAGAACTACTTCCAGCACGCGGGCGTGCGGCTGCAGTCCTTCATCGAGATCGGGAATGAAGAGGTCATCAAACAGTTTGTCCGACTCGATCTCGGTGTCGCGGTGCTGCCGCGCTGGATCGCCGCAGCGGAGATTCGCCAGGGTGCGCTCGTGTGTCTTCCGCTTGGTCGGCGAAGGTTGCGCAGGCGCTGGGGCATCCTGCACGCACGGCAGCATCGACTGTCCTTTGCCGAGACGATGCTCGTCGATTTGTGCCGCAATGTGGCGACGGGATTGATGACGGATCGCGAGGACTGATGGCTCCGCAGTGCGGGATTCATGCAATTGACACGTAGCATTGGACGGCAATTTCTGACCTCAACTGCACGGGTTTTTGTGTAGAAAAATTTTTCCCGTCACCCGACAGGAATCGGATGCATCAAAGTGGTGGCGATATTTGACCGCGTATGGCCGGTGCACACGCTCCCTACCGCATCTTTTTTGCCACCCACGCCGATATGTTCAGGCACCGTAGAGTCGCGGGTCTCAGACTGCCGCCGGCGTCAAGACTGGCTCGACCCACTTGCCGTGTTCGCGAATGAGATCCTGGAGACGCTCGACGGCTTCCGCTTCGGGGATGTTGAACTTCACGGGCTGCTTGCCGACGTAGAGGTTCACCTTGCCGGGCGCGCCGCCGACGTAGCCAAAGTCCGCGTCCGCCATTTCGCCGGGGCCATTCACGATGCAGCCCATGATGGCGATCTTCACGCCCTTCAAGTGCGCGGTCGCTGCTTTGATCTTCGCCGTGGTGGTCTGCAGATTGAAGAGCGTTCGGCCGCAGCTCGGGCACGCGACATAGTCGGTCTTGAAAATGCGGGTGCCGGCGGCTTGCAGGATGTTGTAGCTCAGCCGCAGCGCCTGTCCCGGAGCGTGTTCGCCCTGCACGAGGATGGCGTCGCCGATGCCGTCGCAGAGGAGCGCGCCGATGTTCGTGGCGGCGGCGAGGAGCGTGGGGAGGAAATCGGCCTGCGGATCGCTCGCGGGAGTGAAGGTGTCCTTCAGAAGGATCGGGTGCCGCGCATCAAGCTGTGCGGCGAGGAGGCGGAACGCGGCGATGACTGGAAGATCCAAGCCGTCACGGACGGTGACGAATTGCGGCTCAGTGCTTGCGTTCACCGTGGCGATGCTCGCGTCGTTGCGGGGATCTATCTCCACGACCTGCGCCCGCTCGTAGATCAGCTCCGGCTGGTAGTCGCCCATCTGCGCGACCTTGTGAGCAATCTTGTCAAAATTCGCCTGGCGGATGGCGACGCGGACGAGTTCCTCGCCTCCGATGCGGAAGCCGCTGCGTTCGATGGTCTGCGTTGCCCGGCGCGCGTAGGCAAAGGGATCGTAACTGGGAGGGACTGCGGCGAATGGAGGAGTGAAAAATGAGGATTGAAAATTGCCGGCGAGAGCGCGCGCCACGGGGATTTCATGAACACTATCCTCTGTGAGCGAGACGCGGATGGTGTCGCCGAGGCCATCGCTGAGCAGGCTGCCGATGCCGATCGCGCTCTTGATGCGCCCATCTTCCCCATCGCCCGCTTCGGTCACGCCGAGATGCAGCGGGTAGTTCCAATCTGGACCTTCTTCCGCGAGCCGCGCGGCGAGCAGGCGATAGGCCTCGATCATCACCTTCGGGTTGCTCGATTTCATCGAGAAGATGAAGTCGTGGTAGCCGAGGTCGCGGGCGATGCGGGCGAATTCCAGCGCGCTCTCGACCATCCCGAGCGGCGTGTCGCCGAAGCGGTTCATGATCCGGTCGCTGAGCGAGCCGTGATTCGTGCCGATGCGCATCGCGCGCCCGTGCTCCTTCATGAAAAGCACCAGTGGCGTGAAGCGCTCGCGGATGCGCTCCAGTTCCGCGGCGTATTGCTCGTCGGTGTATTCGACGATCTTGAACTTCTTCGAGTCCGCGTAATTCCCGGGATTGATGCGCACCTTCTCCACCCACTTCGCCGCCTCCATCGCGGCCTCGGGTTTGAAGTGGATATCCGCGACGATCGGCACGTCGCAACCACGCTCGCGCAGTCCGGAGACAATGTGCTGCAAGTTCGCCGCGTCCTTCACCGTGGGCGCCGTGATGCGCACGATTTCACAACCGACCGCCACGAGGTCGAGCGTCTGCTGAATGGACGCCGCCGTGTCCATCGTGTCGCAGGTGATCATCGACTGCGCGCGAATCGGATTCTCTCCACCGACGCCGACATTCCCGACCATCACGACGCGCGACTTCCGCCGCTCGTAGCTGAAAGGCGACGCGCAATAGCTCATCGGAAGTGCGTCCTGAGCGCTCACCCCTTCTGCGCCTCGGCCACCGCCGCACGGTCGAACTTCATCTGCGGGCCTTTTTCGCCGCCGATCCAATCCTGGACGTCGAAGAACATGATGAAAACCATGAAGCCGATGATGAGCAGCGCGCAGGCCGTCTGGACGAATTCGAGGACGCGCACGTTGACTGGGCGTTTGCGGATGCCTTCGACGATCGCGAGGGTGATGTGGCCGCCGTCGAGGACCGGAATCGGAAGCAGGTTGAGCAGGGCGAGATTCACGTTCAGCACGACGCTGAACCACAGCGCGAGGCGCCAGCCTTCCTTGCTTTCAAACATCATGTAGTAAGCGCGCATCATCATCACCGGGCCGCCCATGTGCTGCACGCCGATGCTGGATTTCTGCGAAAAGATGGCGCCGAGGGTATCGACGATCATCATCACGCTTTTGTGGAGTTGCTCGGCGGGCGCGGGATGGATGACCTGGAACTCGCCCATCTGATCCCAGACCACGCTGTCGTCCGGCGACCACTCGATGCCGAGCCGCGGGGTCTCCTGGCCCACGGGCGGCACTGGCGTGACTTTGATCTTCTGCGGGAATTTCTCCCGCTCGATGGCGAGTTCGATGGGTTTGCCCTGATTCTTCTGCACGTATTCCGAAATCCCGATGGAGATCCGCTGTGGGGTGCCGTCGATGCCCGCTACCCGATCACCCTTTTTCAATCCGGCGACTTCCGCGGGGCTGTCCTTGGAGACGCCCGCGATCTTTGCGCCGTTCGGGGTGAAAGGAATCTGCAGCATCTGGCCGCCACGCTTCACGGTGAGCATCAGAGCCTGACCGGGCTTTTTCGCGGCTGCTTCGATGATGTTGAACTCGCTAAAGATTCGCTGGCCATCGACCTCGGTGACGAGATCGTTCGGCTTCAGTCCCGCGCGCTCTGCCGGGCTGTCGGGCAGGATCTTCGCCACCATCGGCGTCTCCGCCGGCCCGATCTGAATCTGCCGCAGACCCCGGCGCTGCCACCACTTCGTCGGCGGAATTTTCGGCGTCACCTCCAGGGTCTGCACGTTTCCGGCGCGCTCAAACTTAATCGGAATCGTCGTACCTTCGCTGCGCACGATCCGCCAGGTGATGCTGTCGGAGCCCATGCCGCCGAAGCGCGATACCGGATGGCCATCCACTTCGAGAATCTTGTCGCCCACTTGCAGGCCGGCGTTCGCCGCCGGTGAATTGTCCATGACCATCCCGATCGTCGTGGAAGCCTCCGCTTCGCCCACGGGGCGGCCGACCTGCCACACGATGATCGCGAAGACCGCCGCCAGCAGGAAGCTGAAGAGCGGCCCGGCGAAGGCGACGATGATCTTGTCCAGCACCGAGATCGGCGGGAGCTGCTCGCGAGTCAGCTCGGTCTTGCCTTCCATCATCTCCATCGGCGCGAGTTGCGGCAGCTTCACGAAACCGCCGAAGGGCAGCGAGCCCCAGCTATACACCACGCCATTGATCGTCTTTTTCCAAAGCGGCTTACCAAACCACAGCCCGAATTCCTCGACGACCAACCCGCGCCAGCGCGCGGCCAGGAAGTGGCCGAGCTCGTGGACGATGATCATCAAGTTGAAGACCAGGAGGACTTCGAGGCAGATACCGATGAATTTGAGGATTTGCATGAAAACAGGGGAAGTAGGGGCGCTAGGCACGAAGCAGTTCGGCTGCCCTTCGGCGCGCCCATTGATCGGCGGCTAGGATAGCATCCAAGCCAGCATGGGCAACCGGGGTGTGCTCCCGCATGGTCCGCTCGACGTTTTGCCAGATGGCGGGGAAAGCGCAGCGCCGATCGAGGAAAGCGGCCACGGCGACTTCGTTTGCAGCATTCAGCACGGCGGGGAGCGTGCCGCCGGTCTCACCAGCCCAACGGGCGAGATCGAGCGCGGGGAAATCCGCGCGACGCGGGGCCTCGAAGGTGAGTTGGGCGAGCTGGGCGAAGTCGAGGGGTGGGAGGCGATTCGGAACGCGCTCGGGCCAAGTCACGGCGTGCTGAATGGGGAAGCACATGTCGGTGGTCGACAGCTGCGCGAGGGTCGAGCCGTCGATGAATTCGACCATCGAATGGATGATCGACTGCGGATGCACGATCACGTCCACGCGAGCCATCTCGACATCGAAGAGCCAGCGCGCTTCGATCATCTCCAGCCCTTTGTTGAAGAGCGTGGCGGAGTCGATGGTGATCTTCGCGCCCATCGTCCAGGT
>JANPIS010000448.1:0-77355 GCA_031425095.1 Chthoniobacteraceae bacterium
GCGCCGCGACGTATGCGTAGTCCGTCGCATAGCTATCCGTGAGGTTCGAGTCCAGCGCGAGTTTATTCAGACCGAGCTTCAGTTCCTCGTAATCCGTCAGAGCGTCGCCATCAGAAAGGAGGTCCGAGACCACCACACGGAAGAAGTTTGCGGCTCCGGCCGCAACCGCAGCCGAGTAATTATCGTTATCGACTGCGGGCAGGATTGGCGAGCCGATCGTCGTGTAAGTCCCCGTGAGGCTTGTCGCCCCTTGCACCTCATATTTCTTCGATAGGAGCACTGGAAAAACCAGCGTCACCGTCCCGCCACTCTTCGCGATGCTCTTGATCGCAAGAACACTGGTAGAACTCTTCGGATTGGTACCGGCAATGGCCTCCGCTCCATTGGTCTGGCCATCTGCATCCTCATCATTGCCAGCCACCAACGGCCCCACATTGTAGTTCAGCTCCCAAATGTCCGACAGACCATCATTCAACGGTGCGACATCGACGATCGCGCGAGCCGGCAGCAGCAGGGCGCCGAACGCCATAAGGGTGGAGAGGATGCGTAGGGAGCGTCTCATAGGTGGTGAAATTCGGGGGAGGAAAACGAAGGGACGTTTTGGAAAACTCCGCAGCGCGAACGAAGTCGCGGCGGATAAATCTTTCTGCTTGTATTGATAGGGGAAGTTGTTTGCAAGGGGTAGTTTATATTTTCAACACGTTTACGGTGAACTTCTGAAAGTCGCGCCTCCGCTCCCCGGAACGAGGCCACCGCCAGTCTTGCGTCCGGAGCCCTCCTCGCTACTGTCCCCGGCTCCATGAATTTCGGCCGCTTTTCGCTGACTGCCCTGTTCGCCCTTGCTGCACTCCTTTTCCAGACGGGGTGCGCTTCGCTGGCGTCTCACAAGAACTACCCGCCCAAGCCGCCGAGGCCACCGGTTTCCGACGTGCCGGCGTCCGCCCGAAAATCCTACTGGAACGCCGAGGGCGTGACCGGGAATCCCTGGATCGTGATCGTGCTCGCGGAGCAGCGGGCTTATTTCTTCAAAGGCCAGACCGTTGTTGGCGAGAGCAAGATCTCCAGCGGCAAAAAGCGCTTCGAGACCCCGGCTGGCGAATACAAAGTGATCCAAAAGGACAAGAACCACGCCTCCAATCTCTACGGGAAAATCCTGAGCGGCGAAGGCGAGGTGGTGAAATCCGACGCGGACATGAGCAAAGACAAAATGCCAGAGGGAGGCAGTTTCCTGGGTGCAAAAATGCCCTATTTTCTCCGTTTTCACGGCGGATATGGGCTGCACGCGGGGCGCGTCCCGAGCTACCCGGCGTCGCACGGTTGCGTGCGGCTGCCATCTTGGATGGCGCCGCACTTTTTTGAGCACGCGCAGCTTGGCACTCCGGTGTCCGTCATTCAGAGCCTGCCCCCCGCGGAACCTGGAAAGTCCAAGAAAGAGCCGCCGAAGAAGGGCAGTTTCAGATGGCCTTGGGCGCCGACCACGTGACCCCGGCGATCCGAAAGCTGGGCTCGGAGCGACTTTAGATGCGCCGGCCTCAGCTGATCCGGAGCGACCTCAAAAGCGAGCTGTCGATCCGCCCAGTGGGCGAAAGACCGCGATCGCGCTGATACTCCCGGATCGCCGCGCGAGACTCGGGTCCGATGTCGCCATCGATGTCTCCGTAATAATAGCCGCTCCGCCGGAGCGCCCTTTGCACGTCCACCGCTAGGTCATCTGAATACGAGGCGCGAGACGACCGGTAGTAATTTGACGGGTAGTACGTCGATGGCCGGTGCGTGTAGCTCGGCGAAGTGAAAAGGGAAAAACCGATCGACGCCCTCGGCGCGCAGTAGTCCGACGAGTATCCGGCGGAAACATACGGCCCGCCGTACCGCGAGTAGCCAGACGAGTAGGGCGAGTAGTAGCCCCGGGAGTAGTACGGCGAACCAATGACCACCGTCCGGGACCTCGAGTCGCAATGATCGCGGTGATGGTGGTGCTTGTCCTTCGCCGAGGCCGGCGTCGGAAGAGCGAACACGAGCCCGGTCGTGAGGGCGGGGATGAGAAAGGAACTGGCGAATGCTTTCATGATGGATGCGGGTTGCGAAGACTGAGACGGGTGCCCGAAAAAGTTCTTCGAGAAAAGTTCCGCGTCCAGCGAAGTCTCGCGCGATCTACTTGCGCAGCACCCGGACCCGGTGCGTCTCGCTATCGCCGATGAAGACGCTGCCGTCGGCATCCGCAAAGACCCCATGTGGACGCGCGAGCTTGCACTCGAGCGGATCGCCGTCGGGGCCGTCGCCTTTTTCGCCGGTGCCGACGACAAGCTCGAGCGTCCCCGTCTTTGCAGCCACCATCCGGATGCTGTGGCTCTCGGTATCCACGAGGTACACATCGCCATTCCCCGCCACGGCGATTCCTTTCGGGCCGGACAACGTCGCGAGTTTGGCCGGCCCGCCGTTGCCGTCGAAGCCCTTCTTTCCCGTTCCGGCAATGTGCAGGATCTTTCCTGCCTGGAGATCGAACTTGAAGACCTGATTCCCCTCCCGCGTGGCGAGCCAGAGATTCCCCGCGGCATCGAAATCCAGCGAGCGTGGGCCATTGAGCGGAGTACCCACGATCGGCGCGCCGTCCGGCGTCGGGCCGGCTTTCCCGATGCCGGCAAAGGTGCTGATCGTGCCCGTCTTCATGTCCACCTTGCGGATGACGTGATTGCCGATGTCGCAGATGAAGAGGTCGCCGTTCCGGTCAAACTGAATACTGTGCGGCTGTTTGAATTGCGCCGCACCCGCCAGCCCACCGTCGCCGCTGTAGCCCGGCTGACCGGTGCCCGCGAATGTGGTGATCGTGCCCGTCTTCATGCCGATCTTCCGCACCGCGTGATTCACCATGTCCACGACGTAAAGGTCGCCCGCCTTATCGAAGCGAAGCTCGTGCGGTTTGTTGAAAGTCGCCGCGAGCGCGGGCCCGCCGTCGCCCGAGTAGCCGGTCTTGCCCGAGCCAGCGACGGTCGAGATCTTCCCATCCGCCGTGACCTTGCGGATCAACTGGCCGCCATATTCGCAGAAGTAGATCGCACCATCCGGCCCGCGCACGACTCCGAAGGGGTCGTTGATTTGCGCCTCGGTCGCCGGACCGCCGTCTCCCGAGTAGCCTCGCACACCGGTGCCCGCAAAGGTGGAGATCGTGCCCGCGAGGACGGTTGACGCCGACAAAATACCGACCGCGAGGAGTGGAAGGAGCAGCTTCATGGGAGAAGTGATGCCCGAAGCAGGCGCGTCGTGGCAATGCCCCTTTCCGGGTAGGAAATCGCACTGGAAGAAGCGCGGCGTCTGCGCATTCTCGCGCGCATGCATCGCGCTCTCTCCCTCCTGCTCTCCCTCGTCACCCCCGCCCTCGCCGCTGACTGGCCGCAATGGCGCGGTCCCGCCCGCACCGGCGAAGTGCCCGCTGGCGAACGCGTCCCGACTTCCCTGCCGGCGGAGCCAAAGGTGCTCTGGCGCGTGCCCGTCGGCGACGGCTTTGCCTCACCCGTCGTCGCCGGCGGACGCGTCTTCCACCTCGACGACAAAGCCGGCACCGAATTCGCCCGCGCCGCCGACGCCGCGACCGGCAGGGAACTCTGGAACACGCCGCTCTTCTCGTCGCACAAAGACGGCTTTGGCATCGGTCCGCGGTGCACACCGGTCGCGGATGGCGACCGCGTCTATGTGCAATCGGCGAAGGGTGAGTTCCAGTCCCTGGACGTTGCGACGGGGAAAGTGATCTGGCGCACGAACTTCGTCACCGATCTCGGCGCGGTGTACATCGGCGAGACCGGCACCGCTGCCGGCGCCAGCCGGCACGGCGCGACCGGTTCGCCGATCGTCGATGGCGACCGCGTGATCGCGCAGGTCGGCAGCGCCGCCGGCGGGAGCATCGTGGCCTTTGAAAAATCGACCGGAAAGATCGTGTGGAAGTCGCAGAACGATCAGACCGCCTACGCCGCACCGATCCTCGCCACGGTCGCTGGCGTGCGGCAATTCATCAGCTTCACGAGCGAAGCACTCATCGGCCTCGATCCGGAAAAAGGCACGCTGCTCTGGCGCGTCCCGCTCACCACGCGCCTTGGCCGCCACGTCACGACGCCCGTCGTCTGGAAGGACCTCGTGCTCGTCGCCTCCCACCAGATCGGGCTCGTCGCCACACGCATCGCGCGGAGCGGCGACGCCCTCACCGCCACCGAAGCGTGGGTGGACAAAAAGATGACGATCAACTTCTCCAGCCCGGTCGTCGTCGGCGATCATCTCTACGGCCTCGGCCCGGCCAAAAACCTCGTCTGCATCGACCTTGCGACCGGCCAGCTCGCTTGGGAAAAGACCGGCCTCATTCAGACCGAAGGCGGTCGCGCCGAAGCCGCGTTCCTCGCCATGGGCAGGAACATCCTGACGCTCCTCGACACCGGCGAACTGCTCCTGTTCGCCGCCGAATCGAAGGAGTTCAAGGAACTCGGCCGCACCCAAGCCTGCGGCCGAACATGGTGCAATCCAGCCTACGTCAGCGGTCGCCTCTACCTCCGCGACTTCCGCGAGCTGCTCTGCCTGGAGCTCGTGCCGTAGCTACGCCACCGTCTCCTTCGCCGAAGCGAGGACGTATTCGACGTTGAGGCGATTGATCACGCTGGCGGGGATCTCGGCGGGACAGACGGCTTCGCACTCGAGATGGTTCGAGCAATTACCGAAACCCTCGGCGTCCATCTTGCGGACCATCGCGGTGGCGCGGCGGGTGCGCTCGGGCTGGCCCTGCGGAAGGAGGCTGAGGTGCGTGACTTTCGCGCCGACGAAGAGCATCGCGGAGCTGTTCGGGCAGGCCGCTACGCAGGCGCCGCAGCCGATGCAGGCGGCGGCTTCCATCGCGAGGTCGGCTTCCACTTTGCCGATCAGGAGGGAGTTCGCATCGCGGGCGGAACCGGTGCGCGCGGTGACAAATCCTCCACTCTGCTGGATGCGATCGAAGGCGCTGCGATCGACGATGAGATCGCGCACGATCGGGAAAGCGCGGGCGCGGAACGGCTCGATGTAGATCGTCTCGCCGTCCTTGAATTTCCGCATGTAGAGCTGGCAGGTCGTGGTCTCGCTCGGGCCGTGCGGCACGCCGTTGATCGTCAACGAGCAGGATCCGCAGATGCCTTCGCGGCAGTCGTGGTCGAAAGCGATCGGCTCGATGCCTTTGGCGAGCAGGTCCTCATTCACGATGTCGAGCATCTCCAGGAAGGAGCAATCCGGAGGAATGTCGTGTGCCTCGATGCTGGTGAGTTCGCCGTGGGCGTTCGCGGATTTTTGACGCCAGACTTTTAGGTGCAGGTTCATGGATGTCGGACGATTATTTGTAGCTGCGCACGCTCGGCTTCACGCTCTCGAAGATCAGCGGCTCGATATTCCGGGTGGGCTTCACACCCTCGCCGTTGAAGCCCCACGCGGCGACGTGCTGGAAGTTTTCATCGTCCCGTTTCGCCTCGCCATCCGGGTACTGGTACTCTTCGCGGAAGTGACCGCCGCAGGACTCGCGGCGCTCGAGTGCATCAAGGCACATGAGTTCGCCGAACTCGAGAAAGTCGGCCACGCGCCCGGCTTTCTCGAGCATGGCATTCAGCGCCTCGCCTTCCCCGGGCACGTTGACATTTTTCCAGAACTCCTCCCGGAGCGGCGCGATCTGGGCGATCGCACGGGTCAGGCTCTTTTCGCTGCGGGCCATGCCGCAGTAGTCCCAGACGATGCGGCCGAGTTCGCGATGGAAGTGATCGACGCTGCGCTTTCCCTTGATCCCAAGCAGACGCTGCGTGCGCTCGCGCACGGCGGCTTCGGTCTGCGTGAATTCCGGACGGCTCGTCGCGGGCTTCTTGCCGAGTTCCGAGACGAGGTAATTGCCGATCGTGTATGGGATGACGAAGTATCCGTCCGCGAGCCCCTGCATCAGCGCGCTGGCGCCGAGGCGGTTTGCGCCGTGATCGCTGAAGTTCGCTTCCCCGAGCACGAAGAGCCCGGGCACGTTCGACATCAGGTTGTAGTCCACCCACAGCCCGCCCATCGTGTAATGCACCGCCGGATAGATGCGCATCGGCATCTCGTAGGCGTTCTCGTTCGTGATCTGGTGGTACATGTCAAAGAGGTTGCCGTAGCGCTCTTTGATCGCCGGCTGCCCGAGCCGCTGAATGGCATCTGCAAAGTCCAGATACACACCGAGTCCGCCGGGACCGACGCCGCGGCCGTCGTCGCAGGCTTCCTTCGCGGAGCGCGAGGAGATGTCGCGGGGGGCAAGATTGCCGAAGCTCGGATACTTCCGCTCGAGGAAGTAGTCCCGCTCAGTGTCGGGAATGTCCCGCGCCGCGCGAGTGTCGCCCTTCTTCGCGGGTACCCATACGCGGCCATCATTGCGCAGCGACTCCGACATCAGGGTGAGCTTCGACTGGTAGTCGCCACCCACCGGAATGCACGTCGGGTGGATCTGCGTGTAACAGGGATTCGCGAAGAACGCGCCGCGCTTGTGGGCGCGCCAGGACGCGGTGACGTTGCAGCCCTTCGCATTCGTCGAGAGGTAGAAGACATTCCCGTAACCGCCCGTGGCGAGGATCACAGCATCCGCCGCATGCGAAGTGATCGCACCCGTCACCATGTCGCGGACGACGATGCCCTTCGCGTGGCCATCGACGATCACCAAGTCGAGCATCTCCGTGCGCGGAAACATCGTCACCGCACCGGCCGCGATCTGCCGATTGAGCGCAGAGTACGCGCCGAGCAGAAGCTGCTGCCCGGTCTGCCCGCGAGCGTAGAAAGTCCTCGAGACCTGCGCGCCACCGAAGCTGCGATTCGCGAGCAGTCCGCCGTATTCACGGGCAAAAGGGACACCCTGCGCGACGCACTGGTCGATGATCGACGCGCTCACTTCCGCGAGCCGATGGACGTTCGCTTCCCGGGCGCGGAAGTCGCCGCCTTTGATCGTGTCGTAGAAGAGCCGGTACACGCTGTCGCCGTCGTTCTGGTAGTTCTTCGCGGCATTGATGCCGCCCTGCGCTGCGATCGAGTGCGCCCGCCGCGGCGAGTCCTGATAGCAGAAGCACTTCACCTTGTACCCGAGCTCCGCGAGCGACGCCGCAGCACTCGCTCCGGCCAATCCGGAGCCGACGACGAGGATCTCGTACTTCCGCTTGTTGGCGGGATTGATGAGCTTCGAGTTGAACTTGTGGCTCTCCCACTTCTTATCGAGCGGCCCGGCGGGAATCTTGGAATCGAGGGTGGACGTTCTCTCCGCCGGCCCCGCGGGCCCCGTTAGATTTTGCGGATGAAAGCCGGCTGGCGTCACCAGCGAGTGGCCAAGGATTCTAGGATCGAGAGTCGTGCTCATTTAGCGAATAAATCCAGTCAGCACCGCAACGGGGATGGAAACGTAACCGACGAAAACTCCCCACGCCCAGAGTGGTCCGAGCTTTTGCCAGAAGGTCGAAGTGCTCTTCGTCTTGAGCCCGAGCGTCTGCGGGAAGCTCACGATACCATGGCTGAGATGCTGGCAGAGGAGGAACATGCCGACGATGTAGAAGGCCGAGGCCCACACGTTTTTGAAGCCGAGGATCATCATGCGATACACATCGTGCCGGCCTTGGGCGTCGTGCAGATCGGCGAAGGACACGTCCACCTTTTGCGCGGTGAAGTGGAGGAGATGAAAGACAATGAAGCAGATCAGGATCAGGCCGCTCACGATCATCGTGCGCGAAGCGCGGGTGCTCGCGCGGTAGCCGGAGACGGCGTACTTCACCGGCCGTGCGGCGCGATTTTCTCGCGTGAGCTGGATGGTGAAGTAGATGTGCGCGAGGACGACGGCCAGCAGGCCGAAGCGGATCACCCAGAGGATCTCCCCGAGGCTCTGGAGCGCCGCCGCGTACTTGTTGATCGCCTCCTGTCCGAGGAAGATCTGGAGATTCCCCAGCAGGTGACCCGTGACAAAACCCACGAGCGCGACGCCGGTCAGACCGACGATCCATTTGCGTCCGATGGAGGAGGAAAAAAACGAGGCGAGTGAGTTCAAATACAGCGGTGCAGGTTCAAGAAGATGGACTAGGTGTCTGGGAATTCCTCGGGACTGCGGCCGAGCGCGACGATCGAACAGGCAGTCACCACCCGCAGATGCAGGTCGGCTGCTGCCTCGATCAGATCCTCGCTTTCGGTGCCGGGATTCAACCAGAGCTCTTTCGGACGCTTGGCCGCGATGGCGGGGAGGAGCTTGAGGCCCACCGCCGGCGGCACATACAGACTGACAAAATCAATCGATCGGTCGATCACGTCCAAGCTGGGATACGCCGGCAGGCCTTCGATGGTTGCTTCTCTCGGATTCACCGGCAGGACCACGTAGCCCGCATCCAAATACGCACGCACTGCTTTGTTCCCGTATTTGCGACGGTCGTGGGAGGCGCCGATGACAGCGACAGAAAGCTCGGACATTGCGTGGACGGAAACTCGTAGCGGGCGGAACGGCGGCGAGGGAAGCAATAAAATGCCGTGGGCGGCTGGTTCCTCTCGCCGCTTGCCACTCGCCCACCCCGCCCCTACTGTGCGCGCCCGCTTTTATGAGCCAAAACCTGCACGTCGCCATTGTTGGAGCCACCGGAGCCGTCGGCATCGAGATGATGAAGACGCTCGAGAAGCGCGGGTTTCCGGTCGGCAAACTCACGCTGCTCGCCTCCGCGCGATCGGCGGGCAAGACGCTGCCGTTTAAGGGCGAAGAGATCCCCATCCAGGAGCTGACGCCCGATTCATTCGCCGGAGTGAACATCGCGCTCTTCAGCGCCGGTGGGAGCATCTCGAAGGAGTTCGCGCCGCACGCGGTGAAAGCCGGCGCGGTGGTCGTGGACAATTCCTCCTGCTTCCGCATGGACCCCCAGGTGCCGCTCGTCGTGCCGGAGATCAATGGTGACGACGTCGCCAAGCATCAGGGCATCATCGCGAATCCAAATTGCACCACGGCGATCACACTCATGGCGCTCTACCCGCTGCATCGCGAGTTCCGCGTGAAGCGCATCTTCGCTGCCAGCTATCAGGCCGTGAGCGGCACCGGCGCGCAGGCGATAGAAGAACTCCGCCAGCAAGTGCAGGCCATCGCCGATGGCCGGCCGGTCGAGAAAAAAGTCTATCCGCACCAGATCGCCTTCAACGTGCTACCGCACGTCGATAGCTTCCTCGACTCCGGCTACACGAAGGAAGAGATGAAGATGCAAAACGAAGGCCGGCGCATCATGCATCACACGACCTTCAAGGCTTCGGTGACTTGCGTCCGCGTGCCGGTCTATCGCGCGCACTCCGTGGCCGTGACGGCGGAATTTGAGCGCCCGGTCTCGATCGATCGCGCCCGCGACGTCCTCGCCAAAGCTCCCGGACTCGACGTCGTGGATAATCCCGCGAAGTGCGAATACCCACTCCCGCTCTACGCCGCCGAGCGCGACAACTGCCAGGTTGGCCGCCTCCGCTACGACTGCGCCTTCGACAACGCCCTCGCCTTCTGGGTCGCCGGCGACCAGCTCCTGAAAGGCGCCGCGCTCAACGCCGTGCAAATCGCCGAGCGGCTCCTGGTGCCTGTTGACGCGGGAAAGTAACGCCCGCTTCCCGTCTCGCCCGGCGTATCCGGCTTAAATCTGAAATCTGAAATCCCAAATCTGAAATCCTCAATGTCCACTCGCTCCGTCCTCGTCGTTGGTTCCGTCGCGCTCGATACCGTCAAGACTCCCGTCGAGGAGCATGCCGATCTACTCGGCGGCTCGGCGAGCTACGCCAGTGTGAGCGCGAGCTTCTTCGGCCCGGTAAATCTTGTCGGCATCGTCGGGGACGATTTCCCCAAGACCCACATCGACTACTTCAGCGGCCGCAATATCGACCTCGCCGGCCTCCAGATCGTCCCGGGCAAGACCTTCCGTTGGTCCGGGGAATACATGTGGGACCTGAACACGCGCGAGACCCGCAGCGTCGAGCTGAACGTCTTCGAGCACTTCACACCGAAGCTCCCGGACAATTATCGCTCCGCGCAGTTCGTCCTCCTCGCGAATATCGCGCCGAGCCTCCAAAGCCACGTGCTCGATCAGATGCACCGTCCGCACTTCGTCATCGCGGACACCATGGACCTCTGGATCAATATCGCGCTCGACGATCTCAAGGCGCTCCTCGCCCGGGTGGACATGCTGATCCTCAATGACGGCGAAGCCCGCCAGCTCACCGGCGAGACGAGCCTGATCAAGGCCGGGCGCAAGATCCAAGGCATGGGGCCGCGCTTCGTCGCGCTGAAAAAGGGCGAGCACGGCTGCCTGCTCTTCGGAGAGAATGCGCAGTTCTTCTCGTGCGGCGCTTATCCGCTCGAAGACATCCACGATCCGACCGGTGCGGGCGACACCTTCGCCGGCGGTCTCGCCGGATTCCTCGCGAACAAGTGCGACGGACAGGTGACCTTCGACGACCTCAGCCAGGCGGTCGTCTGGGGCTCGGTGCTCGCGAGCTTCAATGTCGAGGCCTTCAGCCTCGAGCGTCTCCGCTCGCTCTCACAAGGCGACATCAACGAACGCTTCCGCCTCTTCCGGCTGATGCAGCAGTTCGAGGCGCAGGCATAAAGACGCGTCGATCACCCCCGCGTTTGTAGCGGCGGTCTGTGACCGTCGCAAACTTCCGCAGGCGGAGGTGGTTCGGAGCAACTAGTCCGATCGCTTCCGTCCGCCTTTCGCCCTTTTTGATCGGCGACGGTCCTAGACCGCCGCTACAATCAACTCAGCGCCTTCACCGCATCCACCACCGCCTGCGGAGTGATGCCGAGCACTTCCATCACCTTGTTGCCCGGTGCGCTGAGGCCGAAGCGGTCGATGCCGATCACGCGGCCATCGAGGCCCACGTACTTCCACCAGAGATCGCTCACGCCCGCCTCGATCGCGACCCGGCAGCGCACTGCCGGCGGGAGGACTTCGTCCCGGTAAGCCTGCGGCTGCTGGTCGAAGCGGAGGAAGCTCGGGATGCTCACCACGCGCACTCCGGCGCCGAGCGTCTTCGCCGCGGCGACCGCGTGCTGTAACTCGCTGCCGGCCCCGAGCAGGATCGTCTTCAGTTCACCCGTCTCGCGCACCGCGATGTAGCCGCCCTTGAGCACTCCTTCACGGCGCGTCTGCACCGGGATGTCGTTGAGATTCGCCACTGCCTGGCGCGTCAGCGCGAGGAGCGTCGGCCCGTCGATGCGCTGGAGAGCTGCGGCAAATGCGCCCGCCGTTTCCTCCGGATCCGCCGGACGAATCACGTCGAGATTCGGAATGACACGCAGGCCGCTCACCGTCTCGACCGGCTGATGCGTCGGGCCGTCTTCGCCGACGCCCACCGAGTCGTGCGTGAAGATGTACACCGTCGGCAGCCCGCTCAGCGCCGCGAGGCGAATGCTGCCGCGGCAGTAGTCAGCGAAGACGAGGAAGGTCGCACCGCTTGCACGGAAGATGCCGTCATACGCGATCCCGTTCATGATGCCGCACATGCCGTGTTCGCGGATGCCGAAGCGGATGTTGCGACCGGTCCAGTTCTTCGGGCCGAAGTCTTTCGAGGAATTGATGTAATTCAGCGTCGAGCCGTGGAGATCCGCGCTGCCAGAGACGAGCGCGGGCACCGCTTCGGCGATCGGCTGCAGCACATCGGAGCCTGCCTTACGCGTGGCGATCTTCGCATCGGCGGGAAAGCTCGGGATCTTCACGAGCAAATCCGCCGGGATCTTCTTCGCGAGATCGGAGTCGAGTTCCGTCGCGAGTGCGGGATTCGCGGCACGCCATGCGGAGTAGGTCTGCTTCCAAGCATCGTATTTCGCGGCGAGCGCCTTCTGATGCTCGGTGAAATACGCGCGGGTCTCGGCGCTGACGAAGAAGTGCGAGCCTTCGGGCAGACCGATCGACTTGCGTGCAGCGTCCACGAACTTCGCCCCACCCTCGCCGTGTGCCTTCGCCGTGCCCGCGACTTCCGCGATGCCCTTGCCGATGATGGTCTTCGCGATGATGAGCTGGGGCTTGCCGGTCGCCGCCTTGGCCTTCTCAAAAGCGGCGAGGAAGGTCGGCATGTCGTGCCCGTCCACCGTCTGCACACCCCACTCGATCGCCTCGAAACGTTTCGCCGCATTCTCGCTCTGCGTGGCGATGGCCATCGCGTCGAGCGTCACATCGTTGGAATCGTAGATGAGGATCAGGTTATCGAGCTGGAAGTGTCCGGCGAAGGCCGCGGCCTCCATGGCCACGCCTTCCTGCATGCAGCCATCACCGGCCAGCGCCACGATGTGATTGTCGAAGATCGCGTGCTCCGCCGTATTGAATTTAGCCGCCGCCATCTTCTGCGAGACGGCGAACCCAACGGCATTCGAAACCCCCTGCCCCAGCGGTCCCGTCGTCGCTTCCACTCCCGGCGTTTCGTGCGCCTCGGGATGTCCCGGCGTGTGACTGCCGAGGACACGGAACTTTTTCACCTGCTCCAGATCCACCGAGGCGTAGCCGCTCAGGTGCAGCCAGCCATAGAGGAACATCGACCCATGCCCCGCGCTCAGGACGAAGCGATCCCGATTGAGCCACTTCGGATCCTCTGGCCGATGCTGAAGCGCGTGACCGAAGAGCACGGCCCCGATCTCTGCACACCCGAGCGGCAGCCCGAGGTGCCCTGAGGAACACGCATGCACCGCATCCATGGCGAGACCGCGGGCTTCATTGGCGGCACGGGAGAGGGCGTCGAGATTCAGCTTCATAAGTTCAGTGGGAAAAGAGCGCGCGAGCGTAGGGACGCAGGTCGCGAAGTCAAGGGCGCGTGCCGGCGACCATCGCTTCATTTCTGCGGTGCCGGAACACACCGCGACTGAGCCGGCTCGCTCACTTCCCCGAACCCCTTTCCCACCGTCCGGAAAATCAAGCGTGGATTACTCGGCGTGGGTCGGCCTGTTACAGATTGTAAATGCGACCGGCGAGCGCGACGGGCACGCCAGCCGAGTCCACCACCGAGCGCGCAATGAAGGCACCATCGACGAGGCGCCCATCGAGCACCGGCCGTCCATCGACCGTCGGAACGCCGCTCGCACTCAGATAGTCGTTCTGTCCGAGAACGCCCTTATCGCCGCCGATGATCCCACCCAGCACGCGAATGTTCTTCGCGACCTGGATGCGGGCGATGAGGTCCACATTGCCGGCCACTGCGGAGAGGATGTTCCGCGCTTCGATATCGGTCAGATTGCCGTTCACCGTGCCCGGCGCAGGCAGAGCTTTGTAAACGTTCGGAGCCCCGGTCGGGTTGGTAACCACCGCTTTATTGAGCCCGGCAGTGCCCACGACAATCCCGACATTTCCCTGCGTATCGGTCAGGGCTGCATTTCCCGGAAGCGCCGTGT
Source organism: Chthoniobacteraceae bacterium (assembly GCA_031425095.1). Classification (GTDB taxonomy): domain Bacteria; phylum Verrucomicrobiota; class Verrucomicrobiia; order Chthoniobacterales; family Chthoniobacteraceae; genus JANNXQ01. Next base: position 13,373 of record JANPIS010000448.1, read on the forward strand.
CGCGACGGATAAACGCATTCACCCAATCGGCTACGGTCTGACCCGCCAGGATGTTGTTGTAGCTCTTGATGGCGACCGTTTCATTAAATGTGGTGTTCGGGTCGTCCGCTTGGAGGTTCCCGACGTCGCCGGACAATTTCACGCCGGAGATCGATCCTCCCTTGCCGACGAAAGCCCTGGTGTCTCGGATCGAGCCGTAGTTGCGAGTGTCGCCCCCGTTGCCGGCGATCAGATCGACATGGCTGCCCACGGAACCCTTCTGCGTAAATCCGGTGATACTCCCGCCGTTGCCGCCGATCCCGACGCGGCCACCAAACGCGTTCTGAGCCTGATTCGGCGCGCTGTCATTCACATTTGGCACAAAGGCCGTGGCATCTCCACCTTCACCAGCGATCACGAGGCCTTTCGTGCCGGAGCCGCTCCCCAGGAAGATATCGACTCGGGCCACTCCGCCGCCGTTTCCTCCAGAGAATAACCCTTCACCGCCCGCTCCTCCGATGATGGCTATGGAGCCGGTGCTGGAACCAGTCCCGGTGACGTCCGCGACTACGCCTCCATTTCCGCCGCGACTTCCCGAGCTGTCTCCCCCGTCGCCTGCGATCAAACGGCTGTAAGTGAAGCGAGAGAGCGCTCCGATGTTGAAGAAGGCCGAAGGCGCCGTTGGCACGGTGATCTTGGAAACGCTGCCGCCGTTACCGCCACTCCCGGAGATGCCATCTCCACCGGACCCTGCGAGGACGCTCAGGACCGTGATACCGGCCGATGTGGTCGCCGGGCGCGACACGAACGTCGCGACTGATCCGCCTGCGCCACCCGCCAGACCATCACCCCCGTCACCTGCCCGGATGAAAATTTCGGATTGGATGAAGTCGTTGACGACGGGACTGCTGTTCGTCACCGATCCGCCGGCCCCTCCTACTCCGGCCACCGCATTGCCGCCCTTTCCAGCGACGTAGCGCAGGGTGCTGCCTCCAAGGCTGATCAGCGGAGAGAAATTAGTGATCGACCCGCCAGCTCCGCCGCCTTTTACCCCATCGCCCCCGATGCCTGCGACGATGTTCACACTGATGCTCCGCGTGTCATAGATATTGGAGCCATTCCCGAGCACCACGCCACCCGCTCCGCCGAACCGGCCGTCTCCGCCATTGCCTGCGAAGTAAGTCGCCGACGAATCTTCGGCGTTGATCGAATTTTGAGACAAACTCCCGCCGACGCCACCCGCACCCGAAACACCCCGCCCGCCATCGCCGGCAATCAGGACGGCCGTAATGTCCAGATCAATATTGAACGAGGGTGGCCGGAGGACCACACCGGTAATCGAACCTCCGCGCCCGCCGGTGGTGAACCCGTCGCCACCTACGCCCGCGGTCAGACGCGCCCGGCCATCGAGATTGATCTGAATGCTCCCGACGAGGTCCGTGACCGTGATGCCGGTCAGCGGATCAACCGTGGGCGTGAGACGACTCCCGGAACCAAGGAATCCACCCGTCCCACCTTTGCCGACAAACGCATCCCCACCGTCGCCGGCAGAAAGAATAAACCCGACCTCGCCATTCGCGAAGGCCGCGCTTCTGACAGTCCTGGCTGGGTCCAACTCCGCGAAATTCACGGAATTGGTCACTCGTTGATCAAACTCCGACACGACGAAAAAAGCCGTGCGAGAATCGCTGACCCTGCCGAGGAAAACATCACCAAAAAACTCCGCGCCGGGATCTTCGGCAAACACACCAGTTCCATCAGCTGTTGCCTGCACCAAGCCCAGAAACCGCACGCCAGTAGTCGCGGCTGCTGGAGCATCGGTCGGTTGCACGCCGGGGCGGTAGTCGATCAGGACGAGCTCTCCATCGCCATCGAGGATGACGAGGTCGTCGATCACGCCATTGCCGTCAATGTCGGCGCTGCGGATGCTCATGAAGTCCGACGTCGTGACATCCCGGCCTTTGTTTCCGAAAAAATTGCCTTGGTTGTCGTTGGCGTTGTTTCCCGCACCGGTCGGGCCGTTCGGGAAGGGGAGAGTTCCCCCGTTCGATCCGGAATTCTGCGTTCCCACCACGGTCTGCCCCGCGGCATTCGTCGTCACTGCGCCAGTGATGCCGACGAGGAACAGTGACGGGCTCGCCGAGATCACCCCGAGATCGGCCATGCCATCCGCGTTCGAATCGAAAACTGTGAAGTCGCGCAGCGTGATATCCTGGAGGGACTTTCGATCGCCATTTCCCGGATCACTCAGGTCGCGGTTGGTGTCCACCCTACCCAACACATAGGAACCGACAGACACGGGGCCTCTCGTCACGCCCAAAAGTGGATCTCGATTATTGTAGTCGATCACAGCCACTTCGCGGAAAGCCGCCTCGCTCCGTTCCCGCACGCCCACGAAGATGACGTCGTGCAGCGATGGATTTGCTCCCGTGGAATCGACCAGTGCAGATGTCTCAATGACGACCGACCGGTAGTTACTCAGATCAGACGTAAGGTCAAAACCCGCGATCTGGTAGTAAGGCAGGCGTCTTGCCGTGACCGTTCCGACATCGTTGTAAAACTGCCCGTTCAACTCGAGCCGCCCCGTGGCGTTGTTGAACTCTTCGTCAGGCGTCATGAACACGAGCCATTGCTTCGGCTGCGCCAGGGAAATCACCACCCCGGATGCCCCATCCACGGTGGACGCATTATAATAAGTCACCACTGCGGCAATCTCGATCTTGCCGTCGCCGTCGTAGTCGCCAGAAGTCAGGCTGCCGACCTGCGCCGACTCGCCAAACTGTGGCAGCGTGCTGTAGCGCGCGGAGTGGAACCCGAAGAAGTCTATCCGCCCGTCCCGATCGATATCCTCCGAAGGCGATAGGATTCCGTCGCGATTGACGTCCTCCGACCCCTTATTGATGAAGACGGCGATCCCATCATGGGAGCCGGTATCACTGGAGCCCACTGCAATATCGAGGAGCCCGTCTCCGTTGAAGTCGTTCACGGTCAGTCCTTCGGAATTTCGCGGGCCCGCCAGGGAGATACGGTCGAGTACGCTGGTTCCGTCAGGGAACGTGATCTGACGCGCTCCACCGGTGCCAGTGCCAAACTGGACGATCAATTGGCTGTCGCCCTTGCTCGTGTACACCACATCCCCGGAACCATCTCCATCGAAGTCCACACCCGTATGGCTGCCAATCTGCGGCCGGTACGTGTTTGGGTTATTCGGATTCGGATCGTAAACCAGCGGTTGATGGATGGTGCCGACGGAATGGCCTGGCTCAAAACCCACCGCTTGCGGTTGGTTGAAAAGGCCCCGGCTCAGAGCGGCGCCATTGCCACCGGCGGTAAAGCCGTCCCCACCATCTCCTAGATTGATGTTTACGCCCCCGAAGACATTGAAACTGCCGACAGAGAAACTTCCACCGTTACCCCCATTGCCACTTGTGCTCGCACCTCCACTGCCCGATCGAATTGTGACCTTGCCCGTCTGAGAGCCGAGGTCCGTGAAGTTCACGATCGAACCTCCAGCGCCACCCGTAACACCGCGGCCACCGTTGCCAGCGACGATGTCGTAACCCCCGTTGTCGTCCCGGCTGATTATCACCTCAGAGATGTTGCCACCGCGCGCCGCGAATCCCCCATCGCCGGCATACAGGCCATCGAGGTTGAACGCCATGTCCGTGTCTGCCGCTCTCACGCCGATGATGTCCCCGCCGCTTTGACCCGAAGCCGGGTTGAAGCCAACGAACGTACCATTGACGTCGTCGTAAGTGCTCGGGTCTGCACCCGCTGCTTTGGTGCCCGAAGTGCCATAGCTGAAATACTCTCCGGACGCGGCCGTGCCCACGCGAATGGCTCCGACGGTTGGGATGGCAGGGAAGCCGAAGTTTTCCGGAAGGCCAGTCGAGTTCGTCGTATCGATGAGCAAGCCGCCACCGGTCACGCCAAATCCGCGGCCAGCGTAAATGTCACCGAAGATGGAATAAGTCGTGTAGGCTTTGCGCAACGCCAGGTCGGCTTCGTTCACGACACCGTCGTTATTTTGGTCAGAGACGTCCGCCAGCGTCAGCGAGCGCATGGTGATGCTCTCGATGGTCGAGTTGGCGAGGATCCTTCCGTCTCCCAGTTCCCGAAGATCGTTGGAGCGATTGCTGTCCGAGTCCGTCAATTCGATCTTTGTGGTGGAAACTCCCGAGATCGTCCGAGTGGTGACCTGAAGGTTGGTCGCGATGTCTCCGTGAATATCGACGAACGACGTCAGCCTCAACCCATCGCCGGCGGCGATCCCGGTGATTTCGTTGAAGTCCACGTCCCCGTCACCATTCAGATCGGTGACGAAGACGAGGGCCGAACCTTTTTCGACATACAGCAGGTAACTGCCAGAGTTTGCGCCGCCAGTGCTGAGCCCGTCTCCTGCGAAAAGCTCGAGGGGTGCACCGACCCCCGCCGCTCGCCAGTTGGCGGTAAGAACGCCGGCGGGCGCAATTCGCGCCTCGAGAGGCTCAACGACAGCACGGCGATGAAGAGAGAGTTCGCTCATAGATCAGGGGTCAGTGCAAAGGGAAAGGGTAAGAAAGGGGACTAAGTGAGGTTGTCGTAATCGTAGAAGACGCCGCCCACGAATCGCGCTTCCGCAGTGAAGTTCGTATTTTGCTGCCGGAAGATCTTGGCCACGATGAGCCCGTCGAGCGGCGTGTCGCCGAGGTCGAACCTGAGGTCGCCATCGACATCGTTCGCAAGGTGAAACCGGTTCGCATCGACCGCAGTGGGATTCACGACCGCCCCGACCAGGTTTGCGGTGGAGTAAGCTCCGCCCTGAAACGAATGCCAGGCAGCGTCACCGCCGTCGGCAAAGTTCAGATCGCCGGGGTCGCTCGCCTTGAGGAGATTGGTGCCTGGGCCGAGATAGATGAAATCGACGACCCCGACCTCTTGTGGTGTGGCGGTTTTTCCGGCCACGATCGCGGCGATCGCGCCGGCTCGGATGTTGGTCACATTGCCTGAGACCCCTTTCACGAGTCCCGCGCCGCCGGCACCGGCAAAAATTCCACCCATTGTGTTGTAGCCAAATGCCGCGCCCGATCGGACCCCGATGTCGATGCTCGGGGCGGTGACGTCGCTGATGCTTCCGCCAGTCCCGCCTTTCCTCACCGCGTCTCCGCCGTCTCCGCCGGAGATATGCCGCACGATCGTTCCGGTGGCGATGTTGGAGATCTGAACGCCGGCGACCAGTCCGCCAGCGGCGCCGAACGCCACGTTAGCACCGCCATCCCCACCGTCGCCCCCTTCAATCCGGACTTCCGAGCCAACGCCGCCGCCGCCCGAAAGCGAGACAGTGGAGACAAATCCTCCGCTGGCCGCACGGTTGGCCCCGCCACCACCCACACCTGCGGCAATCGTGGTGAGTTTTCCTGCGCCAGTGGAAACCGCGCCATCGATCGCTGAGATCGAGCCGCCGGCTCCGGCGACGCTACCTTCGTAACTTCCATTTCCGGCGCGCACCGTGATGTCTCCCGCAGGCGCGACGGCCGTGCTAACGGCTGCGCTGCCAAAGCCAACCAGGCGAATCGAGCCGCCACGCCCACCGTGGGTACCATTTCCGGCGATCAGTGAGACATCCAGAGATCCATACGCCCCGGGCGACTGGTCGCCAGCGGCACCGAGGATGTCGCCTCCATTCCCCGCGCGGATTCCGGCGACTCCGGCGTTCCCGGCGATAATGCGGGCGCTACCGAGATCGGAAAACGCAACCGTCGAAACCACACTCCCACCACTGCCGGCAGCTCCACTGATGCCGCTCCCGCCATTGCCCGCCGTGAGGGAAACGCTGCCTTGGGCGATGGCCACGACGCGCGACAAAAGACCCCCGTTGCCGCCCGAACCAGTCGCACCGGCCAGCACTTCGCCTCCTGTGCCCGCGGCGACTGTGACAGAAGCATCCAGTCCGCCAGCCCTGCCATCCGTGGCGGCCGAGACTCGTGCGTAGCCAGCAGCGCCACCATTGCCCCGGCCACCAGCGAGCACCGATCCGCCGCTTCCGGAGGAAACAATCATGTTCATGTCGATCGCCTCCAGAGAGGCACTGACGATCGAGCCACCGCCCCCACCACCCGCCGTTCCGTCACCTCCCTTTCCGGCCCGAAGCCGAAGGTCACCTTCAAAAACGACCTCGGTCGCGGTATCGACGACGCTCAATCTCGCCACACTGCCGCCGAATCCACCCCGGCCACCGTTGCCCGTACCACCGTCGCCTCCTCCGGCTTGATTGATGTCGATGACGGAAAAGTCACCATTTGCCACCGCCACGACGCTGATCGCGCCGCCGTTGCCGCCAAAGCCAAGGCCGCCGTTCCCGCCGTTCCCAGCACGCAGGCTGAGATTGTGCGCGATGACATTGTCGCTCTGGGCGACGGAGATATTGAAGACCGATCCCCCATTGCCTCCCGTCCGTCCATTCGAGCCATTGCCCGCCAAGACCTTGATGTCGGAGCCGATCAGAGTGGCGGTGTTGATCGTGCCGCCCCCCGCCGAGAGCCCCAGGCCCGCCGCAGTGCCGCCGTCCCCTGCCTGCACGAGAATGCTGGCACCGACGCCGACGGGGAACGGCACACCAGTGGTGTCTGCGGTATTGCGCAGCACGACGCTTGCGATCGAGCCGCCGAATCCTGGCCGACCACCGGAAGCGAGATTGCTATCCCCACCTTTGCCCGCCACGACGGCCACCTCGTCACCGGGCGAATTCTTCGCGTTGACGACTGCATTGATCGACACCACTGCGCCGCCGGCACCGCCGACCGATCCCGCACCGCCCTCGCCGGCTTGAACGACAAGGTTGTCATTCAGCACCCCGAGAGACTGCAGCGGCCTGCCACCGACCAACTGAAACCCAACGAAGACCGTGGAAACAAATCCACCGGCACCGCCATTGCCTCCCGTGGTGGAACTGCCTCCATCCCCCGCGCGGATGGCAATAAGGTCGTTCGGGGTCGTCTCGTCAGCGCGACCAGCGATATAGATGGTCGAGATCGTGCCCCCGGCGCCGCCACTCTTGCGCACGGTATCGCCGTCGCCACCATCTCCAGCAATGAGCTGGAAGCCGTCGGTATCATCCGCGATGAAGAAGCTGGCCAGCGAACCGCCGCGCGCTCCGGCACCACCGCCACCCGCCTCGATACGATCACCGATGCTCGTGTTAAAACTCACGTTCAATATTCTCACCCCGACGATCGAAGCCCCAGCAACTCCGGACGCCGGCACGACGGCGCTATTCACTGGCTTGCCCGTCAGGGTTCCGCCGCCGCCGACTACTCCGGGCAGAAGATCGAAGCTCACGCCGAATGCGGCCGAGCCGGCAAGCAGCGAATTCATTCCATCGTTGATCGTGACATTCGTCACACTGCCGCCGGAGAGGATGTTCCCCGCCACGGCACCACCACGCACGGCGAGGCTCTTGATGTTTTGCAGTGGCGACACGAGGTCAGTCATGTCGAGCGAGTCGTCGGCGAGCGCCGCCGTGCCTTGCTCGTTGAGATTGGTGACGATGTCGCCTTCGATGCCACTCAGGAGTTCGAAACCCACGTTGCGTCCCAAGCTAAGGCTGACCAGTTCCGTGGCCTGGACTTCGTTATCCAGATTCTTATCCACGAAGAAAGCGACGAGATTTCCAGAGCTGACGCTGAGAAAGTCGGTGAAGAGGTTTACCGACTGGAAGAGCTTCAATTTATCGCCAGCGCCGAGACGCAGGTAGAACGTATCCGCCACACCCGCTGCGCCCCCGCCGACGGCGAGGGAGATGGGATCACCGTCGATCGCGCCCGCCTCGGTATTCTGAAACAGCGGAAGCCCCCTCGGATCGACGCTTTCCGAGTAGTTGAAGTCGGCTTTGTTCGGGAAATCTGGACCGCCGACCTGGATCACCCGAGCCGGAGCGATTCGCGCTTCCAGAGGCTCAATCGAGAGAGGAAGACGCGAAGCGGAAGAGGAGCGAAGCATAGGGAGCGGAGGGTTCGGGGGAAGCCTGTTAATAATTTTATTTACCACGGTGAGACCACTCCGCAACCGAGTTATTCAAAAATTTATCTGCCAGACGGAGTGGGATCGTTGGAATTCGGGGGACTGCGGACAAACGGATGGAGCGGTTCTCCTCACGAGATGAAGGAGCGTCGCAGCGATGTCCAACACTTTTCACGAACCTCATGTGCCCTTTTGTCTATCGCGAGAAAGCATACCAGTAAACGCCCTCCCCGAGCCGCTCGAATCGCGCGTCGGCAGCCGCGCGTGGGACTCGCGCCTCGAAATGCAGCGGAATGACGAAAAGCCCCTCTTCCGTATCGGCGTCGGTCGTGAGGGCGAGACTGAACCCGTCCGGATAAGCCCCCACCCGCCGCGGTCGGAAACGCTGAAAGGAACTCGGCCACGCCGCCGCCGGAATCACCGCGAACGCATTCCCGCTTCCACCGAAGAATTGCTTGTAGAGCCGCGCCGCATCTTCCCGCACCACCGCCGTGCCGACCTCGTCGAGCGTGCGCGTCACCTGCTCCCGACGACCGCCACAGGCCTCTAGCATCAGGAAGGAGAGCAGGATCCAGCGAATGGAGGCCACGCCCGTATTTACCGGAACGGAGCGGCCTTCGTCGATGGCGGAAGCGGCACCCGCGGCCGTGGGCTTACTCCGTGCGAAACATCGCCAGCGCCGCATCGCGCTCGGTCGAGTGATCGACCATCGGGAGCGGGTAGCCTTTCGCGAGCGGCAGGCCCGGCGCCGGCGGCTCGCAGAGGCGCGGGCCGGGCACGTCGCGCAGCTCTGGCACCCAGCGGCGAATGTAGGCGCCGTCGGGATCGAAGCGCTTCGCCTGCGACCACGGATTTTGGATGCGGAAATAGGGCGCGGCGTCCGTCCCCGTGCTCGCGCTCCATTGCCAGCCGCCGTTGTTGCTCGCGATCTCGCCATCCACAAGCCGGCGCATGAAGTGGCTCTCGCCATGCATCCACCAGACGTGCAGATCTTTCGTCAGAAACATCGCCACAATCATCCGCACGCGATTGTGCATGAAGCCGCTCGCCGCGAGCTGGCGCATCCCCGCATCGACGATCGGAAAACCCGTCTGCCCCGCGCACCAGCGCTGAAATGCCGCCCCGCCCGCGCGCTCCTCGGGCCGCCAGTGATCGCGCCACTTCAGCACGCGGTACTCAGGCTGAAATTCGTAGTCGAGGACTTCGGGCACGTTCCAGATCACCTGAAAGTAAAATTCGCGCCAGATGAGTTCATTGATCCACACGTCGATGCTCTTGCGCTGCGGCACCGTCGAAGTGGCCGCGAGTTCCGTGGCCCGCGCGTAGATCTCGCGAATCGAGAGCAGCCCCCAGCGCAAGTCCTGCGAGAGCCGCGAAGTATTCTCCACCGCCGGCAGATCACGCCGTGTGCCGTACTCGAAGATCGCGCCCTCGAGGAAACGCCCGAGCCGCTGACGCGCCGCCGCTTCGCCTGGCTCCACGATCTCCGCCTCCGGCGTGAGCCCCCACGTCGCGAGCGTCGGCAGCGCCAGACTCGCGATCTTCGGCGGCGTGGAAAGCTTCGCCAGCGTGCGACCGGGCGGGAGCTTGTCGAGCTTCCGCCAGGCCCGCGAATACGGCGTGAAGACCCGGAACGGCGTGCCGCTCCCGGTGAGCACTTCGCCGCGCTCATGCAGCGCGTGATCCTTGTGCGCATGCACCGTCACCCCGAGCCGCTCCGCCACCTCCGTCACCTTCGCCTCCATCGCGCGCCCAAACGGATCGGGATCGCGTGCGAAGTAGATCGCCTCCGCCCCCGTCTCGCGCACCAGCTTCTCGAGTTCCCGCTCAGCACTCCCCTGCCGCATGATCAGCCGCCCACCTTTCGCCTCCAGATTCCTCGCAAGCGACCGCAGACACCCGCACAGGAACTCCTGCCGCGCCGCGCCGCACCAATGATGCTCCCCTTTCCACTCGCTGAGGATGAAAACAGGCACCACGTAATCATGCACCGCGAGCGCCGCATTCAGCGGCATGTTATCCGCGATGCGCAGATCGCGGCGGAACCAATGAATGGCGATGGACATCGTGCTTCCCTAAACGCCCGCGCTCGCTGAGGCGATGCAACAAGAAGGAGCACACGCCACGCATGTGTCCGTCACACCTTCGTCCGCCCCGTCATCGCGCGGCTGAGGGTCAGTTCATCGGCGCTTTCGAGTCCGCCGCCGGCGGGCATGCCTTGGGCGAGGCGGGTGATTTGCACGGCGCTTTCGCGGAGCAGTCCGGCGAGGTAGTTGGCGGTCGCTTCACCTTCCACGTCGGCGCCGAGGGCGAGGATGATTTCGGTGGGGCGCTCGGTCTTGATGCGGTCGATCAGGGCGGAGATGCGGAGGTCATCGGGGCCGATGTGGTCGAGGGGAGAGATGCGGCCGCCGAGCGCGTGGTAATAGCCGCGGAAGGCACCGGTGCGTTCGAGTGGGAGGATCTCGGTGGGTTGCTCGACGACGCAGATGACGTGCGCATCGCGGCTCGGGTCGGCGCAGATCTCGCAGAGCGCGTCGGTGGTGAAGAAGCCGCAGCGCGGGCACGGCTTCACGCTCTGCGTGACCTCGCCAATGACCCGCGCGATCTCCCCGGCCCGCGCGTCCCGCGACTGGATCATCCAGAGCGCGATCCGCTCCGCGCTGCGCGGGCCGACGCCGGGCATGCGCTTGAGTTCGGCGATCAGCGCCTTGATGGCGGCGGGGTATTCGATGCGCTTCATGAGGAGAAGTTGACACCGTGCCTGCGCCCACGACTAGCGCCACGTTTTTTGGTTTCACACGAGTCCACCGAGGACACGGAGGAGGAAGATGCACCACCTTTCCTCGCTCCGTGTCCTCCGTGTCGCTCCTCGCGAAAGCAAAAGCAGCGGGTGGAATTGCTCTGCGTGATTGACCTCCAGCCGTGCGCCCGAATACTGCGCGGCTCTCGTATTTCGACAAATTCCATGCATCAAATGCCCGCCAAGCTCTTCATTCCCGGTCCGATCCAAGTCTCCGAAAAAACCTTCCGCGCCATGTGCCAGCCGATGATCGGGCATCGCAGCGGCGACTTTAAGAAACTCTACGCGGCGATTCACCCGCGCTTGCAGGAGCTCTTCGGCACGAAGCAGCCGGTCTTCCTTTCGACGTCCAGCGCGTGGGGCGTGATGGAGGGCGCGGTGCGCAATCTCGTCGGCTCGGGCAAAGTGCTGAACTGCATGTGCGGCGCCTTTTCCGACAAGTGGCTCGATGTCTCGAAAAAGTGCGGCAAGGAAGCGGTGGCGCTGCAAGTGGAGTGGGGTCAGCCGATCCTCCCGGAGCAACTCGACGGGGCGCTGAGCGCGGGCGGGTTTGAGGCGGTGACGATCATTCACAATGAGACATCGGTCGGCGTGATGAGCGACATCGCGGCGCTCGCCGAGGTGCTGCGGAAATATCCCGACGTGCTCTCGATCGTGGACAGCGTCTCTTCCTTCAGCGTCGTGCCGTTGCCGATGGATGCGCTCGGAATCGACGTGCTGCTCACCGGTTCGCAGAAGGCGCTGGCGATGCCGCCGGGGCTCGCGCTTTTCGCAGCGAGCGAGAAGGCTTTTGCCCGCGCGGAAAAGGTGAAGGACCGTGGCTACTACTTCGACTTCCTCGAATTCAAAAAGAATCAGGCCGACGACATGACGCCCTCGACGCCGTCGATCTCGCACATTTACGGGCTGCAATCGAAGCTCGACGACATCTTCACCGAAGGCGTCGCCGCACGCCACGCCCGCCACACGGAACTGAACGACATGATCCACGATTGGGTGCGCCGGCATGAGTTCGAGTTCTTCGCACCGCAAGGCTACCGCTCGAAGTCGCTGACCTGCGTGGCGAACAACAAGGGCATCGACGTGCCGGCCTTCCTCGCGAATCTGAAAGCGAAGGGCTTCATCATCGACGGCGGCTACGGCAAGCTGAAGGGCCAGACCTTCCGCATCTCCAACATGGGCGACGAAACGCGCGCGACGATGCAGGAACTGATCACCGCGCTCGACGCCTCGCTCCCATAGCCTGGGAGCGCCGCCATCCCAGGCGGCAATCGACCACTCCGCGCAGCGCCAATCTCTCCCGCCGCGTGACCGTGAGGCAGTGCGCTCTGCGCCAGAAAGATTTGCCGCCTGGGAAGGCAGCGCTCCCAGGGGACGCTCCGGGCGCGCGACTTGCGATAAGTGGTTGCGTTCCCTATCCCTCCCGCCTGCCATGACTCTTTCTCCTGAGAAAAAAATCGCCGGTTTGCTCGCGCCGCTTTTCGCATTGCGAGGGAAGCACGATCTCGGCATTGGCGACGTCGGCGCGCTGCGCGAGTTCGTCGATTGGGCGGCGGCGCAGGGCTTCGGGATGGTGCAGCTCCTGCCCGTAAATGAGACCGGCGGCGATCACTCGCCCTACAACGCCATCTCTTCCGTTGCGCTCGAGCCGACGACGATTGAGATCACGACCGCCGCGCTGCCGGATCTCACGGCGGAAGATCTGAAGGAGCTGGCGGCTCCCGCGACGACCGAGCCGCTGCGGGCTGGCCCAGTGCACTATCCGGCGATGAAGACGCTGAAGGTGCGGCTGCTCGAGCGCGCCTTCGAGCACTTCACGGCCGGCCCGTGGAAGGCCCGCGATGCGCGCTCGCGGCGCTTCCAGAAGTTTTGCAAGACGCAGGCGGGCTGGCTCGAGGGCTATGCGATTTTCCGCGCACTCATGGAGGAAAATGACGGCAGCGAACGCTGGGACTTTTGGCCCGAGCAGCAACGCACCCGCGCAGGCGCGGCCCGCTGGCTCGCGGCGCAACCGGCGGCCCGGCGCCGCCATTTTGAGCTGCGCGTGCGCTTTCGGAAATACGTCCAGTGGATCGCGTGGGAGCAGTGGCAGGCGGTGAAGGAACACGCCACGGAGCGCGGTGTCGCGCTGATGGGCGACATCCCGTTTGGCGTGAGCTACTACTCCGCCGATGTGTGGGCGCAGCCGGAGCTCTTTGATCCCGTGTGGTGCGGCGGCTGCCCGCCGGAGCGGCTGCTGAAAGTGGATGAATTCACCTACAAGTGGGGCCAGAACTGGGGCATCCCGCTTTATCGCTGGGACGTGCATCGCGCGTCGGACTTCGCCTGGTGGCGGCAGCGCGTGCACAAGGTGCGCGACGTTTTTCACCTCTTCCGGATCGATCACATCCTCGGCGTCTTCCGCATCTACAGCTTCCCGTGGCGCCCGGAGCGCAATGCGGAATTTCTCCCGCTCACCGAAGAGGAGGTGCAGGAGCGCTGCGACGGCGAACTCCCGCACTTCGTCGAGTTCGCGGACGACACCGCCCAACACAAAGCCGCGAACCTCGCGCAGGGTCGCGAGATTCTCTCGGCGCTGAGCGAGGAGAGCGGCGCGAACCGGCTCGTCGGCGAAGATCTGGGCATCGTGCCGGACTACGTGCGGCCCTGTCTGCACGAACTCGGCATCGCGGGCTTCAAGGTGCCGCAGTGGGAATTCGCGCCGGAGGGCGGATTGATCCCCGGGAAGGAATACAACCGTCTGTCACTCGCGACCTACGCCACGCACGATCACCCGCCACTGCGCACTATGTGGGACGACTGGATGGCCGCGATCGCCGCAGCGGAAGTCGGCGGAGCAGAGACATGGCCGGCGCGAGACGCCGCGTGGAGTGAAGTGCGACTGCTCGCGGCCTGGTGCGGGTTCGAGGTGCCGAAGATCACGCCTTTCTCCGAGAAGATCCACCGGCAGATCCTGCACGCGCTTTTCGCCAGCGAGTCGTGGATGGCCGTGCTGATGATCACCGATCTCTTCGCCTCCACGCAGCGCTTTAACGTGCCCGGTGCCGTGAGCGACGCGAATTGGTCCGAACGCATGTCGGTGGCCGTGGCGAAAATGCGGGCGCCCGAGTGGTTCCGTCCGCTGCTCGCGGAGACCGGGCGAGGCAAAAGTTGAGTGTTGAGTATTGAGTGTTGAGCGACGCCCGGCTTCACTCCCGCGCTCCGCTCCGAAACGGCGCGCCACTCCACACACTCAACTCTCAACACCCACCCTTCATGAACGCTCCTCTCCGCATCGCAGTCACCGGCGCCGCCGGCCAGATTGGCTACTCGCTCCTGTTTCGCATCGCCTCGGGCGCGATGTTCGGCCCGGAGCAGCCTGTAATCCTTCACCTCATCGAGATCGAGCCTGCGCTCGGCGCGCTCCAGGGCGTCGTCATGGAACTCCAGGACTGCGCCTTCCCGCTGCTCAAGGGGATCGTCGCCACGGCTTCGCTCGATGAAGGATTCCGCGGCGTGAACTGGGCGCTGCTCGTCGGCAGCGTGCCACGCAAGCAGGGCATGGAGCGCAAGGATCTGCTCGGCATCAATGGCAAGATCTTCATCGGCCAGGGTCAGGCGATCGAACGCAATGCCGCCGCCGACGTGCGCATCCTCGTGGTGGGAAATCCGTGCAACACGAATTGCCTGATCGCCATGAACAACGCGCGCGGCATCCCCGCTGAGCGCTGGCACACCATGACGCGGCTCGACGAAAATCGCGCCAAGACCCAGCTCGCGCTGAAGGCCGGCGTGGAAATCACTTCGGTGAGCAATCTCGCCATCTGGGGTAACCACTCGCCCACGATGTATCCCGACTTTCACAACGCCCGCATCGACGGCCGCCCCGTCACCGAAGTCATCCGCGATCAAACGTGGCTCGAGGGGGAATTCCTCGCCACGGTGCAGCAGCGCGGCGCGGCGATCATCAAGGCCCGTGGCCTCAGCTCCGCCGCCAGCGCGGCGAACGCCGTGGTCGACACCGTGCGTTCGCTCGTGACGCCGACGCGCGAAGGCGACTGGCACAGCGTGGCCGTCTGCTCACCCGGCGACTACGACTGCGATGCCGGCCTGATCTTCGGCTTTCCAGTCCGCACGATCTCGAACGGCAGTTACGAGATCGCGAAGTGGGTGCCGATCAGCGACTACTCCCGCGGAAAGATCGACTTCAGCCGCGCGGAGCTCCGCGAGGAGCGGGCGCTGGTGGCGGAATTGCTGCCGTCATAGAGCGAGCGAGCGACCAGCGTTTGTAGCGTCGGTCTATGACCGTCGCTGATCTCCGCGGGCAAAGGTGGCGCGGAGCCGGAGGCCGCGTCATTCCAGCTCCGCACCGCCGCCGCCCTTGGATGCGTGCGACGGTCATAGACCGACGCTACCATTACGGGATGATCAGCACCTGCCCGACGCGGATCACGTCTTTGCCCCCGAGGCTGTTGTAGTTCGCGTCGAGGAGGTCCTTCGCCTTGTTCTGATTCTTGTAATACTTCCGGGCGATGGACGCGAGCGTGTCGCCCGGCGCAACGGTGTGCGAACGCGCGCCGGGAAGCGGTTTGTCCGTCTTGCCACTGCGCACGAATGGCGTCGTGGGCTTCCGCGTTTGCAGCTCAATGATCTTCTTCTCGAGGTCCGCGTTGCGATTCTTCAGGCGCACTGCTTCCGCTTGCGACATTGGGGCACCGGATTGCTGCGACGACGCGAGGCGCTTCTCGTTTTCTTCCTTGAGCGCCTTCGCCTCGCGGGCTCGCGAACCGGAGGGGGCAAGTTCGAGATAACGATCGAGGTGGTGGACGGCGTCGCGCGGCTTCTTGAGTTTGTCGTCGTAGAGCATCGCGAGCTTGTAGTGCAGATCGGCAGTGCGCGAGGTGCCATCGAGCGCGGATTCGTAGATGCGCAGCGCGCCGCGGAAATCCCCGGTGGAAATCTTCTTGTCCCCGTCGGAGATCGCCTGCGTCGCATCACGCGGGAAGATTCGGTCGCAGCCGAGCGGTCCAGCCGCGATGGCGCAGCCGATCAGGAGTCGCAAGCCAGCCCGGAGCATCACGCTTTCCGGAACTTCGCCGCAGCGAGCGCGTCCGCGATGAGCCGCACCACCCGCACGCGCGCGAACCACTTGAAATTTGCCGGCACCACATGCCACGGCGCGAGGTCCGTCGAAGTCTTCTCAAACATGTCCTCGGCCGCGGAATTGTGGTCGTCCCACTTCTTGCGATTGCGCCAGTCCTCGTCGTTGATCTTCCAGTGCTTGTAGGGATCGCCCTCGCGGCGCTTGAAGCGGTAGAGCTGCTCGTCCTTGGAGATGTGCAGGTAAAACTTCAGGATGATCGTGCCGTCATCGGTGAGCAGCCGCTCGAAGTCATTGATCTCCTGATACGCGCGGCGCCATTCTTTCTCGGTGGCAAAACCTTCCACCCGTTCCACGAGCACGCGGCCATACCAGGAGCGGTCGAAGATGGTCATCTGTCCGTAGGGCGGAAGCTTGTTCCAGAAGCGCCAGAGATAGTGCCGCTGATACTCCTCCTCGGTCGGCTTGACGATTGAATGCACGCGGCTGAGCCGCGGATCGAGCCGCTCGACGACGCGTTTGATGGCGCCGCCTTTGCCCGCAGCGTCCGGTCCCTCGAAGACGAGAACCAGCGAGCTCCGTGTCTCGGTCAGTTCACGCTGAAAATTGAGCAACTCGAGCTGCGCTTCCTTGAGCTGCGGCTTGTAATCATGCTCCTCGATCGAGAGATGCTCGAGGTCGTCGAGGCGCTTGCCTTTTTTCAAACGCGAAGACTCTGCAAGGGTGGGCGGCATGGAGCGGGTTTATAGGGCGCGGTTGCCGGAATGAAATTCCAAAAACGTGGCCCGTCGCAAACGCCCCGCAAAGCGGTTCCGGCTACCTCGGCGCGCCGTCGCGAAACACCTTCACCGCGGGTGAAACGCACGCTCGATCGCCGCGCGCAATCGCGCGCTATTCACCGGCTTCGCCACCACGAGATCGACGAATTCAGAGAATTCGCCGCCACCTTCATCGGTCGCACCAAAGCCCGTGAGCATGATGACCTTCGTCCGCGGCTCCCGGCCCTTCACGGCCACGGCGAGCTGATCACCATTCATGCCCGGCATCGCCTTGTCGGTGATCACGAGATCGAAATGCGTGCGCTCGAATCGCTTCATCGCTTCCACGCCATCGGTCGCGACCTCCACCTTGTGCCAGTCATGTCCGAGGAGCAGCGCGAGTAGTTCGCTCTGCTCGGCCTGGTCGTCCACCACGAGGATGTGCAGCGGCTTCACCGGGCGGGATTCTTCCGCGAGGGTCGGCAGCGCGGGGTTCGCGTCGATCGGGAGCGTAAAGCGCACCGTGGTGCCGCGACCGCGATGGCTCTCGATCTCGACTGTGCCGCTGTGCCGTTCGATGACGCCATAGACCATCGCGAGGCCGAGCCCGGCATTGTGCTGGCCCTTCGTCGTGAAAAACGGCTCGAAACAGCGTCGGCGAACTTCATCGCCCATGCCGACGCCAGTATCGGAAAGCGACAGCTCCACGCGGCGTCCCCAGAGCTGCGTGCGAATCGAAATGCACCCACCCTGCGGCATCGCTTCGATGGCATTGAAAATGAGCGCGGTGAGCATCTCGCGGAGTTCTGCGAGATTGCCGGAGATTTGCGCGACTTCGACAAACTCGGTGACGATCTCGATCGGCGTTCCCCGCGCGCGCGACTCGGACTGCCAGCGGGGACGCGTGAACTCCACTGCCTGCTCGATGAGCCGATCGATGGCGATCGTTTCGTGCCGGCTATTCGGCGACGGGACATGGTGAAATTCGCGCAGACGTTCGACGATCTGCGCCGCCTCGAGTGCGGAGGCCGTGATGCGGGCGGCGCTCGCTGAGAACGCTTGTCCGATGCTCTTGCCTTTCGCGCGATGCTGGAGCAATTCGGAGTGACCGACAATCTGCGCGAGCGCGTTGCCAAAATCATGCGCCATGCCCTGCACCAGTGCGCCGAGCGTGCGCAGGCGTTCCGTCTGCACGAGCTGCTGCTGCGTGGCGTGCAACTGGCGCAACGCCGTCCGGAGCTCGTCGCGGGTCTTCCGCAACTCGACCTCCGGAGCACTCGCGGAAGGGTGGAGCGCCGAATCGTCGATCACATTGGCGGGGCGGGTATGCATGGAGCGGGGTCTTCCGCATCGCGGCTCGGGCCGTGACCGTCGAAAACCATGGCTCGGATCGCAGAACGCGTGCCACCCGGGACGGCCTTGGCGGACCCGCCGGCCCGAGCCGCGGGAAAAGAAAACGCCGCGCCGGATGACTCCAGCGCGGCGTTTCAAAGGTCTCTGCGACGACTACTTCAGCGCGGCGTGGTAGTTAGCCTCGGCCTGCGTCCAGTTGATCACGTTCCAGATCGCCTTTAGGTAGTCCGGGCGGCGGTTCTGGTAATGGAGGTAGTAGGCGTGCTCCCAGACGTCGATGCCGAGGACTGGCTTGCCTTCGATGCCGGCGACGGCCTTGCCCATCAGCGGACTGTCCTGGTTTGCGGTGGAGCCGATCTCGAGCTTGCCGCCGCTCACGTAGAGCCACGCCCAGCCAGAACCAAAACGGCCCACACCCGCTGCGTTGAGCTTCTCCTTGAGCTGCTCGACATCACCAAAGGTGGACGTGACCGCCGCGGCCAGTTGGCCGACGGGTTTGCCGTCGCTGCCGCCTTTCAGGAGATTCCAGAAAAACGTGTGGTTCACGTGACCGCCGCCGTTGTTGCGCACCGCGGTGCGGATGCCCTCAGGCACGCTGGCGAGATCCTTGATCAGATCTTCCGCACTTTTGCCGGCGAGATCGGGCGCGCTTTCCAGCGCCTTGTTGAGATTCGTCACGTATGCGGCGTGATGTTTGCCGTGATGGATTTCCATCGTCCGGGCGTCGATATGCGGTTCGAGCGCGTTGGTTGCGTAAGGGAGAGCAGGTAGTTCGTGGGCCATGAGGAGTTGCAGGTTGTGGCACCGCAGGACGCGGGACCGAGGTTGAATACGCGCTGATGATGGAAAGCGGCTGCCTGAAATGCAAGGGCGACGCGGATTTCTCCGCCTTGGGTGATCAGGCGAACTCCTGCCTCACCCATGCGAGCGCCGCCTCCCGATCGCGCAAAGCACCCTCGAGTTGCCGCGCCTCGACGGCTTCGAGGATTTCCTTGAAACGCGGACCGGATGGGAACCCGAGCGCAAGGAGGTCGCGGCCGGTGATGAGCGGCGGCGGGATCAGCGGCTCGGAGGCAAATTCCTCCCGCTTCGTCCGGAGAAAGTCGTAGTTGTCCAGCGCGCCGTGGCTGCTCGTGCAGTCCACCCGGTGCAGTTCCATCTCTTCCGCGAAATGCGGGCGCGCCATGAAACGCTTCAGCTTCGCCACGCGCATTTGTTGCACGTCCTTGAAGGTCATGTGCTGCGCCACGATCTCGACGGTGGCATCGATTTCTTTCCGCGAAAACCGCAGGCGCGTCATGATTTCATCGGTCATCGTCGCGCCGAGCTTGTCGTGGCCGTTGAAGCGAATCCGCCCATCCACATCGACCGCGCTGGTGGCGGGCTTGCCGATGTCGTGGAGGAGCACGGAGAAAACGAGCGGTACGGTGACTTCCTCGGGCAGGAGCGAGAGCATGATCCGGGTATGCACGAAGACGTCACCCTCGGGGTGAAACTGCGGCGGTTGCTCGCAGCCCTTGAGCTTCTCCATCTCCGGCAGGATCTCGCGGAGCAGGCCGCTCTCGTCGAGCAGATCGAACCCGCGCAGCCGACGAGGGTGCAGAAGGATCTTCACCATTTCATCGCGGATGCGCTCGGCGCTCACGTCGTGGATGGCGTTCGACGTCGCACACACTGCGCCCCAGGTCGGAGGATCAATATCGAACCCGAGCACGGTCGCGAAACGCACCGCGCGCAACATGCGCAGCCGGTCCTCCGCAATACGCGCCGCGGGATCGCCGATCGCGCGGATCAATCGGCCCGCCAGGTCGCGCTGACCACTGACGTAGTCGATGACCTCCTCGCGGATGGGGTCGAGGAACATGCCGTTCACCGTGAAGTCCCGTCGCTGCGCATCCATCTCCGGCGTGGAGAAGGTGACGCTCTGCGGATGTCGGCCATCGACGTAGAGTCCGTCGGCGCGGAAGGAAGCGACCTGAAACTCCGCGCCGCCTTCGAGGACGCAGATCACGCCGAACTGCGCGCCAACCGCCACGGTGCGGCGAAAGAGTTCCTGCACTCGCTCTGGGCTCGCGTCGGTGGCGATGTCATAGTCGTGCGGAGGCACGCCCATGAGCCGATCGCGCACGCATCCACCGGCAAAGAGCGCGACATGCCCGGCGTCCTGCAAGTGGCGGACGATTGCGCGGGCCGAACTCTCGAGGTCATCGGGCATGGCGAAAATCTGGCAACCACCGGTCTCCGCGGCGAGCCACATCCGCTGCGAATTGCAGGCGAAATGGTGGCATTTGCAGAAAAGAAAAGGGCGGCTCCCCTTTTCAGCGGAGCCGCCCCAAAATTCGATCAGGAGTCTAGCGGAGGGCCGGAGCTTTCGCGTCCGACTTCGGAGCGTCGGCTTTTGGTTCTTCAGTCTTCGGAGCTTCCGCGGCGGGAGCTTCGGCAGCCTGCCCCGCGCGCTTGATGCCCCACTTGTCCACGATCTCCTTCGCGTCCTTGTCGTCCTTGGCGAGGTCGATCAGGTCGCTAAAGAGATTCGTATATTGCCCCTGAATCTGCTGGGCCTGCCGCACGACCTGATCGTTATTCGCAATGAGGCCGCCGAGTTCGCGCTTGGCGTTGGAGAGTGTCTCGGTCTGGCGGTCAAGATTGGTGAGCTGCCACTTCATGATCTCGGCTTGCTTGCCCGCGGTGCGGAGATCCGAGAAGAAGTTGATCGCCAGCGCGACAGCGATGAGCGTGAGCGGGAGATGGACGCTCCCGAGGAAGGAGGGAGCCTGGGGCTCGCCGGAAAAGTCGGTGTCGTTCATTGGGGATTCCTTATTTGGGGTTCGTCGCGGGAGTCGTGTTTGGGGGCGCGGAGTTCGCCTTTGGCTGCTCTTCGAGGAGCTTCTTGATCTGCTCCTTGTCCGAGTCGGTGACCTGCACGCCATACTTCGCGAGGAGGGCGAAGATGCGGGCGTTGTTCCCGCGCATGCCGACGATCTTGAGGCTGCCGATGACCTGCGGCCCGAGCTGCTGAGAAAGCTGCGTGGCCGTATTCACCTGCTGCTGCATCGCCTGGATCTGCTGCTTCTGGAGCTCGATCTCCTGCTGCTGCGTCTGGATGTCCTGAGTCTGCATTTGCAACTGGCCCTGGAGCTTCAGGTTCGAGCTGGATCGGAAAAAGGTGATCAAGCTGAGGAGCGCCATTAAGGCGGCGGTGGCGGTGGACGCGATGGCAGGAGGACTCATGGGGGCGGCTGTTCTCGATTAAGGTTTGGCGGGCGTCAAGGCCCAACAGTGGAATGACAAAGGTGAAGGTCGAAACACAGTCCGCGGCAAGGAGCACGGACGGTGCCTGCTCAACCGACGGGCTCCGCGCCGCTCTTTCTCACGCACGCTGCGCAGGCGCTGTCGTTTCTCGCGCTTTCAGTTCCACGCCGAGGACGATCCGGGCGGGCTCCGAAGGGAGCGGCTCGCGCACCATGCGATCGATCTGCTGCACCGCGGCGGCTCCGAGTTCTTCGATCGGAATGCGAACGGTACTCAGCTGGCGCTGCATGTAGCGCGCGCAAGGATCATCGCCACAGCCAATGACGCTGAGCTGTCCGGGCGTATCGATGCCGAGGCTGGCGGCCATGGCGAGCACCGCGGACGCGGCGCCGTCGCTCATGCAAAAGACCGCCGTCGGGGCCGGCTTGTGCGTCAGCATTTCCCGAAGCTCCGCCGGTTCCTCATCCGCCGCCAGACTTCCATAGACGATGTTGTGCGCTTCGAGCGGGATCCGCAGTTCCTCGCACGCCACGCGCACTCCGCGGTTCAACTCGAGGATCGGCCAATCGCTCGTGCCGAACGCTCCCGAAACGATGGCGATGTGCCGGTGCCCGAGTTGCACGAGGTGCTCAATCGCGAGTCGTGCGGCGCGCGCGTAATCGGGCACGATACTGATCACACCAGACACCGGCGCGTCGTAGCCGACACTCACCACAGGGAAGCCACGCTTGTTCAGGGTCTGCAGGAGCGAGCTGTTCGGGCTCCCGTAGCAAATGAACTTCGACACTACTCCCGAGCGCACCGCGTGCGGGAGAGTCTCCAAATCCGTGAGGTAGTCGTACTGTTCGCGATAATCGCAGACGGTCAAAGAATGCGCATCATCCGGCACGGCCCCGAAAGCGCCGCCAATCATCCGCGCGCAAATGGGACGCGCGACCCCCTTGGCGACTTGATCCGACATAAGCAGACAAAAGTCGCCAAACTCCGGATACATCCGGACGACGGCCCGCAGGTCGTTCGGGATGTAGCCCAGCTCGCGACACACTTTGAAAACGCGCTCCCGCGTCTTCTCGCTCACGCGGATTCCGTAGTCGCGATCGTTCAGCAGCGACGAAATGGCGCCCTGAGAAACACCCGCCTGCTTGGCGATCTGCGCCATGGTGATGTTTTTCTGGAGGTCGCCCAATTTCATCGGTCCTTTGCCACCCGCGATCGGGCCGGAATCCGGATCCGGCGACGCTGCCTCATTGGGCGATTTCATGATTCGGATTGAGTAGATTCCCAAGCGGCTTTCACAAGCTCAAAATCCGGCGGGGATAAGAAAATTAGGCCCCGCCCGAACTCACTTACTCCGAGTGCAATGGAGAGTATTTTCTGTAATTTCGAGCGCCATCCAAAGCCACCTCCCCACGCCCCGTCGAATCGCTTACCCGGATCGCTCAGTCGTGGCGCAGGAGCATCGTACGGGTGTCTGGAAAGCGCGCCATCACCGAGTATTGCCTGGCCAGGAGCGGCGTAGCATCCGCGTCGAAAACGTAAGCATACTGCTCATCTCCGCGGCGGTCGTTCACACGGGCGAGCGGCGCCAGCCACGAGCCAGGACCGGTCACGCGGTAAAATGTGAAGGACGGGAGAAACAACCAATCCACGGCAAGGCGAGGCTCCGCGGCAGTCTTTCGGGAAAGATGATCACGAACGATGAGTTCGAGGACCGCGCGGTTGTTCGCGTCGTAGGCCCAAGTGTGGGAGGTGAGGAGATTGTAAGTGAGCGCGAAGTGCAACGTGCCGAGCACTACGGTCGCGCCAGCGCCGACATTGAGACCGCGGTCCATCCAGCGAGCGGGAAATCCGCGTCGCAAGTCCGCCATCGAAAACGCGAGTGCCGCGACGGCGAGCGGGACAAAGGACAGGGCTCCACGCTCAATCGGGAAGAGCGAACGACCGAGCGCGTGACCCACGATCGGAAGCAACGCGCTGCCCGCGAGGAGGAAGGTGAAGGCCACGCCCAGCCCCACGCAGCGTCGCCGCGCAGCCCACCAGAGCCCCGCGCCACACACGATCGCGAGTACCACCGTAGCGGCTAGAGACAGAAACCCCGCCACCACCGACGCATAGGGAGCGCGATAGAGCGAGCACTCCACCAGGCTCCCCACCGTGTCCTGCAAGAACCCGTGCGTTCCGCCGAAGTACAACTCGCCGCGCTTCGCAAGGGAACCAAGGTGGGAAAGCACGAGGCCGGAAAAAACTCCACTGCATAACAACACCGCGACCGCCAGGCCGGGCACCCGACGGAATCCGCGAGGAAAACAGAGCGCCGCCACCACGGCAAGCAGCGCGACGAAGAAGAAGAGGAACGAGAAATTTGCCAGCACGGTGAGCGCTCCCGCAGCGATCGAACCGAGCACCCACCAGCGACGACGCGTGAGTGCGCGCTCCTCCACGCCCACCGCGAGCATCCAGAGGCTCGCGGCCATCCCGGCCAGCGCCAGTCCGTATCCGCGCGCCAGGCAGAAGTAATCGAGCACGAACGGATTCATCTGCATCGCCACAAAACCGCCACCCTGCAGCGCGGAATGCCGAAGTTTGCAGAGCAGCGCGAGACCGCACCCGAGGTACACGAGATGCCCGAGCAGATTCGGCAACCGCAACGCCAGCTCCGTGCTGCCCAGCATTCGCGCGCTCGCTTCCATCAGCCACGTATTCAGCCAGTGATGACTTGCCACCTCCCGGAACGCCGGCTCCCACGTGAAGATGGCAAAGCTCAGGCTCTCATCGTGGACAAAAGGATAAGTCGCTGCGCGGTAAACGGAGCCCGCGAGGAGCAGCACGGAAACTGCGAACAGAATCTGCCAGAGCCGTGGATGCATGGAGGCACGACCCGCGCGCGGCGGATCGATGCTTTCGATGTCATTGGCAGTCTCCATGGGGCTGCCTCCGTCCGTAGCGAAGGGCATGCCCGGCGTGTACCGCCCGCGACATCCGTCCGCTCTCCACCCGCGCCTATTCCTGCGGCAGCACGCGTTTCACGAGCCGACCGATCGCCTCGCCGGCGAATTCACTCTGCGGGTACAGCTTCTGCGCCTTGAGATACCACGCGAGGCTCGAGCCGATCTGCTCCTGCTTCTCGAGATCCTGCGCCGCGCGCACCGTGCGCACGAAATCCGCCGCCTGCGTGGTGAGGCTCGCGCGCTGCTGATTGAGCCTCGTGTCGTCGGGGAATTGCGCGAACGCCTTCTCCACGCTCTCCCACGCGCCGGCGTAGTTGCTCTGCCGCGCCATTTCGTCGGCCCGCAGCAGAGCGGTCTCGATCGACTTCATGTGCTCGAGCACTTCCTGCAATTGCTTCTGTCGATCGGGATACGTCGCCAGCGCCGCGATGAACCGTCCACTGTCGGTGTAAATCTGCCGGTAATTTTTCTGGCTCAGCAGTTGGTCGAAATCGATCACCGCCTTCTGCTGCACATCGCCCTGGGAGAAGATCAGCTTGGAGACTTCCGTGAGTTCCGGGTTGCGCGGCCAGGCCTCGGTCGCCGCGGTGAGCGCGGCCTCCAGCGCCGGACGATCACCGCCGATCGCGGCGTTGCGCGCCTTGGCGATTTGGAAAGACGCAAGCTGCCGCGCCGTCTCGATCGCGGCCGTCGGCTTCGAGCTGTCGAAGTCTTTCGCGATCACCGCGAGCTCCTTCACCAGCGTTTCCGCCAGCGTGTAATCCTTCACGTCGAGCGCGCTGATGAGTTGGAACCCCTTGTGTGAGAAATCGACGACGCGCCGCTTCTTCTCGCGCGGCAGAGTGCGGATCTCGGGCATGAATTCACCGACCGTGAAGGCCTCGGCCAGCCGCTTGGTCGCGCTGTCGAGTTCGCTCTTCTCGAGCAGAAACTCGAACGCCCGAATGCCTTCCCGCACGTCACGCACCGCTTCGTTGGCCAGCGAGTCGAGCACGCTCACCGTCGGCGGCTGGCCACTGCTGCGCGCGAAGAGCTCGGTCGCGTCCTTGCCGAGATTGAGCTTGGAGTCGCCGTCGGTGAAAAGCGCGCGATAGAAGCGCGAAGCCATCAGCACGTGCTGATAGCGCCGCTGGAGGAAGAATTGCACCATCAACGCCTGGAACTCGACCTTTGCCTGGATCTCGCTCAGCGCCCGCTTCGCTTCATTGGCCTTGATCGCGGCCTCGAGTTCCGCCAGTTCGACCGCCGCGCGGCCCTGCTGCGCCGCGGATTTCACGACCTCGCTCGTCGTGCCGGTGCCGGTCGCCGTTTTCTGCGTGTTGCTCGTGGTCGTCGTCGATTCGAGTGAGCCACCGGTATTGGAAGTCGCGAGCTTGAAGTACGCGCTGTGCCGCGCATGCCGCAGCGTTTCGTTCGCCGAGGTCAGCCGCGCCTGCTGCCGCTGCGCCAGCCACACTGTGTACACGGCGTCGGCCAGCGACGCGCAGAGCCGCGCATCGGCGTCGTAATTCGAAGCGTTGAAGAGCAGCCGGAAGGAGTAATCGACGTTCGCCTTGTTCGCCTGACTTGGCGCGAGTCGCACCAGCACTTCCGCGATCAGCGCCTGATAGCGCCGATCCGTCTCCGAGGTCTCCTCAGGCGCGTTCAGATACTTTTCGAACCGCGCCTGGAAGAGCCGGTTGTTGTTCACGTTCCAGCTCCGTCCATCCCATGAAAGAATCTCGGAACCCGGATCGAAGGCCGGCACATCGCGTCCGAGAAAACTCCCCGGCTGAGACTTGGCCGGAGCGGTAACGGACGACGGCGGCAGCGGCGCGGCGGGGGCCGCAGGCGGCGCATCGGGCACCTGCGCTGGAGCCGCGCAGGCGAACATCCAACATCCAACATTCAACATCCAACATCCAAGGCCCGGAGTGCGCGTCCGCCCGCCGATTCGATGTTGGATGTTGGATGTTGAGTGTTGGATGTTCCTCATCGCTAAGCCTTCTTCACGTCCTGCGCCCGCAGGACTCCTTTTTCGCCGACCTCGATTTTGAAAATGAACCGCTGCCCACGCTCGATATTCACGCTCCCGAAGGACGCCGGCACGAGGATCGCCACCACTTCCCCATTCGGTGCATCGACCGCAAAGAGCCGGCCCGCGGTCGGCGACCACTCGAGCTGTTTCAGCACCGTGCCGTCCACCTTGTACACATTCCCCCGAAGACTGTTCGCGTTCTCGAGGTAATCCTTCACCGGCAGCGACGACACCGTGCGATACGGATCACTCACCCGGCCGAAAAGAAAATAGCCGCCGCCAATCGCCGCCAGCAAAGCCACCACGGCGGCCATGAGCCAGGCGGGGTGAACGGAGGAACTGGCGCGTCGAGCCATGCGGGAAGTGAAGGTGAAAAGCCGGGCGTGAAAAGTGGAATGTGGCGGGAACGCCGACCGGTCGTTGGGATTCGCGATCGCTTGCCGTTTTCCCAGACTACATGGGAACAGCCGCGTTCATCATTTGATGACGCCGAAATGCGGACGAAACGGCCAGTACACGAAGACGCCGCGCCCGACGATGTTCCGTTGCGGCACCGGCCCCCAATCGCGGCTATCCGAGCTGTGGTAGGTGTTGTCGCCGAGCGCAAAGTAGTTTTCCGCCGGCACCTTGAAGCTCTGCTCCGGCGAACGCATGATCGGCATCAGGAAGCTCGGGAAGCCGTTCGCGTAGCCGCCGTATTCGTTCTTCTGCGACATCACCCGCGCGAAGGATTCGCCCGGCGCCGGTTGGTCGCCGATAAAGAGCCGCGGCGGATCGATGCGCATCTCGTCGCCCGGCTCGCCGGCCAGCCGCTTGATGTAAAACTGCGAGGGCGCCGCTGGATTGCTCCGATTTTCCAGCGTCTCGATGCCGGCCGTATTGAAGACGAACACTTCCTCCCGACGCGGCTTGCGGAAGTGGTAGGTGAATTTGTCCACGAACACGTGATCCCCCGTCTCGTGGTAACCCCGTGCGATTGGCTCGCCTTCGCGGAGCTTCCGTCCCGGGCGGATGTAGAAATGATCGCGCGCCGTCGCCAGTGGGATGTGAATCATGTACTCGTTCCGATTCGTCCGCACTCGCGTGTAGTCGAACACGACGAAGCGATTCGCCTCCTGCACGGTCTCGATCATCTCGTCCGCCTTCGCCGCCACATCCACCCAGGTCCGCCCGCGCCAGATCGCATCCCAGACGCGCACCACCGGATTCGGCGGCGGCGCCTGCAGCGGATAGCCGATGATCCCGTTGAGCGTGGGAAACATCGACCCAGTCGGGATCGTGAAGGGCTGGATGAAATACGTGCGCACGCCGAGCGCGACGACGATCGCGACGAGGAAGACCTCCACATTCTCGCGCCACGCGGCGTTGCTCACCGGCGGGATATTCGCATGGCAGAGCGCATCGAGATCGCGGGCCGCTGCCTCGACCTGCTCCTTGCTCTTCGCCTTCGTCGCCTGCTCCAGCTTCTCGATCGCCGCCTCGAAGCTCACCCCCTGCTCCGGACTCCAGATGTCGCTCTTGTAGGCGAGCACCTTGCGCGCGTCTTTGGCAAATTGCCGGCCGTGCTTCAAATAGCGGGGAGTGAGGAAAAACATGAGCCGCGCCTTGTAGCCCGCAGTCCGTGGGGCAGCAAGGGGCGATTACTCCGCCCCACCTGCTTCCCGAGCGCCCGTCAGCTCTTGTCTTCCCATCCGACCACGACGCCATCATCCAGGGTGACCTTCACCGCGTAGCGGCGTTTGCCGGTGGGCTGATACTTCCACACCTCTTTGGTCTTCGTTTTGAGTACGGTTTGATCGACGTCCGCCGGTTTGCCGAGCGCTTCGCGGAGTTGCTCCGCCGTCTGCCCGCGCCAGAGCTGCGCTTGCATGATGCGATCCGCGATCCCCGGATCGCTGTATCGCTCGATGAGATGTTTCCGCCGCTGGAGCAGCGCCCAGCGCGCAAAGACGAAGAGGAGCACCGCCACAACCGCGAGGCCGGCGACGATGAGCCAGAGCGTCTTCACCAGGCGATGGCCTGCATCCGCCTCGCGACCTCTTCCACATTCGCCCGCGAGTTGAACGCGCTGATCCGGAAATAGCCCTCGCCCATCGCGCCAAAGCCGCTGCCCGGCGTAATCACGACATTCGCCTCGCCGAGCATGCGATCGAACATCTGCCAGCTCGTCGTGCCCGCGGGCGTCGAGACCCAGATGTAGGGCGCATTCACACCGCCGAAGACGCGCAGACCGACCTTATCCGCCGCTTCGCGGAGAATCTTCGCATTGCCCATGTAGTGCGCGATCAGCCCAGCGACCTGCGCTTTTCCCTCCGGCGAATAGAGCGCCTCCGCGCCGCGCTGCACGATGTAGGAGACGCCGTTGAACTTCGTCGTATGCCGGCGCGACCAGAGCGGATGCAGCGGCTTCTTCTCCCCGCCCGCCGTCGAAGCCATGAGCGTCTTCGGTACGACGATGAAGGCGCAGCGCGTCCCGGTGAAGCCGCCGTTCTTCGAGAAGCTGCGGAACTCGATCGCACACTCGCGGGCGCCGGGGATCTCGTAGATGGAATGCGGCACCGCGGGGTCGCTGATGTACGCTTCGTAGGCCGCATCGTAGAGGATCACGGACGAATGCTCCCGAGCGTAAGCGACCCAAGCCTCAAGCTGCGCGCGCGTCGCCACGGCGCCAGTCGGATTGTTGGGGAAGCAGAGATAGATCACGTCGGCGTGCTCCTTCGGCGGCTCGGCGACGAAGCCATTCTCCGCCGTGCATTTCAGGTAGATGAGCCCCGCATACGCGCCGCTCTCGTCGGCGTCGCCGGTGTGGCCGGCCATCACATTCGTGTCCACATACACCGGATAGACCGGGTCGGTGATCGCGATGCGATTCTGGGCGCCGAGGATGTCGAGGATGTTCCCGCAATCGCACTTCGACCCGTCGCTCACGAAGATCTCGTCGTCCGCGACCTCCAGCCCGTGCGCGCGGTAGTCATTCTCCGCGATCGCATGCCGCAGCCATTCGTAACCCTGCTCCGGACCATAGCCATGAAAGCCCTCGCGCGTTGCCATTTCATCCACCGCCTTGTGCATGGCCGCGGTGACGGCCGGCGGCAGCGGCTCGGTGACATCGCCGATCCCGCAGCGGATGATCCGCTTCGCCGCATCGGGATTCGCGTCGCTGAACGCTTTCACGCGCCGCCCGATCTCTGGGAAAAGGTAACCGGCTTTGAGCTTGAGATAGTTGTCGTTGAGGAAGGCCATAGGATGTTTTGCGAAAGGGGCGGGCGTTGTATCCCCGGCGGCGAACGGTCGCAAGCGCGAGGACACACGCCGCGCCGGTTTCCAACGTGCCGGCCCGACTACGGCGCGGGGCGCAGCTCGATCGCACCATTCCCTCCATTGCCGAGGAAGAGGCCGGCACCGACTCCGGATGCCTGGATCATCGCACCGCGGAAGACACGCGAGCCGGTGGACGCCGGGTCCTTG
Source organism: Chthoniobacteraceae bacterium (assembly GCA_031425095.1). Lineage (GTDB taxonomy): Bacteria > Verrucomicrobiota > Verrucomicrobiia > Chthoniobacterales > Chthoniobacteraceae > JANNXQ01. The sequence continues at coordinate 43,029 of JANPIS010000448.1, forward strand.
AAGGTCCCCGAGAAGAGACCGTTGCTCAGATTGATGGTCGCGGAAAAGGGTTCGGTGCCGAGGATCCGGAGGCGGTTGTCGGTCCCGAGCGTCACGGACTTGTCAGGGGGCGCTGGCGTGAGGTTTCCGCCGGCGATTCGGAAGACGCCATTCGGAGTCACGTTGGCAAAGGCGAGCACGCGAGTCCCAGCCGGCGGGGCGACGTAGCGCGACGCGAGCAGATCGATCTCGGTCGCAAAGGCGCCCGTGCGAAACCACGCGAGCCGGCCATCGCCGTGGCTGGTGCCCGGCACGTCGCGGAAGTTCAGTTCGCCGGAGATCGAACCGGCGCCACCGTAAAGTCCGGCGAAGACCGGCCAGGATCCCGTTTGCGGAAGCACCGAGCCGAAGCTCACGACGGCATCATCGCCAAGCCGGAGGGCAAGACGCGCGCTACCTGCCGCCGTCACTACGAGCGAGCCGTAGCCGTGACCTTGCGACGCCGTACCGCTGGTGGGACGTGGCAGCCACACGGTGTAAACGCGCGCCGTCGGCGCAGGATGGGTCGGCAGAAAATCGCGCGACGCGGCGAACACACCCGTGACGCCACTCTGGGCGAGGCTGCCGGTGATGACCGGCGCTCCGCTCGAGGTGTCGAGCGAGAAATGCACGGTGAGCGGAATGGCGCCGGCGATCGTCGCGTCGAATTCACCATCCGCATCGAACGCGCCGCGCACGATCTGCGACCGACCGCTGAAGCTGATGGTCGCCGTGAAAGAGCCCTGCGCATTGACCACAAACTGCACGAGACTCGCGGCCTCGTGGGTCGCGGGACTCGAACTCACGAGGCCGCGGAAAGTTCCACCCGGCAAATCCGTCGCGATCTTCACGATGCGCGAGAGCGAAGGCACGCCGGCCGCATTCACGAGGAAGAGCTGATAGTGGCCGGGCGGCGCCGCGTGGCGCGAGGCGGGCGTCGTGAGCACGAGCGCGCGATCGCGCGTAGCCAGCGCGAGCGGAATCCTCAGCGCATTTTGATCGAACGAATGGGTGACCGCCGCGAGCCGGATGAGACACGCGGAAACAACCGCCGCCGGATCCGGCGTCTGCACGAGGAAGCTCTGCCCGTAGGTGAGCACCGCTGGCGCACTCGTGATCGTCGGGCGCGGTCCTTTGAAGAGATACGGCGGCGAGTAGATCTCCGCTTCGTTGTGGAAACACGTCGCCGCCGCGCTGTGCCCTCCGCCTGCGGCGAGCACGCGGCCATCGGGCAGCAGCAGCGCCATCGAGTGGTAGAGCCGCGCGATAGCCATGGAATCCATCGTCGTCCACTGCTCCGTCGTGGCACTCCAAAGTTCCGCGCTGAACACCGCACTCGCGACGCCATCCGCATCGCCGCCGTCGTTGCGGCTGCCACCGGTGACGAGCACTGTGCCGTCGGGCAGCGCCGTGGCATTGAGTTGCCGGCGACGTTCGGCCATCGAACCGACTGCTCGCCACGCTGGCGTGGCCGCGTTCAGATCGATCACTTCCGCACTGGCGAGGGGCGGATAGTTTCCGCCGCCGACCAGCAGGATCTTACCCGGCTCGTAACTCACCGCGGCGGCATAGTCGCGCAACGCACCCACGCGGCGCGGCCCTTCAGTCCAGCCACCCGTGCCGGTCGGATCGAGAATCCAGTTATCGATATCCGCGCTGACCTTCAGGACGCGGCCGTCGGGCGTGACAAACATGCGGGGATACAAGTCCACGCCCTGCGGCTTCGGAAAAGGCGCCGCTAACTGCTGCTGCCCGGCGTTCGTGAGTTGCCGCCAGCGCAACCGCGCGGATTCCCACACCTCCGGCTGCGCGTTCTGCACATACGCGCCATTCTCCCGCTTCACACTCCCGGAGACCACCAGCGCGCTCCCGTCGCCGAGTGGCGTCGCCGTGGGATACCAGCGCCCGGCATTCATCAAAGGCGCGGGCCACCACGTCTGTGAGGACGAGAGGAAGCGGAACGCGGTCGCGAGGCCCAGGCCGTCGAACAGTCCGGCCCCGGGATTGCGGACGTGGCCATCGGAGTCGTGGTCATCATGCCCGCCGACGACCAGCAACGTGCCATCCGGCAGGAAGCAGTGGCCGCTGCAAAAAAGATTCGCCCGGCCCGGCGGCGGCGACGGCTTGCTCACCGTGAGCGTGGCGGGATTCCACACGCGTTGATTGCCGATGCGATCGAAGAGCAGCACGCGTCCGTTCGGGAGCAGCGCCGCATGCACCCCGGAGACGCCCACGCCGACGGGCTCGCTCCACCGGCCCTGCACCGCAGCCGTTTCGTCGTCGAGGATGCGCACCGTGGCGCGCGACGCGCCGAGCACCGCGCCGCCCGTGGGATCGGAAAGCGTAACCGCGAAATCCTGCGGGGGCTCGGTGAAGGAATCGTCGAGAATCGGGATGCGGAGCGTGGCGCTCGCCTGCCCCGCAGCGAAGCGCACCGTGCCCGTGGTCGCGGAGAAATCCTCACTGGGAGTGGCGTCCCCTTCCAGGGTCTGAAACCCGACCGTGGCGGCGCGACTCAAGTCGCCGATCCGCGCGAGCGTCAGAGTATGTCCACCGGCCTCTTCGCCCACATCGGAAACCGCCGCGTCCAGCGACACCACGCTTTCCCCGGTCTGGAGAAACGCGACGGAGACATTGTCGAGTTCCACGTCCGACGTTTCACTGCCGCACCGCCCGCCAAAATGCGCCCGCGCCGCGTAGGGCTTGAGCCCCGGGATGATGCGATCGATCAGCGTCGCCCACTGGCCGCGCGTCGCCGAGAGTTGCACCGTCACGCGATCCGGGCGCACGATCACCCGCGCGCGTTTCCACTGGGCATTGGCGAGATCGGTGATCGGCACGGTGTCCACTTGCGCGAGAAATTTTCCGTTGAAGTGCAACGACACGCTCGAGCTGAAGTGCGAGCGGATGCCCTCGTGACCGATGTCCGCGGGGATCGTCCCGATGGCCGGATTCGCAAAGATGTCGAAGCCCACGCCGATCGACGCGGTGTAGCCCGGCTCCTCCGCGGCGTAGGGTTCGCGATCCGGCTCCACCGTCGCGCCCGGATACGCGGTCGCATTCAGCAGGGTGAATCCGAAACCATCGCCGCGCGTCGAGCCACACCGGATGAGGAAATCGAACTCCGCCACGATCGCTTTCGGAGCCGCCGCATCACTGAGGGCAAAAGTGATCGTATTCGAGCTGGGCGGCTCTGGCTGCGGCCCCTGCGAGACCAGTCGGAGGATCCGCCCCCGCCCCGAAGGTCCACCGGAGAGGAGGACGGGAGCGGGCGGATTGTTCGTTTGTCGGGCGACGAAGGCCGTCCCCTGACCGTCGAGGTCGAAGTCCTGAAAGGTGGCCGCGCCACAGAGCGCGGCCGTCGTGGCGAGTAGTCCGAGTGTGAGGCTGTGAATCTTCATGATGGTCGGTGGCAGGATGCGCCTCGCCGCTTTAGCGCACGACACTTCCCGAGCTTCCGCATGCTGTCGAGTACCGCAGTCTGCTGGTCGCCCGACGGCATCTGCACTCCAAAACAGTGCGGCCGACACCCGGCCTCACTCGCCACCTCCAGCGCAGCGTCAGCATTCTCATGTCCGGCTCGGGCGCGAGGGGCGGGCAAAGCACTTGCCGCCTCCAAGTTTGCTTGCACCGAGCCATCCCGAGCTTTCGCCTTGACCGGTTAGGAGCATTTCTTAGTCTCATCGCGGATCTACCTTTTCAAAGCGGGCGCCAATCAGCCGTAGTCAGCCATTTGTCCCCCAACTTAGATGAAACATCTCTCTGCCAAAATTGATCACACCGCTTCACGATCCAATCTTCGCTGGATGTCCCTGGCGGCCGCTGCGGGGGCTGGCGTATCCGGGGTTGATAGTGCCGATGCCGCACTAGTCCAGATCACGAATTTTGGCAACTATGTTAGCGGCATGGGGAGCACGTTCTTCGACCTGGATCTTTCGGGAGATGGGTTGGACGACATTACTTGGCAACCGCTTTTGGGGCAGACCAAGCTCTCAGCAAATTATTTCTCCTATTTCGCAGGAGTGGTCACTGGCCGCAGGCGAACTCTCCCGACAGGCTTTGATGTCGCAGGCGTCGTCAATGCCAACACGGCGGGAACTTCCGACCCCTTTTTCGCTCAAGTCGCAGGGATTTCGCCTGTCACGGATTTCACCAATGGATTTGCCAAGGGCCAGGTCCGCATTTCCTTCACCGATTCGCGCGTCAACGGCAATGTCACTACCCAGGCGCTGGTCGAAATCATCGCCTCGTCCGACCGGACGACCCCGGGAACCGGGACGGCCGACGGCACCCGGACGACCTTCACCCGGCTCATTTTTGATGCTTCGGATCCGGCGGGCGATTCGCTGCCGCTGAGCAGTGCTGACGTTCAGAACTCCTACACGGAGTTCAACCCCGTGCCCGAGCCCTCGTCACTGGCGCTGTTGACCATGGGTGCTGCCGGTGTGCTGGCGCGGCGGCAGCGCAAGCAGGTCCCACCACTTTAAATCAAGCATCGCTTGAGCGCGGGAAGAACGAGCTGCTGTGGCTCGAGTGGAGCAGCCATTCTCAGAAGTAATTCGATGAACTTGAGGAAAGAAAGCTTCGAGGTTCCCATCTACATCTCGCATCTGCCCAACCACGCAGAGTTAAAGTCCACTCTGATGGAGCTTCTGGGATCGCTCGATGCGCCTCGTCTCCGGGAGGAGGCTTCCGACATCGCGCACTGCAGCTTCGGGATGCCCTGGCTGAACCGCAAGTGGCACAAGGTATTTCTGGAATCTGCGCAGGAACATCTGACCCTGCTCTACGCCCAACTCGGGACGCCGGAGTGGGTCATCCGCGGCGCCTGGTATCAATCCTATGAAAGCGGCAATACCCATCACCGGCACAATCACGGCGAATGCACATGGGCCAATGTCTATTACCTCGATCTGTCCAGCCCGCAGCTTGCCACCAGATTCTATCATCCCGCCAAAGATGCGGTCGAACAGCGCGGTTCTCTGTCTTCCGATTCGCCCCCCGTTATTCAACCGAGAGTAAGAGAGGGGGACATCGTCACCTTTCCGGGTTACCTGGAGCATGAATCGCCGGTCATCGCAGGAGATCACTCCAAGACGGTGATTTCGTTCAATGTCTTCGATCCGCGAAAATCCTGAACGGCCAGCGGTCCAAAGAGAAATTCCGCGATGAAGCCCCGGTCCCCATTTCACTACGAGACGTTGTTTCGTCTGTCTCCCCGGATCCAGCCGAGGCTCGAAGACTCTGTCATCTACATCGATGACTTCTACGAAAGTCCGGAGGAAATCCGTGAGTGGCTGGAGTGCCGATCTTACCCGTTGTGGAAGTATCCTCACGATGGCGGCACGAGGAATGGATTCGACTACTACGATTGCCGGATCGCCGACTATCCTGGCGGCGACCACCCGCTCTACTTAGAGAAGATGAAGACCATCCACTCCATCTGCCGGAAGCACTTCTGGAAGGGTCGGTATCACAGCGCGCCGGTCTATGAGTTCAATGTCTTCCAGAGCCGGACCATGGAGGATTTAAGATTGCAGCACTTCCCGCATACCGATTCGTCGCCCGAGCTTCCCGACGATCGTTCCACTTTGAACATGATCGTCTATCTGGATCACGAGGAGAGCGGCGGAACCGCCATCTACAGCGGGGATCTGATACCGAACAATGAAGCGGTGAACCTGATGTATCCGGTCGCGGACACCTTCGTCCTCGAGCGGGTCATCCCCGCGAAGTTCAATCGGTGTGTCATCTTTCCCGGTAACCGGATTCACGGCGCCTACATCGAGGACTATGCGAAGTACTCGGAACGGCGCGGTACTTGGAGATACACGCAGGTGGTCTTCCTGTCTCCGGTCACCGGCGACGGAAAGCCAGTGGGACCGATGGTTTAACCTTCCCACCGGGCTCTGTAGAGCTCCGGACGGACGCAACTGGCCATCGCCCGCGCCGAGGCCTCCCTGCCGAGAAAGCGGGCCACGTCCGATGCACCTGCTTCCGGCTCCGTGACCAAACGCGCGTAGTGCACTTCCAGCGCCGGGATCCCCAAATGGGCCAGGAAGGCACGGGCCTCGCGCACCTGCTGGCGATACGCTTTCCCAATATCCGCGGAGCCAGAAGGCGCCAAGCCGGTTGCCGCCAGCATGGTCGCCTGACTCCGCAGGATCTCCTCCATCGCCCGCTCCATGAAAATGACACGGTAAGCCTGCCGGCCTACTCCACCGATCAATCGGAAGGGCAACGATGTGAGCAGCGGTGCCACGATTTTCACTACCTTGCCTCTGGCCTCCTTCATCCAGGAAGGGTCGTCCTGCTGCAGCAAGCCGGCGACCCTTTCGTGCTCGAAGTATCCTTCCGGATTCGCCTCGTCCGCGGCCCGGCTGCCATCGGTGAAGATCTCCATGCCGCCTGCCTGGAGCATCTGCATCATCAGGGAAGTGCCCGAGCGCGGGAGGCCTGTCACGACGGTGATGATCTCGCTTTCCGGAACCCCCTTCAGCACCTGCTTCCGCGGCAACAATACTGGCATGGGAGTCTCCTCATCCGCCGGGCGCAGCAACTCCTGCGTATGGCGAGCCTCGCCGAACCGGGTGCGCGAAAGTTCCACCCTTCTCTGCAAAGCCAGTCGGGCGTAAGCCCGATACTGGAGCGCCTCCCCGAGGTCTTTCTTAAAGTGACGCGCGATTTCCGAAAGCATCCGATACGCGGCCGCCAGCAACGGTGCCTGCTGCACGGCGATGAGAAACGCACGTTCCGCATTTTCCCAATCGCCTGCGCGATATTGCGCCAACCCGAGAAGGTAGTGCGCCCGCGGATGGTGGAAGAGTAACCCAATCGAAGTCATCGCATGATCCGCGGCATCTTCAAAGGCTCCCTCGGCGAGTGCGGCCCGCGCCATGCCGAGATGGGGATGCGGAGCTTCGGGGTCGATCTCGAGCGCTTCCCCGAAGGCGATCCGCGCCTCCTCCCAGTCCCTCATTCGCAGATGGATCTCGCCGCGCAGCGTGAGGGCATTGCGTCTTGCGCCGTAGTCCTTCTGCAGTTGCTCCAGCTTCGCCAGCGCTGCGGGATACTTCCTTTCCGCGAAATCGGCCTGCGCTTCCAGGGCTTCCAGCGCGAGTAAGTTTGGTCGCGCTCTGGCCACCAGCGCCCGCCGCTCCCGGGTAAACTGCTCCTGCTCTTCCTTTGTCAACTTCTCCAGCCGCGCTTTCTCTGCTTCTTGAATCGCCGGGTCTTCAAGATGCAGCGCATTCATTTCCGCCACCGCCGTGCGCGCCTCGGCGAGACGTCGCTCAATGATCTTCCCCACCAGTTCCCGCAGTTCCGCGATCCGTCCCAGCGTGTGGTAGCAGTTCGCCAGGGTGACTGCGAAGCGATGCTCCTCCGGCCAGCGTTCGTAGAGGCGCTCCAAGAGGACGATGGCTTCGCTGTAAACGCCGCCATCCAGGTAAGCCTGACTTAAATTGTAGTCCAGCTCGCGAACCGTGTTCTCGAGCGCCTTATGTTCGTCTGCGTCTGGCTTCTCAATGTATCCGAGCGCGACCAGTTGATCCAGCGCCGCCTTGGAGTCTGCCGGAGCGATCACCCGATCCGGCGGATGGCGTCCGTCGTCACCCTTCACTGCGTCCCAACTTGCGATCCGCTGAATTTCCCCCGGAGCCACAAGAAGATCGAGGAGCACCTTGCCATCCATGTCTTCTCCCACCGGTAACCCAAAGTGATGCAGGATCGTCGGAGTGATATCGAGGATGCTTGCCCCGTAGATTCTTTTGTCAGCTTTCACGTTCGGTCCGCTTGCCACGAGCATCCCAAACTGCCGATGCTCCACCGCAGGCCCGGCGGCTTCCTGAGGAACGGCCCGTGGGCGCAGGTGATCCGGGTGGAACCCATGGTCCGACATGACCATCACGGTTGTTTCTTGCGGCGCCAGATCCACGAGCACCCCAAGCATTGCGTCCTGAATAATGTAACCCCCTTCCAGGCAGTGCTGAAACACGCGGAACTCCCGCTCGTCGATAAATTCACGACGCGGCGGGTGATACTTCATGAAGGCATGGCCGAAATGATCGATCGCCTCGAAATATACGGCCATGAAATCCCATGGCTCGTTCTGGATCAGCGCCGTGGCCGCCGAATGGATCGACGTCATCTCCGCCAGAATCTTCGCCAGGATGTGGACGCGCGGGTCGCTGGACAGCTCATCCAATTCCTCCTGGTTCATCCCTTTCAAACCCGGCAGGAATGGAATCAGATCCTCCTCCGCCAGTTCCCCGGGGTGAAAACGCAGTTCGCCTAATACTTTCTCCAGTCGCACTGGGTACACCGTCTCGGGCTCCAGCAACCACGGCTCATTCACCGCATCCTTCGCCTTCTGGTAGTGGTTCGATACCATCACTCCTTTCGTTAAAGGCTCCGCCGGATGCGAAGGCCACCAGCCCACCACCACAGAGCGCAGATCATTTTGATTGAGAATATTCCAGACCGCTTTCGTCCGCCGCGACAGACTACTCACCGCACGAATTCCGCCGCTCACCGCATCTGGCTCGGAGAACCCATGCACCCCGTGCTTGTAAGGCCGCTTCCCCGTCCCGATCGACGTCCACAACATCGGCGACAGCACCGGTTGCAACGTCGCCAGATTCCCGCACACCCCGCCTTCAATTAGTCTCGCGAGATTGGGAAGTTTCCCCGCGTCCAGCAACGGATGGATCACCTTCCAATCCGCAGCATCCCATCCGATCAACAAGAGTTTGCCATTCATTCACCGATCAGATGGGAGACATCAAGGCAACTCAAGCCGGCATCCTGGAACCTGCGCGGACCTGGCTCGCCATACTTCAAGCTGGCGGAGCCGAAAAGACGGAAGCCAGGCTGGCGGATCGAAGACTTTCGCTGCGTCGTTCCTGGCACGGACGCGTGGCTCTGAGGGTTGGTTTCTATCGCCGATCCGAATAACCAAGAGTGGCCAATCCCTCGTTCCTAAGTATCACTCTCGTCCATGAAACGAATCGCTCTCGCGCTACTCTCCGCCACGATCGCCAGTTCTGCTCCGGCTGCGGTGCCGGGCGCAGAGGAACTGGCAGATGTGATCCTCACGATGGATGCGAGCGGTGATGACGCGCTCGACCGCACGGAATATCGCGATGGTACAGATGACGGCTTCTACGAGATCGATCGCGATCACGATGGGAAGATCACGCCCACGGAGATCGATGCCCTTGGTGGATTGATCGGGCAGGAACAGGGCAGCGTGGCGGCGGCGGTGGTGCCGTCGCTGATCAAGCTGGTGCTCGCGACGATGGACAAGGACGGTGACAAGGCGCTGAGCCGCGAGGAGTATTCAAACGGCGCGCAGGCGCTCTTCACGCTACTGGATGCGGATAGCAACGCTGTGCTCTCCCGCGCCGAGCTCACCAGTCTCCCGACGCGCCTCGTCAAAGCGGTAGTAAAGTAGGTGGCTTGCGGTCGGCTACTTCTTCGCCTCCAGCGGGTGCTCTTTGAGAATCTCATCGACCATGTAAAACATGGAGCGATCCGCGGTGGCCTCGCGCACTTGCTTCACCTGCTCGGGTTTTACAGCCGGTAGATTGTTGCCGAAGGATTGATTCACGTAGGTGATGACGCCCGCGAGTTCCTCGTCGGTGCAGAGCCCGGCGAAACCCATCATCGGCGGCGTCCCTCGCGCGGGTCCGTACTCTTTGCCCTGAAACTTCAGCGGACCATAGAGACCCTTGAGCGTAATCTTGATCACGCGGTCCTGATCGCCCTTGAGCCACTCGCTGTTCGCGAGGCCGGGATAAGTGTTCTCCACGCCTTTGCCATCGGCCTGATGGCACGTGACGCAGTGCGCCTCGCGGTTGAAGACTTCCTTGCCGAGGTTGTAGAGCTTCAGATCGGCGCCGGCGAGTTTCTTGTCCGTCGGGCCGTACTTGGCATCGGGTGAAGCGCGGAGCCGAGCTTGCAGCAGCACGTCTTTGGCGAGGATGTCCTTGCCCTCGGGCAGTGAGCCGAGCTGCTTCATTGTCTCCTTGAAGCAGTAGTCGATGTAGTAATCCCTTTCTGGAGCGACGAGCATGGCGAACTGCATCGCCTTCGTGGTGTCCGGTCCGCGGAAGAAGCTCAAAGCGCGCACGGCTTCAAGCCGAACGCGCGGCGCGGGGTCGGCGATCGCTTTCCCGACCAGATCGAGCGCGCCGGGCACGCGGTCGCGCCAGTAGCAGAGCACCCGCACCGCTTGCGCGCGGGCGCGCGGCTCGGGCGACTGCAGGACGGCGTTGAGCAGCTCAAGGTTCACGACGTTGTGCCATTGGTGGACCCACAAGGCTTCGAGGCAGTGGTGCTCGTAGTCCTTGTCCTTCTTGTCGAGCGCCTGCTCCCACTTCTGTGTGGAAGCGATCACCTTGGCGGTGTCATGGGTATCGAGCTCGATCTTGGCGCGCTGACGGACGTTGTCTTCGTGCTCCTTGAGTAAGTCGAGCAACGCCTCGATCGGCTCGCCCGCGATCTTCTTTGGCGTGAGCAGCGGCCGGCTCGGATAAGTGACACGATAGATGCGGCCGTGCTGATGGTCGCGATTCGGGTCGCGGAGGTGATGCTGGAGATGGCCGATGAGCATCTGCGACCAATCCATGAAGTAGAGCGAGCCATCCGGTGCCACGGCCACGCCGGAGGGACGGAAGTTCGGATTCGCCTGCACGTCCGTGGAGACGAGTCCGGGCTCGATCGTCTCGCCTTTCAGCCCCGAGCCTTCCTCCGTGACCTTCGCGCGGAAGATGCCCTGGTAACTGATCACGTTCGTATTCAGGAACACGCCCTGCCAGTCGTCCGGGAAGTGACGGCTGCTTAGGATCGCCGTGCCGGGGCATGGGCGCGATGGTCGCGTCCAGAATTCCTTCATCTTCGGATGCGCGCCGGAGTCGAGGTGGCCGCTGAAGGCGGGGCCGAAGTAATTCGCGTTGCCGGTGGCGTCGGTGATGATGTCGTTGCCCCAGTAATCGAACACGCGGCCGTGCGGATTGGCGAAGCCATAAGGCACGTAGCGTGAGAACTTGCTGGTGCGCGGCTCGAAGCGATAGATGGCGCCGTTCACGTTGCGCACCGGACCGTCGAGCGTCTCGACATTCGTCCGGTGGAAAACGCCGTCGCTGAAATATACCGCGCCGCCCGGCTCGTAGCAGATGGAGTTCGTCTCGTGGTGGGAATCCGCGGCATCGAGTCCATGCACCACGCGCTCCTTCCAGTCGCCCTTTCCGTCCCCGTCGGTATCGCGCACGAACCACATGTCCGGCGACTGCATCACGAGCACGCCGTCCTTATAAAGCTGGAAGCCAGTCGGGCAGTTCAGCCCGTCGAGGAAGGTCGTACACTTTGTGAACTTCCCAGTCTTCGGATCGATGTCGAAGACGACGAGCTTGTCGAAGACCTCGGTGGTCGGCGTGGTCTCCGGATAGTTCGGCCACACCGCGACCCAGAGGCGGCCCTTGGTGTCGAAATTCATTTGCACCGGATTCGCGAGCTCGGGGAATTCCTTCTCCGACGCGATGAACTCGACCTTTGTGCCTTCGGGCGACGTGAGGTGCTTGAGCGCTTCCTCCGGTTCCATGTAGGGCACCGGCTCCTTGCGGTTCGGCGGCGTCGGCTGCACCGGCAGCAGGTTGTCGTCGTTGACCGTGAAGGTCTTCCCCTTTGCCGCAGCCCACACGGCCAGATCGCGATTCGCCGTCTTCACATCGCGCTGGGCCATCTCCTCGCCGAGGATCGTCACGTTATCCACGCCCTCATACTTAATCCGCGAACGGCCCCCGTAGATGTTGTACTGATCCACGGTCCGGTAACGGTGATGCCACTGCACATTCTTCTCGAGCACCGCCGCGCGAATCGCGGCTACCGCCGTGTCATCCGTCTTCGGCGATTCTTTGCCAAAGATGGCCTGAAACTGCACCGGTGCGAGCGCGCGATCGCCTTCGTCGGAAAGGTGGATGCCATTGATCGTTAGCGGGCACGCGGCGTTCGCATAGAGTTCCCGCGAGGCGCGGAAGAGATCCACAAACTGCACGCTGCTCGCCTTCGCCACTTCGGCCATCGCCGCCGTGTACAGTGCGAGGTTCTGATTGTTCGCCTCGCCGTTCGGGTAGTCCGGGCTCTTCACATTCTCGTGCGCAATCGGCGAAAGGAGCACGACGCGCGGACGGCCTTTGCCGAAGTCGGAGCCGAGCAGCTTCTTCAGATACGCATCGAGTTCCTTCCTGAAGTCCTCAAGGCCCGCCGCGCCCTTGAAGGATTCGTTGAAGCCCCAATAGGCAAGAATCACACTCGCGTGAAAGTCTGCGCCCCAGTGATACACGACGTCCGTCCCGGCGCCCTTCGATCGCTTATTCCCATCCGTTCCCAGGTTCCCCTTGGTCGTGCCGGGCTTGATGTTCAGGAAATCCTCTGTGGTCGGCACCTCATCCGAACGCGGGTGCAGGTTCACCTCATCCGCCGCAAAGCCAAGATTGCGCACCGTGAGATCGAGATCGGGAAACGCGCGATGCACCAGTGCCTCAAGCCACCCGTGATGCTGCTGCCGGTCCGCCAGGCCACTGCCGACGATGGCTATGTGGTCGCCCTTCTGGAGCTCGAGTGACTGCGCTTGAAGCGCGGCGCTGCCGAAAAGCAGAGTAATGCCGAGGACGACGGAAAGGGTGCAAAGTTTCATGAAAGAGTGGGCTGAGAACACGCGCGATTGCGGGAGCGGAAGGATAGCGACCGCGCCCGGGAGGTCACTCACATCTTTGGGTCAATGCCTGCGCTGCGGTTCGAACGTCAGACGCGAATCCGCGACCGAAATTCCGCCGGGCCGCTGGCGCCCGCCCTCCACCCGAAGACCAACCCATCCTACTTCTCGCACCCCGGCATCCCTCCGGCAGTGGTGACGAAGACTTCGTCGCAATCCCGCCCGCCAAAGCAAAGCGAAGAAACCTTGGCGACCGGGAACGAATGCGTCGCGACGACCGCGCCATCAGGAGCATGATGCACCACCGCATACCCATCCCAGCGCGCCGACCAAACGTGCCCGTCGCGATCGACCGTCAGACCGTCGGGGATCCCTTCAGAGTCCGTGGCATGATAAAACGACCGCTCGCAGCTCAGTGCACCCGAAACGCGGTCATAGCCGAAAGCGGAGATCCTCCGCCGCGTCGAGCACGTCCAGTATAAGGTGCGGAGGCCCGGGGAGAAACCCATCCCGTTCGAGCATCCAGTGCCGCGGAAAAGCCATTCCATGGAGCCATCTTGGTTCACGCGGACGAGCCCATCAATCAGTGCAGTGCGCCCGATCGTGCCGGCAAAAACGCGGCCCTCAGGGTCAGCGATCACATCGTTGAATCGCAAGGTACCCTCGTCGTTGGTCTCACGCACCACATCCACGGAGCCATCAGGCCGGAGCAGCGCGAGATCCTTTACTCGAAAGAGCAGCAGGCTCCCATCGGCCTGCAAGGTGAAGCCCCAACCGTCACACCGCGATAAATGACATCATGCCTCCCACTTTCAGCATGGCACCGATGCACCGTGCCATCGTCGATATCCGTCCAGTAAAGGCACCCGTCGCCAGCGTTCCAGAGTGGGTTCTCGCCCAATCGGCAGCGCCAATCGGTGAGGGATGTGATCTCCGCAGGCAATGGATTGGGCTCTCTCGTGAAAGGAATCACAAACCCACGAAAGCCCGCGCCACGAAACCGCACCAAAAGCGCAGTGGTTGAGCCACATGGTCGTCCGTGGACACCACACCCTTTCTGCCAGCAGCGATCACCGACCCTTAAGCCATGAAGCCCAGATCTGGCGTCGCGAAACGAGTGAGATTCGGGAAGATCGACTCCATGTTGTTGCCGGTATTGACGCCGAACCATTTAGCGAGCGTCGCCGAATACTGATCGACCGAGAGTGTCGGAATCCAGCGCCCCGTGCCCGTGTCGTCCGGCCCATTGATGACAAGCTGCGGTAGGTGGCCGTAGGTTCCGCCACCCTTGCCTATGCCCTTCACCGCACCACCCATGATGAGGTGGTGCGAACCCCAGCCATGGTCACTTCCCTGGCTATTCGTCGGGAGCGTCCGGGAGAAGTCGCTGGCCGTGAACGTCGTAACGTCATTTGAAACATTGAGCTGCTCCATCGCGCTCTGGAAGGCGAACATGCATTCGCTCACCTCATTGAGCAGGTTTGCGTGGGTGCCAGTGAGCGGATCATTCGCCGGGGTGAGCGTGACTTGAGCGGTATGCGTGTCATAGCCCCCCACCGTGCAGAAGAAGATCTGCCGGTTCATATTAAACTCGGTCGGTCCACGGGCCTCGATGAGCCGCGCGATCATCTTCAGTTGGTTCCCGAGTGTAGTATTTGGAAACGGCACGCCCCAAAAAGTATCGAGCGCCGTGTTCGAGATCGCAGAGTTCAGAGTGTCGCCGGTTTTGATCGCACGATCGACGACGTCTGCGTATGCCCGCTGCTGCAGGTTCGGCGTGGCGGTGCTGTTATTGAGCGCGAGGATTTCTCGCATTGTGCGCACTCGGAGCGCATTGCTGGTCATCAGATCACCACTGAGCGTCACCGCTCCGGTGGTGGAGACGTGATACTGCGAGACGACATTGCCGATCTCGAACGTATTCGCGCCATTCACGGAAACCGACATTGAGATATTACCGGCTGGATTCGCCACGGAATTCAGAATGTCCGCGACGCGCCCGCCCCAGCCAGTGATTGGCGCCTGATCGGGGATCGATGTCTGCCACTGCGCCACCTGATCGCTGTGGGAGAAAAGCTGTGGCGGCTTTGTGCCCGATGCACTCGAGAGATACTCTGCCCGCGTAATCGGGCGGACCAGCGTTCCCACATTGAGAATCGGTACTAATTTCCCCTGCCCGAAGAGCGTCTGAAGTTCCACGCAACTCGGGTGGAAACCGTAGGTGTGCCCATCTGCATCCTGATAAGCTGAATCGCCAGGGTTTGGACCGGCCCTGAGTGTGTGCAGGGCTGCCTTCGGGATGGCCAGATTGCCCCGGATCGATGCGTAATCGGCGTAGGTATCGTCGTCGGTGGGGACGATCCAGTTATTCGCATCATTGCCACCGGATAGAAAGATGCAGACCAGCGCTTTGTAGCCAGTGTTCACGCCAGTCTGGGCCACAGCGGCATTGATCAGGCGCAGGTCACGAATGGTATTCGTCAACGCCCATGTGCCGACGGCCGCACAGGAGGCCTGCCGGAAGAAATCTCTACGTGTCTGGAGTTTGGGATCTTGGCGGGTGCTCATGGCGGCTATCTCTGGATGGTGTAGTCGGGGCTGCTGAGAATCATGTGGATGATGGCACGAATACGGTCGCGCTTGTGCGTGTCGCTCGGATTGGTGTTGGTGGCCCCATTGTTATACGGGACCGCTGAGATGTGCGCGTTGGCGAGGCCGGTGCCGTTCGGCGCCGTGAGGCAAGTCACGCCATTGATCGTGAAGGTATTGGTGCTATTGAGCGGAACGGTGATCGTCCGGGCCGTCGAGGTGTTGTCCAGTGAGGATGAAAAGCTGCCATTACTCACCCCGCTGATCACCACCGAGTCACCGGTGATGAGGCCGTGTGGCACCGCAGTCGTCACCGTGCATGAGGCGCCCGTTGCGATCGACGTGATTTGCAATCCGACGAACTTGCGGATGAACGCTTTGGTTTGGGTCGAGATCTGCCCTGGCGCCAGCAGGGTGCAAAGCTGACTGATGAGGAGATCAAGGTTCTGATTGTGCGTCCAAGGGAGCGATGGGTCGGTCGGGATGCCGAGCCCCAGATCGGTTGCATCGGCGGGCAACCAAGGGCTGAAGTCAACCACCAGCGCATGACCACCGCTCTTGAAGCTGCTCACGCCGTTGGTGTCGGCGGGATTGAAGATACCGCCATAAATGAAGTTCGCCTGCCGGATGACAGTCGTCTCCGCGGTATCCTGGAATTCAGGTGTGGTGAGGCCCGCCGATGCCAACGCTCCCGGAAACTTGAACTCGGGGAGGAAGAAGTTGAAGACCGTTGGCGAGTTGAGCGGCGTCTGATCGATGTCCGTAGTGATATTCCCCATGGCGAAGGTGCTGGCCGTGGCATCGATGTTGCCATTCCGACCGGTGGGCTGCACCACTAGCGGGAACATCCACATGCCATTGTCGGAGTCATTGTTGCCTCCTTGCGTGGCGACAGCGGTGCTCGTCAGGACCGTGAAGGTATTCGCATCGGGCACGGATTCGACGGTGAAGATCCCGTCGGTCGGCTGCGGATTGCCCGCGGTGAAGTTGAGGAAGATCTGGCTGCCAGGCGTGAGGTGATGGTCGGTAATCGGATTGCCCGATTGCACCCAATCGATGGTATCGAGGGTAATCCGCTTTTCCTGACCGACAGGAAGGCCCGTGGTGCTGGTCACGGTATAGGAACCGCGGAAACCGACCATCCGCACCCGACCGCTGCGGGCACCGGCGTCTGTGGGTACCGTAATGGTAAAGGTAGTGCCGCCGCTGGTCGTGCTCGTCGAGGTGACCGCGACGTAAACTCCATCGGCGAGTGGCGTGCCGACGGGAACTTCAAAGTCGAGGTAAGCGCTCCCTCCCGCAGGCAGCCAGTGACCGCTCAGCGTGATCGTGGCCGTAGTGGAGTTGGCTGCCGAGGAGTAGGTGCCGGAAATACCATTGTTCGTGGTTCCGTTGGAGGTGCTGATCCCGACCCAGCCCCTCGCGTTGACGGAGAAGGTGTGAGGACCAGCGGCATTGGTGCTCGGCGCCGGCGTGCTCAACACTGTGTAAATGCCATCGGATGGCGCATTCGTAGCGGTCGCGAAGTCGAGATAAACATTGCGTCCTCCCACGAGCTTGTGCGCGGTGGTGGTGGTTAGATTGATCACATGGGTGCCTGACACCTGGTCGTAAGTGCCGGAAAGCGCACCCATGCGGAAGGCACGAGCCGGAGCGGAGATGCGGAGAAGGGCCTCGCGCTGCTTGCCGTGCGTCGGCTTCACCGCGGCGCTGCCAGCTCCAATGCTGCGCGCCTCGTAATCAAGCAGGATGGCCTTGATCACAGCCTTCATGCTGCCTCTCGTCTGCGGGCCGTATTGCGCCATGTCACCGTGGTTGTCGAATTTCTGCACGACGCGGTAGATATAGTCGCGGGACGGATGGCTCGTCACCAGCCGCTGGATGAGTTGGCGGCAGATGAAGGGTCCGACGTTGGGATGATTGAAGAGCTGATCGTGCGTCGCATCGAGCTCTTGCGCAGGCAGAGCCTGGTAGGAACCGTCGTTGTACTGCGTGGCCGAGTGCGTCGCATAAGGATCCAGCGGCTGGCCGGCCGCGGTCGCAAGTCCAGGCAGCACTTCATTGTTCAGGACGCGCTTCGGACCGGTAAAGTGGCGGGCAGGCACTTCCCGCATCAGGCGGGTCCAATTCGTGCCGGCCCCGAGGGTCGTCCGATACGCGCCATCGTAGCCGTAGTCCCACCCAGTGAAGACATGGGCAAAACCGACAATCTCGCGCTGGGTGTAGGTGACAATCGGCGTGTCGTTTGAATCCAGAATGAGCGTGCCGTCCGGCCACATGCGGAAGAGTCCGATCGAAAAGAGCTGCTTGATCTCCCGGCCGTAATTCTCATTCGGGATGCGTCCGACGGATTGATCCGGCTTGTCGTTGCGCAGCATGTCGAGGTAGCGGCCCATCGCCGGAGTCAGGGTTGTCGTCTCGAGGATGTCTCGGAAGTTGCCGAAGGCATTGATCGCCAGTTGGTCGTAGAAGTAGGAGAGCGCCTCCGCGCGGTTATCCAGTGGCCCCTGGGCCGAGACGACGTGGATTTCGCTCAAGGCAAACGCCATACGCTGGCGGAGTTGATCGGGGCCGGTAATCGAGTTTCTCCACCAGGCATTGAAGGTGAGACTCTCTTCAAACTGTCCCCCGCCGTTCGCATCGGAGAGTTCTTTGGCCAGGACTTCGGCCAATTGCTCGCTCGCCGCTTTCGTGAATTGATCTTCAATCCAGAGCTCGTAGCGAGTCTTCCCGCCAGACGGCGCGATTGCCTTGAGGGCTGCAATGTCCGCGATGTTCGGACCAAAGGTGGCCTGCGTGAGGAACCGGGCCGCGCCAACGTCCGTGTTGCTGTCGTCCGACCAGGATAGCGGAGCGGGCGGCGGAGTGAAGGTTCGCGATCCGGAGGCCAGGGTGAAATTGCCCCGAAGTTCTCCGGCGGGATTGAGCGCCGTGTGAATATTGATGTAGGCCTTGCCTTGCTTGATCAGTTCGATGACTTCAGCCTTGCTCATCGTTCCGATCATGCTCGGGAAGATCCACTTGTGAGTCCCATCGATTTGCGGCCCGCTGCCGTTCGCGGGAGGAGCGTTGGGATCATACATGATCGACGATCCATGCGTGAGGTAAGGATCATTATGCACGTGCCAATCGGTCTGGTCTCCAGTCAGGTTGCTGTAGCTGAATTTCACGATTGCGGAGTTCTCGTCTTCGCTCAGGCGAAAAGTCGAAGTGCCCACACCCGTAACGGGCTTGCCATTCGCATCCTTCGCACCGGCCTGGCCGAGCAGTGTCGCGATATAGAGGGTGCCCGGATTCGAACCCGGTGCCGGCGGGACATATGCGGAGAGAGCGGCCCCGGGGATCACTTCACTGGGAACGGCCCCCGTCTGCCCGGGCTTCAGCCAACCGACCGCCAGGTTATCGCCGCTGCCGACGCCCGCTTTGTGCAGGACTTCGATGTAATACTTTTGACCTGCTTCCATCGCGAGCCACGGCGATTTTTGCGCTGCTGTGGCGTTCCAATTGCGGGGCGTGGCACTCCCAGCGGTGACAGAAGCCCGCTTGAAAAGGTTAACCGGTTCTTCGTCGTTGGAAATCCAGAGTTCCGCCGCGTTGTTGGCCGCGATCCAAAAGTAGTAGTTTCCGGTGACAGGGGCAGTGATGAATCCCCGGATTCGCGTCCCGTAGTTATCTCCGAAATCCGTCGGCGTTTCCAGCGAATTCAGACCTACAGAGGCGGTCGGATTCGTGGCAAGCGGGATGTTCGCTACAGCCGTGCCAGTTACCCCAGTCCAGTATTCCCGCAGGATCGGGGAGACCGTGTTGTCTTCCACATGGATATTGAGCGCGGAGACCCCGCTCCCCGCCGCACTCGTAGTGGTGACCAGAATCTGGTAGTCGCCGCCTGCCCCAGCCGGAGGTGTACCACTGAGCACTCCGTTCGTGAAATCCAGCCAAGCCGGCTTGCCTACGAGAGTGATGGTGGCGCCATTGGTTGCCTCGATGTTTTGAGAGAACAATGCTCCGACGAGCGCGGTAGCCGTGGCGGAACTAATCTGCTGGGAACCCTGCATGGCGCCACTTGCCGGGTAGAGACGAATGGAAGGGATGATCTGTTTCGGCTGGCTCGAGCTATACCAAGAGAGCTGACACTTGGCCGCCCCGCCTACTTCGAGGTACTCGAGTCGGATGTCGTAGCGGACACCCCCGACCAAAGTCACCCGAGCGTAACGATCGGATGTGGTAACTGTCGGCCAATCAACACCCACATTGGTATCAGACTGAAGAAGTGTGAGCGGCAGACCATTGACCCAGAGCTTCGCGCTGTCGTCACAGTTCACCACGAAGGTGTACTCTTCGGAGAACTGCGGCTGCACCTGGCCAGTCCAGCGCGCTGAGAAAGAATCATGATGGACAGGCGCAAGATTTTGTCCGGGATTCAGAATGACATTCGGCGTGCCCTCGCCCCAGACTCCATTGTCGGTATTCGTGCTGATCTGGGCATCAATCGCAGTACCCGGCACGCCACTAAAGTCAATACTGTCGTAGTAGCTAGCGTTCCAACCATTGCCTGTGGTCGTGTTGTTGGTGAAGACATTGGTGCTCGGAATGTTCGCAAAGGTCGTGGCGGTGCTCAGCTTCCATTGCAGCGAGCACTTTGCGCTGCCCGTCGTCTCGACAAACTCGACGCTGATTTTATAGCGGTTCGCCGCCGCTGCAGGCAGGGTCAAAGGGATGGCTGCGCTCTGCTTGAAGGTGCCGGTGGCCGTGGTAACCCAACCGTTCTCTAGAATTTGTTCCCCTGGATCGGAAAAGTCCCCATCATTGTTCAAGTCCAGAAGCACGCGAGCCTTGTCATCGGCGTCGAGTTGGAAGATATAGCTCGCCGTCGTGGGTGAGAGGTAGCCATCCCACCGGACGGAGTAGTTGTCCGTGCTGGCCAGCTGCGTATTTCCGTTCGGCGTGCCTTGGCGCCAGTCAAAGTCCACTTTTGGATCCACTCGCGTCACCTTGAGCTGGAGCGGATCGAAGTTCGCTGAGTTGGCGTAAGTTGCACTTGAAGTGTCGTAATACTGAGCAAGCAATCCAGTGCCGCTTGCAGCGGTGCTATTGTTGATAATTACGGACGCCCGATTTGGAAGACCCGGGAGGACACCTTGACTCCCCGCGGGCCGGAGCGAAATGACCCATAAAATAGTAACCGTGACCGACTCGGAGGACTCGAGGACGAGGTCCTCAAGAACATTAACGTCGAGCACTTTAGTAGTCTGGTTTGCGGGCATGCTGAACCATGCATTGACGACATCGTGATCAGCGCCACGGGTGGCAGTGCCGGAAACCGAGTAACCGACCATCAAAGGATACATCACGGTGTCCGAGGGCCGACTGAAGGTGACATTCCCGCTCGCCGGTCCATCCTCGGATGCGAAGGCCTGCGTCGCGCGCATGGTCACCACGTCAGAGATTGTCGGAGGCGGCGGCGGGCCTCCGGCATTGCTATTCCCGGTTCCGTTGCTTCGATCGTTCGGGTCGAGGCCGATGGTGATCTCCTCCCAGTTCGTGAGATTGTCACCGTCGGTGTCCACATCGCTCACCTGCACGCGCAGATAAAGTTTCGCGAGGCTGCCAGGAGCCCGGTTCACCGCGAGGATCTCGCCGGTCCCCATCAGGGCTTGGCCATCGGCTTTCCACTCGCCGGCCGCTAGATCACTGCAGGTCTGCAGCTGATACCGTTTTCCCACCACGCTCGGCCAAGAGATGTCGATCTGGCTGGTGGTTTGATTCCACGCCAAGCCGGGCGAGTGGAAGCTATCCGCAGCGGCCATCGGGTTTGTCCCGAAAATACTTTCGGCAAGGTTGCTCTGGCCATCGCCGTCGGCGTCTCCGGCGGGATCGACGGCTTCTTCATTCAGCAATTCCCAAACATCGCTGATGCCGTTGGAGTTGAGGTCAATCGCCGCGCGGACTGATGCCACCGGGAGGAACAAGAGTGCGAGGAGAAGCGAGCAGACAAGCGAAGCGGAGCTCGAGCGTAGTTTCATACGGAGGTGGTACGGGGGCGGGTTTGGGAGCAACTGGGGGGTGAAAACCTACCGATGTGTACCGGCGAAAGCGTCACACACCGCTTTTGTTGTAGGAGAAACGTCGATACCGGGCAAGAAATTCTTTGTAAGATTTTATCAGCAGTGAGATTTACGTGAGTCCACTCCGGATTTTGGTGACGGTACTTGCAGCGCATGTCGCGTTTGTTGCTCATTCCAACCCTGTCAAACTCGAAGATTCGGCCTACCAAAGCGCCTGTCCCGGTGTTCTCTTCCGCGTTCCCACCATGAGATCGCTTTTGCTCACATTCCTATTCGTCAGCGTGCTTCGAGCGCAGCAGGCCCCACCCGCCGCGGAGCCCGCTCAGCCAGGCCACTCCACGCATGGCGAAGCTTTCAACGAAGGCCCGCGCCAGGCCGCGCGACTGATTTCGGGCACGGGCGACGTGCATTTTCCCGTCACCACAAGCGCCCCGGATGCCCAGAAATTCTTCGATCTGGCGGTCGGGCAGTTGCACGGCTTTTGGTACTTCGAAGCGGAGCGATCGTTCCGGCAGGTCGCGGCGCTCGATCCGGAGTGCGCGCTCGCTTACTGGGGCATGGCCCAGGCGAACGTGAACAACCAAAAGCGCGCGGCGGAATTCATGAAGCAAGCGGTCAAGCGCCGGGAAAAGGCCAGCCGCCGCGAGCAACTTTGGATCGACAGCTTTGCTGGCTACTTCGGCGAGTCGAAGAAGGACGAAAAGGAGCGCCGCACGGCAGTCGTGCGCGCGCTTGAAGATCTCACTTTCGAGTTCCCGGACGATCTCGAGGCGAAGGCGTTCCTCGTTCTGCAAATCTGGGACAACTCGAAGCACGGCATGCCGCTCCAGAGCCGGCGGATGCTCGACGGTCTCTGCCAGGAAGTCCTGGCGAAAAACCCAGTGCATCCGGGCATTCACCACTATCGGATTCACGTGTGGAACAACCAGAACGGCGACAAGCGCGCCGTCGATTCCGCGGCGCAGTGCGGGCAGAGCGCGCCGGCCATCGCCCACATGTGGCACATGTCGGGGCATACCTTTTCCAATCTGAAACGCTATCAGGACGCCGCCTGGCAGCAGGAGGCATCGGCGCGCGTGGATCACGCCTACATGATCTCGTCGAGGGTCATGCCCGATCAGATTCATAACTTCGCGCACAACAACGACTGGCTGGTGAAGAACCTCGCCTACGTCGGTCGCGTCCATGAGGGCGTCGACCTCGCCAGAAACATGATCGAACTGCCGCGGGTGTCGGCGACGAACGCAAAAAGTTACGCTCTCGGCCGCGAGCGGTTGGTGGATTTGCTGTTCCGCGCCGAGCTTTGGGACGAACTCCTCGCGCTCGAAGGCACGATGTATCTGGAGCCGAATCCCGAGGCGAACGCCGAGGTCGAGCGCCTGCGCGCCCTTGGAGTTGCGGCCTTCGCCAAGTGCGATCGCACGCGCGGCGACGCCAAAGTCTCTGCAATGGAAGCGGCGCTCAAGAAGGCGCGCGAGGAGCGCATCTCCAGTGCCGATGCCGCCGAGGCGAAAGCGAAAGGGGAAAAGAAATCCGAGGAGGACATTTCCAGGGCGATGGCGGAGGCGCTGCGGAAATTTACTCCCCGCCTCGACATCACGAATGGCGCGCTTGCCGAACTGCGTCTCGCTCGCGCGCTCCTCGACGGTCGGATCGAAGCCGCGAAGTCGGAAATCGCCAAAACACGCGACATCAGCTCGGAACGGCAATCGCGGATCTGGCTTCAGCTCGGCGACAAGACGAAAGCCGAGAAGCTCGCCCGCGAGGCGATCGGGAAGGACGATCAGCAGACGCTGCCGGTCGCGAATCTGGCGTGGGTGCTCTGGCAGTTGGGGAAGAAAGATGAGGCGAAGAAGACCTTCGAACGGCTCCGCACGGTCGCGTCGCAGGCCGATCTCGATCAGCCCGCACTCACCCGGCTGGCGCCGCTCGCCCAGGAGCTGGGTTTGAGCGCCGACTGGCGTGCCTCGCAGCCGGTGCAGTCCGACGTTGGCATCCGCCCATCGTTGGAATCCCTGGGGCCTTTCCGCTGGCACCCCGTGGCCGCGCCGGAGTGGAGCCTCCCCGACCGCGACGGCCGTGCCCACGCTCTCGCCGACTTCAAGGGCAAGCCGGTGCTCGTCGTCTTCTACCTCGGCAGCGGCTGCAGCGGATGCATGGAACAGCTCAACATCTTTGCGCCCGTGACCAAGGACTTCGAGACGGCGGGCATTTCCATCGTCGCCGTCAGCACGGACGGCGTCTCCGGGCTGCACGAGACCTTCGCGAAATCTTCCGATAAAGCGGGATTCCCCTTCCCGATCCTCGCGGACCCGCAGCTCACCGCATTCAAGGCCTACCGCGCATTCGATGACTTCGAAAAGATCGCGCTGCACGGCACTTTCCTGATCGACGGCGACGGACTGGTCCGCTGGCAGGACATCGGCTTCCAGCCGTTCCGTGATGCCAAGTGGCTGCTCGGAGAATCCAAGCGCCTCCTGAGCATTCCCTCGAGTCGAAATCTACCCGCGTCTTCGACGGCTACCGCGGTCCGGTAGAACTCACGACCAGATCTCGCCAGCCCCGCAACGCCTCCGCGCGATGCGCTGCAGGATCGAGCGCAGCCGCCATCGGAGCCGCTGACTGCCGCTGTGCGAGCAGCCATTCCGCGACTTCCTTCGCCTGCCCGGGAGCGAAAATGCCCGTGTGCGGATATGCCCGCAGGAGCTTCGCAATCGCACCATCCGTCGGCCCCACCCACAGGATCGCGCGCGGCAGGCTCAGCACGAGCCCGAGCTTGCTCGGCCAAAGCAGCCCTTGCGCGGCCGGACGCTGGGTGACGGCAAGCACCGAGCAGCGGCGCAAGGATTCAGGCAATTCCGCTTCAGGCACGTATTCGCGCCACTCACACCGCCGCAGCCCGAGCTCCTTCGCCCGCGCCTGCGCTGACTGCCAGGACGGTCCGCCACCTTGAAAGAGCAGCCGGATCTCCGCGCCGCGCGCTTCGAGGACCGCCTGTGCCGCGAGCAGTGTCTCCCACTCATGCGCGCGGCCGAGATTGCCCGAGTAAATCCACGTCCACTCCGCGGAAGCCTCCGCCGAAGCCGCTGCGAGTTGCTTCAGCACCGAAGCGAAGACCCACGGGCGGATGATCACCGGCTCCACTCGATGCCGGCGCACGTGCACCGCCATATCCTCATCCAGCGCCACCACCGCTGCCGCTCGCCGATAGCTCCAGCCCATCACCCCACCCACGACATTGGCCAGGACGCCACGACTGATCTCTCCCAGGCCGACAGCGATCTCCGGATACATATCCATGATCCAGTGGACCGATCGCGCGCGGAACCGCAGCGCCACGACCGCCGCCACCGCGTGCAAGCACGGTGGCGAAGTGCCGGAGATGACGACGTCTGGCCGCGGCCGGCGCAAAGCATCGAGCAGCATGCGCCCGAGAGCCTTCAGTTCGCGCAGGGTTCGTCCGCCTTGCTTCTGCCCCGCGCGGTAATCCTGCCGCGCCGCGACAAAATCCACGTCGTGCCCTCCCGCCCGCAACATTTCCGCGATCTCCCCGAAAAGCACCCCCGTCGGCGCAGGATCTGGCGGGAAGTATTGGTTCAGGAAAAGGAACCGCATCCGAACGGGGCACCCGCGCTAGTAGCCAGACGGAAATCCGTGCACTCCCGCGGGACGATAGCTCCCGATTGCCGCCTTCTCGTTCGGCGAACGCTCTTCGACGCTGCCGACGACAACTCCCGGATTGCCCCGCACCATCGACCGTGGTGGCACCCCGACGAGCACGATCGTGCCCGCACCGACCACGCTGCCCTCGCCAATCGCCACCCCCGGCGCGATGAAACTCTGCGCCGCGATCCAGGAGTGCCCGCCGATTTCCACCGGCTTCACGATGAGATCGAAACCCGGCGCACGGAAATCGTGTGATCCCGAGCAAATGAAGACGCGCTGCGAAATGCAGACGCTGGGCCCGATCGTGACTTGCCCGAGGCTCAGAATCAGCACGTCGTCACCGATCCACACGTCGCGCCCGATCTTCAGCCGCCAGGGGAAGGTGACATTCACTCCCGATCGCACCACCACCCGCGGCCCGATCTCGGCGCCGAAGAGCCGCAACAGCGCCACACGGACCCGTGAGGGCCACGGCCAGGGAGTGAGGAAAAAGATGCATTTTACGGCGACCCAGAGGGCCTCTTTCCAGCGCGGTGCGCCGCGGTCGAAATCGCCGGTGTTGTAGCCTTGGAGTTCCATTAGTTCACGCCGTCCGGCCGGGTTTCACTGGCATACCCATTGCTGATCATTTGTTGGGAAAATCGGACATGACTTGAACGCTGCCGGGCACTGTGCTCGCGCTGATTCGGGTCCACCATTTCCGCCACACCGCCTGCCACGCAAACAAATTCATGATCACAGGTCCGAATATCGCATCGAGTTTGCCGCATGAGCACAGGCGCGACTGATTTCGGCTTGCCTGGAGCAACGGTGAGAGAGCAATCGAGATTCATGTTCACGGATGGCATGAGCCAATTGCGTTCCTCGCGGCCCGCCCACTGATTTCATGCCCGCCGACGCTCCCCTGCCCCGCCTGATCTCCGCGCAAGTCGCGGCGACCCCGGATGCGATCGCCGTTCGCCGCGGCGGGAGCACTCTGACCTACCGCACGCTGCATTTCCGTGCCAGCAGACTGGCCGCGCGACTGCGCGATCTCGGCGTGAAGGAAGAGACCACCGTAGCCGTGCTCGCCTCGCGTTCACTGGACACAGTCGTTGCGATCCTCGCGATTCACTACGCCGGCGGCGCCTACGTGCCCCTCGATCCCGACTATCCCCTGGAAATTCTAACCTTCACGCTCGCGGATTGCGGCGCGGAGGTCGTGGTCGGCTCGTCCGAGGAACTGGCGAAGCTCCCTGCACATGCGCTCACCGCCGTAGCGCTCGAAGATGCGGCCGAGTCGTCTCCGGCGCTCCCGGAGATCGCGCCATGCCCTGCTGAATCGCTGGCGTATGTCATCTACACGTCGGGTTCCACCGGTCAGCCAAAAGGCGTGCTCGTCACCCACGGCAACCTCGCGCATTCCACGAATGCCCGCCGCACCTGCTACGCCCAATCGCCGCAGCGTTTCCTCCTGCTCTCGTCCTTTGCGTTCGATAGTTCGGTGGCCGGACTTTTCTGGACGCTCTCCACTGGCGGCACGCTCGTGCTCGCTTCCGGTGAAGAGCGCGACCCCGGCGCACTCGCCGCGCTGATCGCCGCCGAGCGCATCACGCACACGCTTTGTCTGCCAGCGCTCCACATGCTTCTGCTCGGAGCCGCAACCGCCGCCCAACTCCGCACCCTCGAATGCGTGATCGTCGCCGGTGAAGCGTGCCCGCCGACGCTCCCAGCCCTGCACGCCCGCCACCTTCCGCACGCAGAACTCTGCAACGAATACGGCCCGACCGAAGGCACCGTCTGGACGACCTTCGCCCGACTCTCTTCCACACCGGCCGATGTCACGATCGGGCAGCCGATCCCAGGAGCCTTGGTGCTCTTGCTCGATGAAAATGGCGAGGCCGCCGAAGCCGGCGAGATCCACATTGGCGGCCCGGGGGTGGCGCGTGGCTACTGGAACCGTCCCGACCTCACCGCCGAAAGCTTTTTCACGAATCCATCTGGCACCCGCCTGTACAAAACCGGCGACCGCGCGCGCCGTCGCCCGGATGGCAATCTGGAATTCCTCGGCCGCATCGACCGTCAGGTAAAAATCCGTGGCTACCGCGTCGAGCTCGAAGCCATCGAGGCCGCTCTGCTCAGCCAGCCGATGGTCCGAGCGGCGGCTGTCCTGTTGCGCGAAGATGAGCCCGGCGATCCGCGGCTGATTGCATATGTCGCACCGGCGGACTGCGCGATCGCCCCGCTGCGCGCGGCCCTTGCCGAAATGCTTCCGCCCTTCATGCAGCCCTCGGCCTTCGTCGCGCTCGGCACTCTGCCGCAGATGCCGAATGGCAAAGTGAACTACGCCGCACTCCCCGCGCCGAGCCGCGAACGCCCGGCGCTCGACTCCCCTTACGCACCGCCACGCGACACGCTGGAACAAGCGCTCGCCGCCGACTGGTGCAGCGCTCTCCGGCTCTATCGCGTCGGCATTCACGATCGTTTCTTCGAGCTTGGCGGCGACTCGCTGCGCGCGGCGGAGCTCTGCGCGCGCTTGCAGGAAAAGCTCGGCGAGCCCGTCTTCGTCGTCGCGATCTTCGAGGCTCCGACCATTGCCCAGCTCGCCGCTTATCTCCGCCGCCACTACGCGGCTGCCGTCGGGCGCGTCTTCGGGGAAAAGCCGGTGAGCGAGCCCACCACCGAGCGCCGGATCGACGCTGCTCGTCTGGCCGGCGTGCGCAGCCTGATCGTCCGCGGCCCACGACCCACCCCAGTCGCGCGGCGCAAAAATCGCCGCGCCATCTTCATCCTCGCACCGCCGCGCTCCGGCACGACGCTGCTCCGCGCGATGCTCGCCCGGCATCCGTCGCTTTTCACTGCGTCCGAGCTGCGCCTGCTCGGCTTCCGAACGCTCGGAGAACGGCGTGGCGCATACTCCGGCAGTGAGAGCGTCTGGCGTCAGGGTCTGATCGCGGCGATCGCGGAGAGCAAAGGCTGCGACGCCGCGGAAGCCGCACAGCTGCTCGATTCCTACGAACGCCTCGATCTCGGCACGGGTGAATTTTACGCACTCATCCAGCAATGGCTCGGGGAGCGCGTGCTCGTGGACAAGTCGCCATCCTACGCGCTCGATCCCGACTGCCTCCGCCACGCCGAATCGCTTTTCGACGAGGCCTTCTACATCCACCTCGCGCGACACCCTTACGAGATGATCCGCTCCTTCGAGAGTCGGCACATGGATCGCATCTACCTGCCCGGAGCAGAGGATCTCAGCGCACGCGAAGCCGGTGAAGCCGTCTGGCTCATCGCCCACCGAAACATCCGCGATTTCCTGGCGACGATTCCGTCGAGCCGACGCTTCGATCTGCGCTTCTCCGATCTCGTCAGCCACCCCCGCGAGCAGCTCGAAGCGCTCTGCGCCGCGGCCGGCCTCGAGTTCGACGCTGCCCTGCTCGATCCTTACGAAGGCGTCGCCGCGTCGGCAGAAGATCGCATTCACACCCCCGACGATCCGCGTTTCCATGCACACGGCGCGATCAAACCCGAGATCGCCGAAGGCTGGCGCGGTGTGCTCCAGGATAATTTCCTCTCCGATCTCACCTGGGAACTCGCCGCGGAACTTGGCTACGAAAAACCTGTCGAGCTACGCTCCGTCCAATCGGTCCCCGACGACGCTATCGCGATCATCGGCATGGCCGGGCGCTTTCCCGGAGCGCGGAATGTGGAGAAATTCTGGAAAAATCTCTGCGCCGGCGTGGAGTCGATCCGCCCATTCACGGAAGACGAACTCCGCGCCTCCGGCATCGATCCGGCCATCGTCACCGAGCCCGGCTACGTGAATGCCGGCGCCCAGATCGACGACGCCGACAAGTTCGCCGCCGGGTTCTTCGGCTACACTCCGCGCGAGGCGGAGCTCATGGATCCACAGCAGCGCGTGTTTTTGGAATGCGCGTGGGAAGCCTTTGAACACGCGGGCTGCGACGTGGCCCGCTTCCCCGGCGCCATCGGCGTCTTCGCCGGACTCGCGCTCAACGACTACTTCCAATTCAACCTCGCCACGCGCCCCGAGCTCGCCCCACTGCTCGGGACGTACGCACTGACGCTGGGCAACGAGAAGGACTTCGTGGCCACGCGCGTCGCCCACAAGCTCCGCCTGCGCGGCCCGGCGATCGGCATCCAGACAGCCTGCTCCACTTCGCTCGTCGCGCTCCATCTCGCCTGCCAGAGCCTGCGCAGTGGCGAAAGCGACATGGCGCTCGTCGGCGGTGGACGCATCAGCGTGCCGCTGCACGCGGGCTACCCCTACGTCGATGGCGGCATCCCCTCACCCGATGGCCACTGCCGCGCCTTCGATGCGCAGGCCCGCGGCTGCGTGCCCGCGAGCGGGATCGCTGCAGTCGTGATCAAGCGCCTCGCCGACGCCCTGCGTGACGGCGACCACATTTACAGCGTCATCCGCGGCACCGCGATCAACAACGACGCCGGCAACAAGGCCGGCTTCACCGCGCCTTCCGTGGAGGGCCAGGCCGCCGTCATCGCCCGCGCGCACACCGCCGCCGGGGTGTCCGCCGAGACGATCGGCTACGTCGAAGCGCACGGCACCGGCACGAGCCTGGGCGACCCGATCGAAATCGCCGGCCTCACCCGAGCCTTCCGCGAGACGACGGATGCGACCGGCTTTTGCCGCATCGGCTCCGTGAAGACGAATATCGGCCACCTCGACACCGGCGCCGGCGCGGCCGGACTGATCAAGGCCGCGCTCGCCCTCGATCGCGGCGTGATCCCGCCGAGCTTGCACTTCACCGCGCCGAATCCGCAGATCGATTTCGCCCGCAGCCCCTTCGTCGTGAACGCAGCACTCACGGAATGGCCGCGCGGACGCGAACCGCGGCGCGCGGGCGTGAGCAGCTTTGGCATCGGCGGCACCAATGCCCACGCCGTGATCGAAGAGGCTCCGCTCGTCCAGAGCGACCCGCCCTCCAGCCCGTGGCAACTCCTCGTCCTCTCCGCCCGCACCCGCCGCGCGCTGGAAGACGCCACGGCCAATCTCGCGCAGCATCTGCGGGAAAATTCCGGCCTGAATCTGGCCGATGTCGCGCACACTCTGCAGAGTGGTCGCCGCGTTTTCGAGCATCGCCGCTTCGTGGTCGCGCGCGACGTGACCGAGGCCGAGCGGCTCCTGCGCAAACGTGATCCCCGGCGCGTCTTCAGCACCGGCGTCGCCAGGGGGGGCGCTCCACTTCCCCCCGCCCCGCGCAGCGACATCAACGAACTCGAAGCAATCGGCCACCGCTGGCTCGCCGGCGCCGAAATCGACTGGACCGGTCTGCACGCCGGCGAACGCCGCCTGCGCGTCCCGCTGCCCACCTATCCCTTCGAGCGCGAACGCTACTGGCTCGGTGGATGGCGCGCTCCGAGCGCCATGCCAAACCAATGCGCGCCAGCGCCTCACTCGAGTGAGCGCCCTGCGGTCGAGAGCGATACTCATGGCGCTCGGAGCGCGCCATCCACCGCGCTCGATCAGTTGCGCGCCTTTCTCCACGGCATGTCCGGCGTCGCCATGGAAAAAATGGCGCCCGAGACGACGCTGCTCGAGTTGGGCTTCGACTCGCTCTTCCTCACGCAGGTCGCCCTCGCGCTGCGGAAGAAGTTCGGCGTCGAGATCACTTTCCGTCAGCTCTTCGAGGAGTTCGCCAGCATCGGCGCGCTCTCCGCCCTCGTGACCCAGGCGTCCCCGCCTGCGAATACCTCCGCCCCGCGGAGACCTGGAGAAGTCCGTGCGAGTTCCGGCCCGCAATCCTCCTCCACAAGCGGGACGCCCGCGTCACCACACGGCCCCTTCCGCCCGATCCAAAAAGACGCCGCGGACGAACTCACCGCCACGCAACGCGAACACCTCGCCGCACTCACGGCGCGCTACACCGCTCGCACCGCAAAGTCGAAGGCGCGCACCCAACGCGACCGCGCCCACTTCGCCGATCCGCGCTCCGTCTCCGGCTTCCGGCCTTACTGGAAAGAGCTCACGTATCCGATCGTCGTCGAGCGTTCCGCGGGCGCGCGGATGTGGGACGCGGATGGCCACGAGTATCTCGATTTCACGATGGGTTTCGGCACGAACCTGTTCGGACATTCGCCGGCCTTCGTCACCGAGGCGATCAGCGCACAGCTCGCGCGGGGAATCGAGATCGGCCCGCAATCACCCGTCGCGGGAGAAGTCGCGCAGATGCTCTGCGCAGCGAGCGGCATGGATCGCGCGGCCTTCACCAACACCGGCTCTGAGGCGGTGCTCGCCGCGGTGCGCGTCGCGCGCACGGTCACCGGCCGCAGCCTGATCGCCACCTTCAGCGGCTACCACGGGATCAATGACGAATTCCTCATCCGCGGAAAAACGATCGACGGCGAGCGCCGCTCGATGCCCATCGCGCCAGGCATCCCGGATCACATCGCCAGCGGAGTGCTCGCGCTCGACTACGGGACCGCCGAATCGCTTGAAATTCTGCGCGCGCGCGCCCACGAGATCGCCGCGGTTCTCGTCGAGCCGGTGCAAAGCCGCCACCCGGATCTGCAACCGCGCGAGTTCCTCCACGAAGTGCGCCGCATCACACGCGAGGCTGGCGCGGCGCTGGTCTTCGACGAAGTAATCACCGGCTTCCGCTGCCATCCCGGCGGCGCGCAGGCGTGGTTCGACGTGCGCGCGGATCTTGTCACTTACGGCAAAATCATCGGCGGCGGACTCCCGATGGGCGCGCTGTGCGGCCGGCGGGAATACATGGACGCGCTCGACGGCGGGACGTGGAGCTTCGGAGACGACTCGCGCCCAGAGGTTGGGGTGACGTTCTTCGCCGGCACCTTCGTGCGCCATCCGCTGGCGATGGCGGCGTCGCACGCGGTGCTCACCTTCCTGAAAGCCGACGCCGGCCTGCTGCAGTCTGCGCTCAACGAACGCACCGCGCACCTCGTGCGGGAGCTGAACTCCTTCCTCACGGACAAGGGCGCGCCGATGCGCTGCGAGAGCTTCGCCTCGATGTTCCTCGTGAAGTTCGCCGAGGACTTCGCGTTCGGCGCGGTCCTCTTTTTTCTGCTGCGCGAAAAAGGCATTCACGCGTGGGACAACCGACTCTTCTTCCTCTCGACGGCGCATACCGACGCGGACCTCGCGCATTTCGTGCGCATCTTCCGGACCTGTGTCGAGGCGCTGGCGCCTTGGTTCAGCGGCGTCGAGCAGGGCTGGTCTCCCACGCTTGTCACACCGCCGGAGCCCGTGCCGCTCTCGCTTCCGCTCACGCCCTCGCAGCGCGGCCTCTTCGCGCTCTCCGCCCGGAATCCAGACGCGTCGCGCGCTTACAACGAATCTTCCGCGCTCGAACTCCACGGCCCGCTCGACATCGCACGGCTCGAGACTGCGCTCCAGGAACTCATCGACCGGCACGACGCGCTCCGCACCTCGATCACTCCCGACGGTGAGTCGCAGACCGTGCATCCCCGCGCCGGGCTCGCGCTTCCCGTCACCGAATGCGCAAACGATTCCGAGCTGCGCGACGCGCTCTCCGCCGTGCGCCAGCTTCAGTTCAATCTCGCGTGCGCGCCGATCATGGACGCCCGGTTGCTGCGCCGTGGCGCCGAGCATCACGTGCTGCTCCTCACGCTGCATCACACGTTCTGCAACGGCCCATCGCTCGATGTGCTCTTCGACGAGCTCTTCGCCCTCTACGCCGGTCGGGCGCTGCCACCCGCGATGCAGTTGCGAGAATTTGTGCAACGGCGGCTAAAGGGCCGGCGCATCGCAGCCGAAACCTTCTGGAAGATGCAGTTCGCCCATGCTGCGCCGCCACTCGAATTGCCGTTGGACCGTCCGCGTCCCGCGGTGAAGACCTACGCCGGCGGGCGGGCGACGATGCAGATCGATGCGGAACTCGTGCGTGCGCTCCGGCAGGCGGGGGCGAAACACGGAGCGTCGCTCTTCATGACACTGCTCTCGGCGTATCAGATCCTGCTGCACCGTCTGAGCGGGCTGGACGATGTGGTCGTGGGCGTGCCCTTCGAAGGCTCGGATCGCTCCGAGCCGGGCGGTGAACGGCTCATCGCCAACTCCACGAACGTCGCGCCGCTCCGCAGCCGAATCACTAACGGCACCACCTTCGCCGATCTGCTCGCCGCGAATCGGCGTCTCGTCCTCGAAGCCACCGAACTTCAAGACTACTTCTTCGGCGATCTTGTGGCGGCGCTGGGACTGCCGTTCGACGCCAGTCGGGCGCCACTTTTCAACGCGCTCTTCAACTACGAGACCGGACGCTTTCAGCGCGATCTCGACGGCTTGCGGATCGAACTGCTGAACGATCGCGAGCCATGGCTCGGTCTCCGCGGCACCGCGATCTTCGAGCTCTTCCTCAACGTGACCGAACACGAGGGCACGCTGCACTGCCGCGTGGATTTCAATCGCGACCTTTTCGACGCGCCGACCGTCCAGCGCTGGCTCGCCCATCTCCGCACCCTGCTGGACGCGGTGGCGGAAGACGCGTCGCAACCCATCGCGCGTCTCCCACTGCTGAATCCGCTGGAGCGCAGCGAACTCGTCACGCAGTGGAATGCGACAGCGCTGGAGTATCCGCGTGAGGCGCTCCTGCACTCGCTCTTCGAGGAGAGCACGCGCCGCCAGCCCGACGCTTGCGCCATTCTCGATCACGGTCGTCGCGTCACCTACCGCGACCTCGACCTGCAGGCCTCGGCGATCGCCGCGCGACTCGGCGAGCAAGGCGTCGGGCGTGGAACGTTCGTCGGCATCTGCATGGAGCGTTCGGCCGCGATGATCGCGGCGATACTGGGCATTTTGAAAGCGGGCGCTGCGTATGTGCCGCTCGATCCGACGTACCCGCACGAGCGCCTCACCTTCATGATCGGGGACTCGCAGGCCACGGTCATCCTCTGCGACGAATCGACCTTCAAATCACACGCTCGCCTGCATCCGACGGCAAAGTGGATCAGCGCCGCGGCCACCGCGGAGTGCGCGCCCAATGGAATCAGCCACTCCGGCGTCAGCAGCGACGTCGCTTATCTCATCTACACATCCGGCTCGACCGGGCATCCGAAAGGCGTCGCCCTCGAGCATCGCAACGCCGTGGCCTTCGTGCATTGGGCGCGTCAAACCTTCACGACTCGGGAACTCGGGGGGGTCCTCGCCTCGACGTCGATCTGCTTCGATCTCTCGATCTTCGAGATCTTCGTTCCGCTCGCGGCCGGCGGCACGATCATCCTCGCAGAAAACGTCCTCGAGCTTCCCACACTCCCCGACGCCGCGGCGGTGACACTGGTCAAT
>JANPIS010000449.1:0-1561 GCA_031425095.1 Chthoniobacteraceae bacterium
GAGTTCGTCGTTCGTGTAAGGAGCGCCGGTCAGGCGCTCATCGAAGACCGCGACGCCGATCAACGATTCGCGGTCGAGA
The DNA here is from genome assembly GCA_031425095.1 of Chthoniobacteraceae bacterium. Lineage (GTDB taxonomy): Bacteria > Verrucomicrobiota > Verrucomicrobiia > Chthoniobacterales > Chthoniobacteraceae > JANNXQ01. The sequence continues at coordinate 80 of JANPIS010000449.1, forward strand.
ATCGGGATCGCGACCTGCGCCCCGAGGAGCTGAAATTCCTTCGCGATTTCGCGATTCGACTGTGCCTCCGGGCCGTGCGCGCGCAGGATCCGTCCCTGGCGATGCATGTGGGCACCGATGCCGGTGCGCAGCGAGAGCGCGAACCGCTGGAGTACCACCTGATCGAGGCCGATCGCACACGCGGCGCGCAGCGAGCGGTCCTCCTGGGAGAAAACTCCGCCACCGGTGACACTACCCGGCTTGCGCAGAAAAACGACCGCACGGTTCACGCCGATGATCTCGCGGAGCGGAAGCAAAAACTGCTTCAGGAGCTGGTCGGATTCGAGGCTGTGCGGGAGCACTCCAGAAAAGCGCCGCAAGGCCTCGAGCGCACGCATCGGCTCGAAACTCGCGCGCCCCGCGAACTCCTGAGTCGGAGCCGCTTGGGCGACTGCCGCGACGGCTTCGGAGGGCTGCGTGAGTCGCTCGAGCAGACTGTGCAAAAGCTTCACTCGAATCGGCTTCGTGAGCACGTGCGCCGCGCCGTTAAGGTACGCCTCCTCTTCCCATTCCCAGTCCTTCGTGGCGACGTACACGAGCACCGGGCAATTGGCATCGTGCGAGCGCACTTCTTCGATCGCACGGATCGCGCGGGCATCGGGCTGCACCACGTCGAGGATGGTCACATCCACCACTCCCCGAGCGAGTAGCGCCTCAGCCTCAGTGACCTCGGCCTTGGTGATCAGCTGGAACTCGACCGGATCCAGCACGGCCTGGATCGCACTCGCCAACGAAAGCTGTCGCGTGACGACGAGCAGCGTGCGCATCTAGGCAGGAACTGGAACAGGTGGCATCGTTGGGGCGATTTGGCGCGTCGGTAAATCGACCTGCACAGTTGTTCCTTTTTTGAGCTGGCTGGCAATCGAAAGATTGCCGCCGTGCAAATTTACGATCTTCCGGCAGATCGCCAGGCCGAGGCCGAACCCGCGGTTTGAGTCGCCGCGATTCTTGGTCGTGAAATAGGGCGTCAGGACGCGGGTGAGATTTTCCTTCGAGATGCCCTCGCCTTGATCCACCACCCGGAGCCGCAGCCAGCCACGCGACGCGTCGGATTTCTCCAGCCTCTCGAGCCGCACGTGCACCATGCCGCCCGGTGTGGAGGCATCGATCGCGTTCGAAATCAGATTCACCACGAGCCGCTGGAGCAGCACCGCGTCCATGTCCATGTCGATGTTCTCTGGAGCGTCCACCTCGATGGTCACCGGCTTGTCGCGCGAGCTGCGCGCGGTTTCCACCGCTTCGCGGATGACATCGTCGAGGAGACCGCGCTGCAGCTGCGGCCGCAGATTTTCGGAGAAGAAGAGCGACTCGCGGATGTAGGCCCGCATCGTCTTCACGTTCCGCAACGCCACGGGCAAAAGCTCGGTGTCGAGCGCGCCATCCTGTCCGGGCTCCGAAGAGAGCTGGAGCAGGGTCGAAACGGGTGTGAGCAGGTTATTCAAA
>JANPIS010000450.1:0-2603 GCA_031425095.1 Chthoniobacteraceae bacterium
CGCCCGCTTCTTCAATCGATTGACGAGCGCCGCGCGATCCGGACACGACAGATGAAACACGCGCCGCACCTCGATCACATCCTGCATGATCTGCGCTTGCGGCACATTCCGCGGGATGCCGTCGAGCACGAGCGAATCGATATCCGGCTTGAAAGTGTGCGCGCCCACATTGTCGCCGATCCGCGCCATCCAGAGCTTCACCGTGATCTCATCCGGCACCAGCTCACCCCGGCTCGAATACTCGAGAAACGCCTGCCCGATCGCCGTCCGCGTATCCAGCGAGCGAAACACATCGCCACACGCGCAGTGGAAGAACCGCGGGATCGCACCGAGGATCTTGCCCTGCGTGCCCTTGCCGCTGCCAGGCGCGCCGATGAGGAGATAAGTGCGATATTTCATGAGATGATGATGGTGACTAAACGGAGCCGCACAATCGGTGGCAAGGGTGAAACGGCGAGCAAACCCAACGCCAAACGCTTTCTAAAAACCCCTTGCAACCCCCGGCGCACTCCGTAATCTCCCGCCTCGTTTCCGCAAGGAAATGACCCTATCGTCCAGTGGCCTAGGACACTCCCCTTTCACGGGAGGAACACGGGTTCGAATCCCGTTAGGGTCGCCAGACTGGACACTTCATCCAGTCGGCGGCCGGATCATCATCACAGCCTGGGTCGAGTCGTGGTCACGTCTTCCGCAGGACCTTGAGCTCGCTGATAAAACGCTCGTTCTGCGGCATCGTGCCGACGCTCACACGGATCCACTCCGGCAGGCCGTAGGCCGTCATGTCGCGCACGATCACGCCTTTCTTCAGCAGCGCGGTGAAGACCACTTTCCCATCGCCGACCTTCACCAGCACGAAGTTCGCATGGCTCGGCACATACTCGAGGCCGAGCGTGGAAAACTCCGCCTGCAGATAGTCGCGACCCTGCCATGTGATCTCCCGCGTCTTTTGCTGATGCTCCTCGTCGAGCAATCCCGCGAGCGCGCCCGCCTGCGCGATGCCGTTGGAATTGAACGGCTGCCGCGTCTTGCCGAGCACATCGATGATTTCCTTGCGGGCGAGTCCGTAGCCCACGCGCAGGCTCGCGAGTCCCTGGATCTTTGAGAAGGTGCGGAGCACGACGACATTCCGGCCCTCGCGCACATACTTCAGCGTGTCCGGCGGCTCGGGCAGGAATTCATAATAGGCCTCGTCGAAGACCACGATCACGTGCTCCGGCACCTTCGCCATGAAGCGATCGATCTCTGCCTGCGAGACGAGTGTGCCGGTCGGGTTGTTTGGATTCGCGATGAAGATCTCTTTCGTCTTCGGGGTGATCGCCGCGAGCATGCCTTCGAGATCGTGCGCGAAGCCCGGGTCCGGCACTTCGATCGTGTGCGCGCCGAAAAGCGTGGCCATGAGCTTGTATACGACGAAGGCGTGCTGCGCCGCGATGATGTCGTCGCCGGGATTCAGGAAGGCCTTGCCGATGAATTCGATCACTTCATTCGAACCGCATCCGAGGATCACATTGCCGCGCTCAAAGCCAAACTTCTGCGCGATCGCCTCGCGCAGGTAGTAGCTCCCTCCATCGGGATAAACGTGCGCGCGTTCACAGGCCTCGCGCATCGCCACCAGCGCTTTCGGCGACGGGCCGAGCGGGTTTTCGTTCGAGGCGAGCTTGATGATCTCGGACGGCTTCAGCCCGAGTTCCCGCGCCACGTCTTCGATCGGCTTGCCGGGTTCGTAAGAGACGAGGTCGCGGAGCCAGGGATGGGCGAGGGTCCAGAGGTCGGTCATAGGGCGGCGGAATATGCGAGCGCTCTCGAAGAAATGCGAGCGCCTTTGCCCCACTCAGATCGCACGCGCCACTGCAATGAGACTCTGCCCAAAAGGCGGGCGCGCGATGGTGGATTCGAGGAAGTGGACGACAGGGAAAATCGCGCGGTCATAGAAGCGAACCTTGCCGACTTCAAACGTCCGCTGGCCGAGCACGCGAAAATTCAGCCACCACGCGAAGTAGCCGACGAAGTTGAAGTAGCATAGCCGCTCGATGCGGAAGCCTGCGCGCTCGAGTTTTCCGCGCAGCTCTGGGCGCGTGTAGCGGCGGAAGTGGCCGAAATCGCGATCGATCGGCGCGTAGATTTCCGGCCGCGCCGGCACGAGCACGCAGAAGACGCCGTGCCGCGCACGGAGTAGCGCAGCGTAGCGTGCGAGTTCTTCCGCATCGTGCTCGATGTGCTCGAGCACATTCACGCTGAAGATCGCGTCCCAATCGGTGCCAGCCGGTGCGTCGGTGATGATGCCTTCGTAGAGTTCGTGTCCGGGAATGTTCTCGCGATGTTGCTGGCAGAGCTTCTCATCCGGCTCGATCGCGATGAGCCGGCGGATCGCCGGCAACTCGCGCAAGTGCGCGGTCATCTGCCCGATCCCCGCGCCGACCTCGATCACACCGCCTTTGAGCCAGTCGCGGAACTCCTGGACGAGCGCCGCGCGATAGTTGCGCGCCTCCCGCAGCGCCTCGAACTCGAAGTCCACCTTGGCCGCCGACGCGTTCGGCACCTCGCCGCTCATTGCAGAAAGTTGTACTTCAGGATGCAGCGCAGCGCGCTCACGCCATCGCGCC
>JANPIS010000451.1:0-7786 GCA_031425095.1 Chthoniobacteraceae bacterium
TCTTTGGCACGACCGACCTCGATTACGAGCGCGGCACCGATTACAACGTCGCGGTGCTGCTCAGCGATCGTGGCGAGCGACTGCAGATGCATCGCAAAATGCATCTCGTGCCCTTTGGCGAGTATCTGCCGCTGCGGCCGGTGTTGGAGCCGATCGTCGGCGAGCTCGTCGCCGCCGACTTCACCCGTGGCGAAGAGTTCACGGTACTGAAGCTGGACGATCCCGCAGTGCAGCTTTCCACGCTGATTTGCTTTGAAGACACGCTCGGCTACCTGTCGCGGCAGTTCGTCGCCGCTGGCGCTCAGCTTTTGGTGAATGTCACGAACGACGGCTGGTTCGGTCGCTCGAGTGCGGCCCGGCAGCACCTCGCGAATGCCGTCTTTCGCGCGGTGGAGAATCGGCGCCCGCTGGTCCGCTGCGCGAATACCGGCATGACTGGAATCGTGAACTCGACGGGATATTTCGAGCGGTGGGTGCCGGAGTTCGAAGAAGGCATCGCCGTGCGCGAGATCGCCGTCCCGGTTGGCGGTGCGACGACCTTTTTCAGCCGCCACGGCGATCTGCTCTCGCCCACGTCTGCCGCCGTCACCGGGTTCGCCATCGCTGGCATCTGGTGGTCCCGTCGCCGCGCCGCGGCGATTTCACCGCTCCGCACTTGATCCGCTCCGCCGACGGGAGCTATCTGGCCCCTCCTCATGCGTATCGCTACGACCAAGGTCGGCCGTCTCACCACCCGGCTGCTGCCCGCTTCGCAAGCACTGATCGTCTCCATTCACGACGTCTCGCCCCATACGCGCGCGGAATGTGAGGAGATCTTTGGGCAGCTCCGGGAGCTGGGCTTGAAGACCTGCACATGGCTGGTCGTCGCGGATCACCATCATCGCGGGCACATTCGCGACGATCCGGACTTCTGCGAATGGCTTCGTGAGCTGGAGCGCGCCGGGCACGAGATCGTGATCCACGGCTTCTTTCATCAGCGCACGCGCAAGCGCGGGGAATCGTTCCGCGATCGTTTCTTCACGCGAATGTACACCGCCGAGGAGGGTGAATTCTACGACCTCAATCGCGTGGAGGCGCTCACGCTCATGGAGGACGCGCTGGAGGATTTTCATGAGATCGGGCTGAAGCCAGATGGCTTCATCGCGCCAGCCTGGCTGCTCAGCGTGCCCGCGGAGGAAGCGCTGAAGTCAGCGGGTTTCCAGTACACCACGCGGCTGCGGAACGTCCGCGATTTGCACAGCGGCCGGAGCTACGGCTCCCAGTCGCTGGTCTGGAGTACGCGGAGCTGGTGGCGTCGGAAAGTGAGCCTGCTCTGGAATCGCGCGCTCTTTCGGCGGCTCGCCGACAATCCCCTGATGCGCATCGCCATCCATCCGGTGGACATCCGGCACCCCGAAGTCTGGCGGCAGATCGGGAGCTTCGTGAGCCAGGCGCTCCTGACTCGGCTGCCGTTCACTTACGAGCGCTGGATTGCGCGCCAGCGGACCTACGTCCCGTCCAAGCGAACCTCGTGAAGGTCGATTTGCACGTCCACTCGCGGTTCAGCGACCGCGCGCCGGAGTGGATCTTCCGGCGCGCCGGCCTGCCGGATAGCTACACCGATCCGGTCGAGCTCTACACCACGCTTCGAGAACGTGGCATGGACTTCGTGACGATCACGGATCACAACCGGATCGACGGTTGCCTCGCGATCGCCGACCGACCCGGGACCTTCATCAGCGAGCAGGTGAGCGCACGATTTCCGCAGGATCGGTGCAAGATTCACATTCTCGTCTGGGGTCTCAATGAAGCGCAACACGCGGAGCTGCAGGTGCAGCGGGAGAATATCTTCGAGCTGCAAAAGTACCTCGCCGCCGAGAACCTCGCGCACGCCGTGGCGCATCCGCTCTATCGACTCGACGACCGCTTCACGGTCGTGCATCTCGAAAAGCTCGTGCTGCTCTTCCAGCACTTCGAGGGCATCAATGGCCATCGCGATGCGCTGTTGAGTGACGTGGCGCGGGACCTGTTTGGAAGTCTCACGCCGGAGAAGATCGCGGCGCTTTCGGAAAAACACGGTCTCGCGCCGACGCATCCGGAGCCGTGGCGAAAAGTCTTCACTGGTGGCTCGGACGATCATGGCGGTCTGCATGCAGGTTCGGCTTGGACGGAAGTGCCCGGCGCGGGGAAGGTCGCGGATTTTCTCGAGGCGGTGCGCGCAGGGCGGTGCGAGCCGCGCGGGGCAGGGGGCACGCCGCTCGCGATTTCACACAGCCTCTACAACAACGTCCGCATCTTCCTCGGTCGGAAGTTCGGCGACACCCAGGGCTCCCTGATCAGCAAAGCCTTCTCGCGTTTCATGGAAGGCACCGACCCGACGGAGTTCTCGTGGGCCGACAAGCTCGGATTTATCGCGGAAGGGATCGCCAGCGGCCAGATCTTCGAGCTGGCCAAACCCGCGAACGCGTCGCTCTGGAAGCAGTTCGCCGCGACCTTTCAGCAGAGCGACGTGAAGCGGCTGCTCGCCGAGCAGACGAAGGGCATCGCCGAGCCCGAGCGGCGGGCGTTCGTGATCGCGAACTTCTTTGCCAATCAACTCGCCTTCCGATTCTTCACGACCTTCGTGAAGCAGCTCTCGGACGGAAACATCATCGAGGCGGTGCGGGAGCTGAGCGTGATGCTGCCGATCCTCGCGACGCTTTCTCCGTATCTCTACGCCTTCAAGACGCAGGTGCCGGATCGGCGCTGGCTCGCGGATCTCGCGGAAGCATTCACCGGTCGGCGGCCTGAGATCCTGCAGAATCGGAAGCGCGCGTGGTTCACCGATACCCTGGAAGATGTCAATGGCGTCGCCACCACGATCCGCAAGCTCACGGCCGCGACGGTGGCGGCGGGCGGCGGTCTCACGGTGGTCACTTCACGTGCGACGGTGAGCATCACCGGCATTCCGATCAAAAACTTCGCGCCGATCGGTGAATTTGAGCTGCCGGAATACGAGCTGCAGAAGCTCAGCTTTCCGCCGATCCTGCAAATGATCGACTACATCCAGCGCGAGGGTTTCACCGAACTGATCATCTCCACGCCCGGCCCGGTGGGCCTCACCGCGCTGCTCGCCGGTAAGATGCTCGGCCTGCGCACCAGCGGCATTTACCACACGGATTTCCCGCAGTACATCCGCATCCTCACCGACGATACCTTCCTCGAGACGCTCACTTGGAATTACATGAAGTGGTTCTACGACTCGCTCGATCTGCTCTACGTGAATAGCGAGGGCTACCGCGCAGCGTGGATCGAACGGGGGATCGCCGCCGAGAAGATCGCCATCCTGCCACGCGGTCTCGACACCGCGCTCTTCCACCCGTCGCAGCGCGTCGTGGATTTTTGGGTGAAACGCGGCGCGCCACCAGGTGGCGTCATCCTGCTCTACGTCGGGCGCATCTCGAAGGAGAAGGATCTCAACGTGATTGTGCGGGCTTGGCATCAATCCGCGATCCGCAATCCGCAATCCGCGATTCCGGCCACTCTTGCGTTCGTCGGCGACGGCCCCTTCCTGCCCGAGCTGCGCGTCCTGCTTCCAGACGCGATCTTCACCGGCTACCTCGCCGGGGTGGATCTCGCGCAAGCTTACGCGTCTGCCGACGTGTTTGTTTTCGCCAGCACCACCGACACCTTCGGAAATGTAATCCTCGAAGCGCTGGCCAGCGGCCTGCCGTGCGTGGTCTCCGACCAGGGTGGCCCTAAAGATCTTATCGAGCACGGTGTCAGCGGCTATGTCACTCGTGCTCTTGATGTTGAAGACTTCGCTTCGCATGTCGCAACGATCGCGTCCGATTCAAAGCTTCGGCAATCGATGAGCGCAGCCGGTCGAAGGTCGATCAGCGATCGGGATTGGGCCGACGCCGGTCGGCGCTTTTGGTCGACGCCGGTTTTGGGCACGGGGCGCCTTAGGGATCGCCCTTAGCGGACTTGTAGGAGGAATCCTACATCGCTCTCATTGACACCCCTGACAGAAATTGATTTTATCTAGCCGCTTCGCCGCACCGTGCGGCAGACCATGTATGCTGGATAACCGTTCGACCCACACTCCTATGAAAAAGTCACTCTGCCTCTCAACCGCTCTCGCGGTCGCCGCCGCTGCCCTTGCGATCTCGCCATCCGAATCGAAAGCCGCACTCGCCTACACGATCGAAGGAACCACTCTTTACCGTTTTGATACGGCGACGCCGACTGTTGTCACGGCTATCGGTGCGTTTAGTGGTGCCGTCACCGCGGTTGATGGGATCGACTTTCGCCCGGCGAATGGCCTTCTTTACGGATACTCCCAGGTCAGCAACAAGATCGTGACGATCAATGTGAACAATGCCGTCACTTCGTTGGTTTCAACGCCATCAATCAGCTCCTCGACTTTCGACCTCGGGATCGACTTCAATCCGGTCGTGGATCGGCTCCGGCTGGTGAATGTGAATGACCAGAATCAGCGGATCAACGTGGATACCGGCCTTACCATTGCTGATGGAACTTTGAACCCAGGGAATCCCAACGTCAAAGAGGCCGCCTACACCAACAACTTTAGCGGGGCGGCCACCACCTCCCTCTTTTACATCGACATCGGGACGGACCAACTCCTGACCACGAGCAATCCGAATGGCGGAACCCTGACCACGGTTGGTTCCCTCGGTTTGAACGCGAATGACCTCCTCGGCTTCGACATCATCACCAATCCTTTCACGGGCGTGAACACCGCCTTCGCGATCCTCGATAACGGATTGGCGAACGGTTTCTACACGATCAATCTCGCCACCGGTGCGGCCTCGCTCGTGAGCGGCACGCTACCGAACGGATTCTTCGGTCTGGCGGTCACCCCGACGGCCGTCCCGGAGCCCGGCACTGCCCTGGCTGGGTTGGTCGCGTTTGGAATTTGTGCCACCCGTCGCCGTCGTGCGGCGCAGGCCTGATCAGGTTTCCTCCCTCGTCCCCCCGACCCCAAAAAACGGGCGGGAGCCGCAAGGTTCCCGCCCGTTTTCCTTTTTCTGGGGCGCGCGAGCATTGCGAACTTCTTTCTTCGGCTTCGCGCTGCGAAGGTATCCCACCGTTTCACCGTGCCACTCATCCCGCCCGAGACCGTCGAACAGATCAACGCCGCGAATGACATCGTGGAGGTGATCGGCGGCTACATTCAGCTCAAGCGCGCGGGCGCGGTCTGGAAGGCGAACTGCCCTTTTCACAATGAACGCACCCCGTCGTTCACGGTGAATCCGCAGCGGCAGATCTATAAGTGCTTCGGTTGCGGGGTCGGGGGAAGCGTCATCCGGTTTGTGATGAATTACGAAAACCTCGATTTCGTTGCCGCCGCGCGAAAGCTCGCTGAGCGCGCTGGCATCCAGATCGTGGAGACGGAGATGAGTCCGGAGGATCAGGCGCGCTACGGCATGCGGAAGCGACTGATCGCGCTGCATCTCGATGCCGCAGACTTCTTTCACCGGCAGCTGATGAAAATGCCGGCGGCGCAGGTTGCACGCGATTACCTCAAGAGTCGTGGGATATCCGCCGAAGTCGCCAAATCGTGGAAGCTCGGTTACGGGCCGGACGAGTGGGATGCCATGGCGGCCTTTGCCCATGAGCGCGGATACACCGAGGAGGAACTCGTCGCGAGCGGACTCGTGAAGCTGCGCGACGAAGAGCGGCCGGATGGGGAGTTCTACGACCGATTCCGCGGACGGGTGATGTTCCCGATCTGCAATGACAACGGTGAGGTCATCGCCTTCAGCGGGCGCGTGCTGGAAAAGGATGTGCAGGCGGCGAAGTATGTGAACTCTCCGGAGACGATCCTCTTTTCGAAGGGCGCGGTGCTGTTCGGTCTGCACAAATCGAAGCGCGCTCTGATTGACCAGGGCTCGGCGATCGTCTGCGAGGGACAGCTCGATCTGATCACGGCCTACGAGGCTGGCGTCCACAACGTCGTGGCGCCGCAAGGAACGGCCTTCACCGAGAAGCAGGCGCGAAAGATCAAGCAATGCTGCGAGGAAGTCGTGCTGTGCTTCGACTCCGATGCGGCAGGGCAAAAAGCTGCGGAACGTTCGCTGCCCGCGCTGCTGGCTACAGGGCTCGCGGTCCGCGTCGCGACGATGCCACCGGGCGAAGATCCGGATTCACTGATTCGAGGTCAGGGCGTGGACGCATACCGGGCTCGGATTTCCGCGGCGAAGGACTTCTTCGACTTCCAGATGGATGCTCTCGCCGGCGGTCCGGACTTCGCAACGCCCCGCGGGCGTATGCTTGCAGCCCGGAAGATGGCGGAGTCGATCAGTCGCATTTCTGATCCGGTCCTCCGCGAGACGGTGATGAACCGCGTGACCATGCGCTTGGAGTTGTCGCTGACCGAGTTTGTGAAATTGCTGAAGCAACCTTCTACACCGACCGGCCGTGACGAGAATGCTGGCAACGTCTCTGTGGAGCCGGTGGTGCTTGAGCCGACAATGCGGCTGCTTGCGTTGGTCGCGTTACGTGACGAAGGCGCGCGAGCTTGGTTGCTTGAGGAACCTTGGGAGGAATTCCTGGCTGACGAAACCGATAGCGATCTCGTTGTCAAAATTCTTCAATATCCGCTCCGTATCGGCGTGCCCGCTTCTGAAACCGCATTTCTCGCAACGCTCGCTGCTGACGAGGAAGCAGCCGTGGCGGATCTCTTCAGTGCTAAGCCTATTCCATATCCGATGCTTACTGCCCGCGATTGCGTGTACGAGATTGAGAGACGACGCATACAACGGCGCCTCGACGCTCGCCGGGCGCAACAGAGGGCTCCTGGGCTATCGCCTTCCCAAGAAGCAGAGCTGTTCGAAGAGATAAAAGCATTAAGCACTAGATTGTTGGAGATTCCGCGTCCCTGCGCTCCTCCGCATTAGCGCGCCTTTCGAACGGGCTTGAGCAGGGCTGGAAATCTCGGCGGAATATCAGCCGTTAAAAGCGACGCAACGTGCTCAAAATCTGGACTTTGAGAAAATGGCGAAATTGCACGAAGAAATCCTTGCTTTGCAAAAACGACTCTCTGATATTGCGCGGCCTTTTTCCCCGCCGCTTTAGACTCTCCACAGTGTCGAGGTAGGCGGGGTTCCTCTTCTTCTCCAACCACTCGGGTATGTCCAAGATCTCCAAAAAATCTTCCGCGAAATCCTCCAAATCCACCAATAAAAAGACCGCGCCGAGCCAGAAGAAGACCCGCCCGAAGGAGCACCGAAAGATCAAGCCCACTGCGGCCAAGAACGCCGCAAAAGAGAAGAAGCCTGCGAAGGCCGAAGGCGTGGTGCATGGGAAAAATGGCAAGAGCGGCGTGAAGCCCGCGTCCGTTGAAAAGCTGGTGAAGGCTTTGAAGCCGGTAAAGATCGAGAAAGCGATCGCGCCTGCGGCCACACCGATCAGCGTGATCGATCAGCCCGATGTGCAGGAGAAGCTGCGCGAACTGATCAAGCTCGCCAAGGAGCAGGGCTACCTGACTTACGACGATCTCAACGAGGCGCTGCCGGAGAACGTCAACGATCCTGACGAGATGGAGACGATCATGAGTCGACTCCGCGGCATGGAGATCGAGATCATCGATGCCTCCGACGTCGATCGCTTCAAGGACGGCAAGAAAGAGGAAGCTGAAGAAGAGGAAGAGAAGCCAGAGGCAAAGCTCGATATTCTCGATGACCCGGTGCGGATGTATCTGAAGCAGATGGGGCAGGTCCCACTGCTCACGCGTGAGCAGGAGGTCGAGATTTCAAAACGGATCGAAGAAGCCGAGATCAACGTCCAGAAGCACATCAATCGC
>JANPIS010000452.1:0-4207 GCA_031425095.1 Chthoniobacteraceae bacterium
TTCCGCCGCATCCAGCCCGGCGCGTTCATCCTCTTTGGCCGGAACATTGTGTCGCCGACTCAGCTCCGAAAGTTGATCGACGACCTGCGCGAGCTCTCGCAGATCGAGCCGATCATCACCATCGATCAGGAAGGCGGGCGCGTCTCGCGGCTGAAGCTCATCGGCAACGAACCCCCAAACGCCAATCAGCTCCGCGATCGCGATGACCTCGCGCTGATCGAGCGCCACGGCCACATCACCGGGCGGCTGCTGCGGATGTTCGGCTTCACTCTCGATCTCTGTCCCGTGCTCGACATTTCCTTCGACGACGAAGCGGACAACTCCCTCAAAGGCCGCTGCTACGGCAACGACGTCGCGCAGGTGATTCGCAACGCCGGCGCCTTCAACGATGGCCTCCGCGCCGAGGGCATCCAGAGCTGTGGTAAACATTTCCCCGGCTACTCGCGCGCGCCGATCGACGCGCACCATGAGCTGCCCGTCATCGGGCTCTCACGGGCCGAGCTGGAGGCGCACGAGCTCGCCGTCTTCCGGCACTTCGCGGACAAGATCGACTCGATGATGATCGGCCACGCCTTCTACCCGGCGCTCGACGACAGCGGCGTCCCGTCGTCTCTTTCACGCCGCGTGATCACCGATCTGCTCCGCGGCGAACACGGCTTTCGCGGCCTGATCATGACCGACGATCTCGACATGGGTGCGATCCTCGAGCCTTACGGCAAAGACGACAGCGGCCTCGCGCGGGTGATCGAACTCGCCATCACCGCCGGCAACGACGTCGCGATGATCTGCCACCGCGTGGAGATGGTGGACCGCGCGCATGGCTTTCTGGAAAAGGTTCCGCGTGCGGATCTCGATCGCGCCCTAGCCAGCGTTGCGGCCTTCAAGCAGCGGATGGTCCCACCCGATGCGTGGGACGAGACGGAGTTCCGCCGCCGCGACGCCGAGGTCTGGGATTTGCGCGTGGCGACGCTCGGAGCGGAGCGGGCGGCGCAGCGAAGCGCCGAGGACGGGAAGCGCTCGCCGGTGGAGACCTACTGAAGCGCGCCGCAAGGAGCGGCTTTGCCCCGGTCGGCGGATTCCGAACGGAAGGATGCGTGCCACCGCCGGGGAAGTTTACCCGAAGCCGGTCGAAGGGTTGCGGAATTGCCATAATTGGGCTTCTGTCCGCGCCGATGTTTTCCCCACGCCAGTTCGTTTGCGTCGTCGCGTTGCTCGGCCTCCTGCTCCCTGGAAACGTCACCGCGCAAATCTACGCCGATGTCCAGACCGCCGGAGACCCCCGCCCCACGGGCGACGTCAACGGCACCTTCACCATCGAGCTCGAACACACGAAAGTCCCGACGACCGTCGCCAGTTTCATCGGCCTCGCGACCGGCCAGCGGGCGTGGATCGACTATGCAACCGGCGCGGTGCGGAAGGATCCCTTTTACAACGGCGTCACCTTCCATCGCGTGATCGGCGGCTTCATGAGCCAGGTCGGGTCGCGCAAGGGCGATGGCACCGACGGGCCGGGATATTCGTTCAAGGATGAATTTGACCCAACGCTTCGTCACGACGGCGCCTACGTGGTCTCGATGGCGAATAGCGGCAAACACACAAACGGCAGCCAGATTTTCATCACCGCCTCGGCCCAACCCAGCCTCAACGACAAGCACTCGGTCTTCGGTCGCGTGATTGCCGGCCAGGCGTTGCTCAATGCCATCAACGGCACCGCGACCGGCGCAGGCGATGTGCCTTCGCTGCCGATCACCATCCAATCCATCACCGTCTACGGCCCATCGCTCGCGGGTTTTAATCTCTTCCCCGCCACGCTGCCGAGCGTCGTCGATGCGCGTCCGGTCCTCACAAAAGCCGGCTCCACCTTCAGCCTCAGCTACGACGCCCGGACTTTCTCGGCCTACAACGGCTATCGCGGCAGCGACCTCGCCGCGTGGAGCCTGTTCAAAAACACCTACTCGCCGGCCACCGCACCCACGGGTGTGGAAGATGTGACCTCGCTCGCCACCGGGACGCGCCACTACTTCCGAATGTCTCGGATCGACTACGGCACGACCGCGGCGCGCTTTACTCCCCCGAGCCTCGCGAGCCGCACGTTCACCTTCACGAGCAATTTTCCCTACCCGATCGTGGTGGCCGTGAATGCCGCGGGCACAGGCGGCACGTGGCAGATGCCGGGGCTCGATTCCGGCACGCTCAATACGGTGCTCTACGGCCCGGGCCGCTTCACTTCGCAGATGCGCTTCATCTTCAATCCCGGCACCGTCGTCACCGGCAGCGTGAACATTCTCGCGACGGTGGACTACACGAGTGCAAACGGCGGCCCCTTCACCGCGACGACCAATTTCACCAGTTACCCGAATCTCACCGGCACCTTCACCACTTTGCCGTAGGCTGCGGATCGCTCACACAAATTTCATCCGCGGTGGGGCATTAGCGATGAAACCATGTCGTCCGAGCAACTCTGCGAAGCGCTTGATGGCGGCCTTCTCCCGCTCGCCGAGATCGAAGCGGATGTGCTCCGTAAGATAGCGATGACTTAGGCCGGGCGGGTGCTGCGCATCCGCCGCGACGATAGTGTCGATCTGCGCAAGGCCCGCGCGCTTGAGTCTGCGAAAATCCTCCGCGACGGCATGTGGATTGGGGAATTCCGCACGCAACGCCCATGCGGCGAAGACGAACGGCAGGCCAGTGCAGCGCTTCCACTCCGCACCGAGATCGAGGAGCTGATGCTGGCCATTGTCGGCGAGACGAAAGTCGATCGCTTGATTACCAATCAGCAGTTCCGCGGCCGCTTTGCCGTGGCTCTCGCGCGCATCGATGCACTGCGGACGGAGACCATGGAATTCCGCGAGCAGCACCTGCAACAGATGCGCGGAAGTGAGCGACGCCGGATCGAGCGCGATCGTGCGCACTTCGGCGAGCGGCCCGCGATGCGCGAGGAAGACGCTATACACCGGACCGTCACAGGCGATCGCCACATCGTCGGCGAGCAGGTAGTGCGGATCGCGCAGCACTTCGAAGATCGGCACGAGCGCCGCGTCGAGACGCCCGGCCGCGAGTTCGCGGGCGAGGCCGGAAGGATGATCGAAGACGACCGGGCCGTCGTAGTCGTGGATCAGCGGCTTTGAATTCAGATACTGCACGCAGCCGATCCGCAGGCCCGCCAGCGCCGGGTAGCGGGTCACGCGAGCGCCAGATCCCCAGGCTGCTTCGACTGCTTCGAGTTCCATGTCGCTGGAATCCGACGATACCAGGTGTCGCGCTGCACCGGCTCGCGACCCGCTTCCGTGATCGCCTTTTCCAGCGCCGCGCAGCTCTGCAGTTGCGGTGTGGTCGCACCCGCCATGTGGAAGATTTTCTCCTCCATGATCGTCCCGTGCAGATCGTCGACGCCGTAGTTCAGCGCCTGCTGGGCAAGCGGCAGCCCGAGGCTCACCCAGTAGGCAGTGATGTGGTCGAAGTTATCGAGATAAATGCGGGAAACGGCGAGGTTCCGCAGCTCCTCGAAGGCGTTCGCCTTCCGGATGCCCTGCAACACCGGGCGCGCACCCGCCGGCTCGAAGGCAAACGGAATGAACCCCGTGAATCCGCGCGTCTGATCCTGCAACTCGCGCAGGCGACGGAGATGGTCGACGCGGTGCGCGTGAGTCTCGATATGGCCGAAAAGCATCGTAGCTGTGCTACGCATCCCGAGCTCGTGCCAGATGCGATGGACCTCCGCCCATTCCTCCGCGCTCTCCTTGCCCCGGCAGATCTGGTCACGGATTTCCGGGGCAAAAATTTCCGCACCACCACCGGTAATCGCCCCCAGCCCCGCGCCGCGAAGGATCTCCAGCGTCCCGCGAATCGGCTTCTTGAAGATGCGCTCCGCGAGATGCCGGATCTCAACCGCCGTGAAGGCCTTCACGAAGTAATTCGGATCGAGCGCCCGCAGGCGCGTGATGAGTTCGAGGTACCAGTCCGCCTTTAGCGCCGGATGCAATCCGCCCACCATGTGGATCTCCGTGATGCCGCGCTGCAGCCCCGCGCGCGCCTTTTCCACCAGCTCATCAATGGTGAGCTCAAACGCATGTTCCTCCTGTTTGCGCGCTCCAAAGGCACAGAACTGGCACTGCAGGATGCAGACGTTCGAGTAGTTGAGGTACTGATTGTGGATGTAAGTGGCGACGTTCCCGTTCTTCCGCTCGCGCACGACATTCGCGATCGC
>JANPIS010000453.1:0-14028 GCA_031425095.1 Chthoniobacteraceae bacterium
TCGATCAAGGATGTGATGCCGCTCGCGGATTGCCTCGGCGCGGCGGCGGAGTGCGATGCGCCGATGGTCTCGATCTGCGGCGGCGAACCGCTCATCTACCCGCACATCGAACCGCTCGTGGACGGGCTGCTCGCGCAGGGCCGGATCGTTTATCTCTGCACGAATGCGACGGCGATGCGCCGGAAAATGCGCGACTATCTCGCGTGGCTGTATCTTCGCCGTCGGTGCGAGGCGGAGGAGTTGATGCAGGTGCTCGTCTCGGAGGAATTGATCACGGCCGCGCAGCGCGAAGAGATTCGCAATCCCAAGTCGGAAGTCCGCGTGCCGATCGCGCCGAGCCGCTGGTTCTACTGGAATGTGCATCTCGACGGCATGGAGAAGACGCACGATGCGATCGTCGAGCGTGAGGGGGTCTTCCGCGAAGCCGTCGCCGCGATGCGCATGGCGAAGCTGCTCGGCTACCAGGTGGCAACGAACACGACTGTGTATCGCGAAACTGAGGCGCGGGAGATCGAGGAGATGTTCACCTTTCTCGGCACGCTCGGCGTGGACGGTCACACGATTTCGCCGGGTTACGAATACGATGCGGCCAAGCGCGACATGGTCACTCGGCTCGGCATTCAGCCGGAGGAGTTTTTTCTCACCCGCGCGGCGACGCGGAAGAAGTTTGCGCGCGCCGTCGAGTGGGGCCGGAAATTTCCGATCCTCGGCACGCCGATCTACCTCGAATTCCTCGCCGGGATGCGCGACCTCACGTGCTCGGCGTGGGCGATCCCGACCCGCAATGTCCGCGGCTGGAAAGGCCCGTGCTACTTGATGACCGATGGTCACTACGGGAGCTATCGCGAGTTGCTCGAGCGCACGGACTGGTCGCGGCTCGGTGTGGTGAATGGCGTCGCGCTCGATCCGCGTTGCGAGAATTGCATGGTCCACTGCGGATATGAGCCGACGGCGAGTCTCGGTCTGCAGGCGCAGCCCGGCGATCTGTGGAAGAACATTACGTTCAACTTCGGCGCACGCCCGAGCGGCGAGGCCGGTCCCAGCACGGAGAAGCGAGTCGGCAAGGCTGCGGAGGTGAGAGCCACCGCAGAGCGCACCGAGAGCCGCTGAGGCTCCGGAACGCAGCCCGCAGGCTGTCCCCGCTTTTCCCGTTGTCGGCGGGCGTTGCGGTGCCGGGCAAATTCTACCGGGGGCTGGCGCGAAACCCGCTAAGTCAGGAGTTCATGCCCAACCCCGAAGGAGAAAACGTCGAAATCGATCTCGATGCCGAACTCCGCGGGCTTTTCGTCCAGGCTGAACAAGCCGTGGGTGAACGCTCTGCGCAGCCAAAACCCGCCTCCGATGACAAAGAGGCGGCCCGGATCACTGACGACAGGGCGCTCCGGACCTCGCTCCCCCAGATGCTCAAGCCGCTCGTGCTCGGGCTGGCCGCAGTTTCGCGGGCGATGGGAGAAAACACGGCACTCCTGCGCAAGCTGGACACGATTTCCGATGACACGGTGGAAGCGCGCAAGGTGATGCCGCAACTGGCCTCGGACATGCAGACCGCGCTCGAACACAAGAACGGACTGACGAAACACATGTTCGACGCGATGCACGAGGAGCTCAAAGGCTACAAGGACAGCTTCCTCCTCGAGACCGTGCACAAGCCGGTGATCCTCGATCTTGTCTCACTTTACGACGATCTCTGCGAGATCCTGCGGCAGATCAAGCAATTGGTCGGCGAAACCCGGACGCCCGAGAATGGCACTCCGGCACCGACCGCGGAACGCCTGCACGGCATCGAAGTCCACGTGGAGCACAACTGCGAGTTCATCCTCGAAGTGCTGGCGCGTCTGGACGTGAGCCCGGTGCCTTTCGGCTCCGGCAAGCTCGATAAGAAAACGCAGCGCGCCGTGGGCCTCGAGCCGGCTGAGTCCGAAGCGCAGGACAGTGACGTGGTGCGCTCGATCAAGCGTGGCTTCCTGTGGAAGTCGCGCCTCGTCCGTCCCGAAGAAGTCATCATCAAGAAATGGAAAGCCCAGGTCCCGCCTGCCACCACGGCCTAGCCGATCACGTAAAATTCCCGCGAATGCATTTCAATCCCTTTTCAGTAACCAAAGCAGAACAGAAGCTATGAGCGACACCGAAGCACCCAGGACCCAACGGAAGGCGGTAGGCATAGATCTCGGCACGACCTTTAGTGCCATTGCCCACATCGACACCTACGGGAAACCGCAGATCATTCCAAACTCGGAGAACGAGCGCATTACCCCATCGGTAATCCTCTTCGACGGCACGAACGCCGTCGTCGGCTCCGTCGCGAAACAGAACGCGGTCGCGGAACCCGAGAAGATCGTGGACTTCGTGAAACGTGAGATGGGCAAGAGCAAAGCCGAGTTCGCCCGCGAGTTCACAGGCAAGGCTTACTCTGCGGAGGAACTTTCAGCGCTCATCATCAAGAAACTGAAGAATGACGCGGAAAGGTACCTCGGCGAACCCGTGACCGACGCGGTGATCACCGTTCCCGCCTACTTCAATGACGCGGAACGCACGGCCACTCTGCACGCGGGACAGCTCGCGGGTCTCAATGTGCTCCAGGTGATCAACGAACCAACCGCGGCCGCGCTTGCCTACGGCCTCGACAAGCTCGAGAGCGACCAGACCGTCTTCGTCTTCGATCTCGGCGGCGGCACCTTCGACGTGACGATCATGAAGATCGAAAATCATCACATCCGGATGCTCGCCAGCAACGGTGACCACCGGCTCGGCGGCAAGGATTGGGATGACGTGATCTTGAACTGGGTCGCGGAGGAGTTCGACAAGCAGCATGGCGAGAATCCCCTGCTCGACTTGCAGAGCTACCAGGATCTCTACAGCCGCGCGCTCACCGCGAAGATCCAGCTTTCGAGCCGCTCCCGCACGACCATCGTCCACAGCTACAATGGCAAAAGCGTGAAGCTCGACATCACCCGTGAGGAGTTCGAAGAGCGCAGCCGCCACTTGCTCGAGAAGGTGAAGATGATCTGCGAGATCGTGCTGCAAGAGGCCCAGCTTTCCTGGAGTCAGATCGACCGCGTGCTGCTCACCGGGGGCATGACGCGCATGCCCTCCGTGCTTGAGATGATTCGCGCGCTCTCCAACGTCCCGCTCGCCGACGACGTGAGCCCGGATGAAGCGGTCGCCATCGGCGCCAGCGTCCAGGCCGTGCTCTCGATCCTCGCCGAGGAAGACAAGGCCGGCCAACGCGTCGTATCTCAGGAAGTCCGCCAGCAGTTCTCCAGTCAGGACGGCTCGCTGATCAAGGTCACGAACATCACGACGCACACCCTCGGTCTGGTCCTCTGGGACGATGGAAAGGTCGAGGAGTACGTCTTCCCGATGATCAAGAAAATGACCCAGATGCCGGTCGAGATTAAGAATTCCTTCGGCACCGCCAAGGCGAACATGAAGAACGCCGTGATCCGCATCGTCGAGGGCGAAAGCACGATGCCCGGCGAATGCACCCCGCTCGGCATTTGCGACATTGAGCTGCCGCCTTTCCTCCCCAAAGGCTCACCGGTGGAGCTCACCTACCACTACGATGACAATCAGGTGCTCGAGGTGGTGGTCGATGCCTACGGCCGACAAAACCGCGTGCAGATCGCGCGCAATACTGGCTTGTCCGAGAGCGAGATCGCCGAGGCGACCGCCGATCTCTCGCTGATCCAGGTGGTGTAAGGATGGCGTCGTCCGACTTCGCGTGAAACGTGCCGCTGCCCGACCCAATCCCCGATAATCCCCAGCGCTGGGACGGCTGGCGGCTGTACAACTCGGACAATCTCTACGAGCGGCTGGGGCTCGAGTTCGACTCAAACCCGAGCTCCGACCAGATCGAGGACAACTGCCGGCGGCTCCTCGTCTGGTGGCAGAAGAAGCTCCCGCTGAAGAATCAGCCGAGCAATCCCGTCGCCCAGCTCCTGCGCGCGGGACTCGACGAGGCCCCGAAGTATCTCGCCGAAGCGCGCACGCTGCTGCTCGACGGCGACGCGCGGGCACGCATCGATTTCGAGCTCCACGAGCGCATCGTGGCCAAGGCGCTCGAGGAGTTTAAGAAGCTGCTCTCCTTCGCCATGGCGGAGAACAAACTCCGCGCCGAAGACGAGCAGCGGCTCTACGAGCGCGGTCGCAGCACGGGCCTCGGCCACGACGACATGAAGCGTGCGATCGATGCCGAGCTCGCACGCCTCGGCGGCGAGCGCATCGTCGCCCAACCCCCTCCTCCGCCCCCAGTCCCCGTACCTACTCCCGAGGTCGAGACGCCGCGTCCGGCCGTCACCGTCCACGCGAGTTCGGGCAGTCCGTCCGACGAGTTTCGCCGCATGCTCCGACTTTCGAAGCTCTGCCTCGATGGCGACGACATGACCGACGATCAGCGTGATGCCATGTGCAACATGGGCGAAAGTCTCGGGCTCACCGGTGGCGAAGCCGAAGACGTGATCGACGAATATCTCGAGGAGTGCGCGAACTCGCCGGTCGCCCCGCGCCCAGTCGCTCCAGTCACAGCGCGGCAGCCCTCCGCAGCGCGAGCCGCGGCGCCGATCTCCCGCGCGACTCCCACACCTTCGCCCGCAAAACCCGCGACCGCTCCCAGGGTCGAAACCGCTCCCGCGCCGCCACCCGCGAAGGGCGACGGCGTCAACGTCAGCCCGATCGCGCGCGCTGGGGAGCGCCTGAAGTATCGCACTTTCCAAAACAGCATCGGCACGCAGATGCTCCTCGTCACCTCCGGGACGTTCCTCATGGGCAGCGAGGGCCCGGAGGCCGCACCGAATGAGCAGCCAGTCACCTCCGCGACGATCAGTTGCTTCTTCATGTCCCGCTTTCCGATCACTAACCTACAATACGAGCAGTTCGATCCAACCCACGTCGCGAAACGCGCCCCCTGGGCCGACGATCAGCACCCCGTCGTTTACGTCACCAGCCGCGACGCCGAGCGTTTCTGCCAATGGCTGAGTGCGCGGGACGGCCGGAAATATCGTCTGCCGACCGAGGCCGAGTGGGAGTATGCCGCCCGGGGCGTGGACAACTTGAACTATCCGTGGGGACCGCGCCTCGAGTCCGGCATCGTTGCGAACTTCGCCGACCGCCGCTCCAGCTTCGCCTGGCGCGATCCGAACATCGACGACGGCTTCGCCGAGACCGCTCCGGTCGGCAGCTTTCCACGGAGCGCGAGTCCTTTCGGGATCGAAGATCTTTCCGGCAATGTCTTCGAATGGTGCCTCGACTTCTTCGAACCGTACCGAGGCAAGATCCGCACGAATCCTCGCGGTCCCTCGACCGGCAGCCAGCGCATCTATCGCGGTGGAAGTTGGAAATCCCGCGCCGCGAGCCTCCGGGCCAGCGCCCGCCAATTCAACAACCCGGACTACTTCTCGAACGACGTCGGATTCCGGGTCGTCTGCGAGTGCGAAGACTAGCCGCTCGGAGCGGGGGGGTTAAAAAGCAGGTTTGCCCGGGGAACATCCGGCAAACAACCTGTGAATAACCCAGCGGAATACCTTGTTTTGGGGGGCTGGTGGCTTGATTATTGATCCCCTCAGTTTTGCGACGAAATGAGTCGCCACCAAGGAAGTGCCATTATGCTGAAACAGGCTGAAATCATCGTCCGAGAGGGCCCGCGGGCCCTTGCCCATTATTTCTTCGATCCCGGGGACTACGTCATCGGCCGGGATCTGTCGTGCGACATCCTCCTCGACAGCCTCGGTATCTCACGGAAACACGCGCAGCTCACGGTCACTCCAGACCGTCTCATCATTCGGGATCTCGACAGCACGAACGGCACCTACGTCGGCGAAGATTTGGTCATTGGTGAACAGCCCCTGCAATCCGGGCACGCCATCCGACTCGGCGACCACGGGACGGTGGAAGTTCGGTTGATCGATTCACGCCGCGCGGCGTCTGTGCAGAATGGCAACGGCAACGGTAACGGAAACGGCAATGGCCATGGCCCCACCAAGGACGATGCGCACCTTCGGATCGCCGCGCTCGAGAAGGCGCTGGCCGATGTAAAGCACGAGCGCGATGTCGCATTGCAGCTTCAGGAGCAGCTCCGTGCGGAGATTCTCGCCGCCGACCAGGAGTTGACCAACGCAAGCGTGGAAATGGACCTGAGCCGGGCGACGCTCGGCAAGTTCACGCGCGAAGCGGAAGCCCACGCCGCGGAGATCGAGACGGTCAAAGCACACCACCGCACCGTCGTCGAGGCGCACGATCAGGCACTCGCCGAGGTTTACTACTTGAAGCAGGAGCTGCAGGGCCACGCAGCCATCGCCGAGCAGAAGCTCGCCGCCGAAGTCGAGCTCAAGGCCGCACGGGAAGCCATGGAGCAGCTCAAGCTTTCCCACGAGTTGCAGCGCGGTGAGTGGGAAAAGGAGCGCGCAGACATTACCGCTCGCTTGGAGACCGCCGAACGCACCGCGCAAGAGGCCGTCCGCACACAGGCTGAGGAACTGCAGAAACTCACCGAGACAAACTGGAAACAGATTGAACTCCTCCAGGCTGAACGCGAGCAGGCGCTCGCGGAGCGGGACGAAGCCCGCCGCCAGCTCGCCGCAACCGGCAACGAGCAGGAGACGCGCATCGGCTCGCTCACTCAGGAGCATGCCGAGATCGCAAAGGTCGCGCGGGAACGCGAGCGCGAACTCGCCGCCGCCGCGAAAACGATCGACGCACTGAAGCGTAAAGCCGCAGCGCTCGCCCAACAACGCGACGAAGCCGCCAGCGCCAAAGTTACGCTCTCCGGAGAGATGACCAAACTCGCCGAGTCACTCAGCGGCGAACTCAAGAAGCTGACGACGGAGCGCCAGGCAGCGCTCACCGAGCGCGATGACGCCACGCGCCGTCTGGCCGAGCAGGAATCCGCCAGTCAGCATCAACTGACCACTCTCCGCCGTGAGCGCGACGAGCTGGAAAAGGCCGCCAACGAAAAGCAGGCCGAACTCAACCGAAAGGAGCATGAAGCCAGCGCCGCAAAAGCCGCGCTCTCTGGCGAACTGAGCAAAGCCGCCGAGTCGCGCGACGTGCAACTCCAGGCGCTCACGACGGAACGCCAGTCAGCACTGGCCGAGCGCGACGAAGCGCTCCGCCGACTGGCGGACCACAAATCGACGAGCGAACGCGAGCTCACCTCGCTTCGGAAGGCACATGCCGATCTTCAGAACAAAGCCAACGAACGGCAGGCCGAACTCGAACGCCTGCGCAACGAGGCGACCACAGCTCATTCGGCTCTTTCCAGCGAACTTGCGAACGCCACCAAGTCGCGCGACGCCCAACTGGCAGCCCTCGCCGCGGAACGCGACGCGGCCGCTCAAAGTCTCGCAGAGCAGAGCGCGGCAAGCGAGCAGCAGCTCGCAAAGCTCCGACAGGAACGCGACGAACTCGAGCGGATCGCCAACGACCGTCAGGAGGAACTCGCCAAACTTCGCAAGGAATCCGATTCCACCAAAGGCCGGCTCAAGGCCGAGCTTTCGAAAATCTCCGAGTCACGGGACATCCAACTCCGAGAACTCTCGACCGAGCGCGACGAAGCGCTCCGCCAGCTCGCTGAGCACTCGGCTTCGAGCCAGCAGCAGATCGAAGCCCTGCAAAACGCCCAGACCGACCTTGAGACGATCGCGAAGGAGCGCCAGGTGGAACTCGAGCGCCTGCGCCACGAAGCCGCGACAGCCGCGGCAAACTTGTCTGGTGAACTGACGAAGGTCACCGAGTCGCGCGGCGTGCAGTTGCAATCGCTCTCCGCAGAACGTCAGTCTGCGCTCCACGAACGCGACGAAGCACTTCGCCGACTCGCAGAGATCCAACACGAACGTGAAGCGCTGGAGAATGCGGCGAGCGAGCGAGCGGCTGAACTCCAACGCGAGCGGGAAGAAGCCGCCGCGACAAAAGCATCGCTCTCGGGCGAGCTGACCAAAGTCGTCGAGGCGCGGAACGCTCAACTGCAGGTCCTTTCAATTGAAAAGCAGGCCGCCCTCGCCGAGCGCGATGAAGCGCTGCGCAAACTTGCCGAACAAGAGACCACGGCCAGAAACGAGCAATCCGTGCTCCGCCGGGAGCGTGAGGAACTCGAGAAGCTCGCAGACGAGCGCCAGGCCGAAATCGACCGCCAGCGCGAAGAAGCCGGCAACGCCAAAGCGGCATTTTCGGGCGAACTGAACAAGCTCCATGAAGCCCACGAAAAAGAGCTGGAGAAAGTCTCCAACGAACGCCAGCGAACCGTCACCGAGCGCGACGAAGCGCTCCGCAAACTCGCGGAGCACGAGACCAGCACTCAAGAACAACTCACCGCCCTGCGGGGCGAGCGCGAGGAACTCGACAAGACCGCAGCCGATCGGCAGCGGAAGCTTGCCGCCATGGCGTGCGTCGTCGAAGCCAATGAGCGCGAGATCGCTTCCCTCACCCGTCAGCGTGATGAACTCGATGGCGAAAAGACCTCCGCCGTCGGCCATCTGACCCGCATCAACGAAGCGCAAAAGGCGCAGCTCGAATCGCTCACCGCCGAACGCACGGCATTGATCGCCGAACGCGACAAAGCCCTGGAGCGTTTCAACCACATCTCCGAAGCGCACCAACGAAACCTTGCGGAACTGCAAAAGGGACAACTCGCAGTTGCCACCGAGCGCGGGCGTGCCTTTGCGCAATTCGCCGAGCTCCGCACCGGGCTTGAGACGGAGCTCGCAAGCCTCAAGGAAGATCGCTCCGCCGCGATCCGCGAGCTGGAGCAGAGCATCGCGCGGCTTACGGACCTCAATGCCGCCCAAAGCATCCAGATTGAAGCTCTCACCATCGAACGCGACAACGCGCTCTCGACGGAAACTCTGGAAGCTGCCTCCGTCGTCCGCGCCAATGAAGCGCGCCGGAAGGAAATCGCTGCGCTGACTGCGCAACGGGACGCGCTCGCGAAGGAAAAAGAGGAAGCCATTCGCAACTACACGCGGCAGATCGCTGCGCTCGAGGCCCGCTCCCAGGCTGCGGCGAACGAAGCCGCGAAACAGGCCGCCGCGAAAGACGCGGAAATCGCCGAACTCCGTGAGTCAGTCGCCGGCAAGTCGACTCAGGTGGAAGCGCTCAATGCCCGGCGTGACGAATTGCAGACCGCCCTGAGCAAAGCCGCGGAGGATCGCGCGAAACAGGCCGAAGCTCTCGACGCCGAACGCCTGAACGCGCACCGCGAGATGAATGAAGCCGTCGCGCGTTTCACCGCCGACCGCGAGGAAATCCTCCGCCAGATCGCCGCCGCGAACGAACAAAGTGCGGCCGTCGCCCGGGAGCGCGATGAAGCGCGCGGACGCATCGAGGAACTCGCCACCGCCCACGAGTCCCGCGTCGCCGCTTTTGAAGCCGAACGCGCAGCCGCGCGTCAGGACCGCGAAAAAGCCGCCGCTCAATTTGCCGATCTCGCCGCCGAACTGCGCCGCCAGATCGAAGCGCTCACCGACCAGCGAGAGCGCCTCGTCAGCGAACGCGACCGCGCGCTCGCCCACTTTGCGGAAATCTCCGAGAGCCATCGCCAGCAGATCGCCGCGGGCGAAGCGGAACGGCAGAGCCTGATCACCGCACGCGACCAGACCATCGCGCAACTCGAACAGATTCGCGCGAATCACGAGCAGCACACGGCGGGCATCGAAGAGCGTCGTCTCGTCGCCGTGCGCGAACACGAAACCGCGCTCGCGCAGGTCGCTGAACTGACCCACGCGCAACAGCGCCAGATCGATTCGCTGGCGGCCGAGCGCGATCTCCTCGCCAGCCGTCTGCACGACGCCGAGCGCCGTTCGGCCACGGAAACGCAATCACTTCGCCAGAATCTCCAGGCGATCGACTCCGAGCGGGGTCGCGTCATCGGCGAGCGCGTCGCCACCGCGAACGAACTTGGCGGCATCATCAACAATCAGAAGACGCAAATCGAGTTGCTCACCAAGCAGCGCGACTTCCTCGGCAAGGAACGCGACGACGCCCTCGCTCGCATCGACGCCCTCTCGGTCGAACATCGCCGCACCGCCGAGGAAAGCGCGGTGCAGCACGCCGCCGTGCTGAAGGAGCGCAATGAAACGCTCGCCCGCTTTGCTGCGGTCTGTGAAGAGCACGCCGCCGCCGCTGCGACCATGGCCCAGCAGCGAGAAGCCGTCGCCGCGGAGCGCGATCGCGCCCAGGCGCAGGCGGTGGAGCAACGCCAGCAGCACTTCAGGGAAATCGAAACGCTGCGTATCGAACATCACTCGGCTTCGGAGAAGCGCGACAGCGCCGCGGCGAAGCTGCAGGAAATTGTCGATACGCAGAAACGGCAGATCGAAGCGCTGACCAACGATTGCACAGCCATCCGTGAGGACCGCGAAGCTCAGACGACGAGTCTGCGGGCCGAGCACGCTGCCGCGCTTCAGGACCGAGATCGTTCACTCGCCGAGTTGCTGCGCGCCAATGAATCTCAGACCGAGCGCATCTCTCTGCTCAACGATCAGATCGCGACGCTGAATGCCGCGAAGGAGGAAGCCGCTGCCGGCCTGCTGCAAGTGAAGCAGGCGCACAAGGAACAGAAGGCCTTCTTCGACGAGGAACGCGCCGGTCTGGCCAAGGCGCGCGCCGAAGCGATCGCCCAGCTGACCTCCGTTGTCACCGCCCAGCAGGAGCAGATCGCCGCCGCGCAGGCCCAGCGCGAGACCCTGCTCGCCGAACGCGACGAAATCCGGGCGCGTTTCGCGGAAGTCAGCGCCGCGCACAAGGAACAGATCGAAGCGCTCACCCAGCAGCGCGATGCGCTCATCGCCGAGAAAGATCAGCCACAGGTTTTCTTTGCCCAACTCAGTGGATCGCAAAAGCAGCAGATCGAAGCACTGAATCTGAGTGCAACCACGCTTCGCAAGGAACGCGACGACGCACTCGCGGAATTCGCGAAGATCAACAAAGCGCAGAAAGCACAGATTGAGGCGCTCGTCCGCCAGCGCGATCACGCCCTTTCCGAACATGAGCAATCGCGGGCGCAACTCACCGAGATCAATGCCACCCAGGCCCGGCAGCTCGAATCGCTCGAGAACGAACGCAAAGCCATCGTCCGCGAGAAAGACGCGGCCCTGGCGCGACTCAATGAAGTGAACAAGGCGCAGACCGAGCAGATCGATTCGCTCATTCGTCAACGCGAGGAATTCGCCAAGGAGAAGGATTCAGCCATCGCGCGGCTGAACGAGACCGCGGCAGCGCAGAAGCGGCAGATTGAGACGCTCGAGAAGACGCACGCAACGACGCTTAAGGAAGGTGACCAAACCGCCGCGCGACTGACGAAGCTGAACGAGTCTCTGACGGCGCAGATCAAGACCGCCCAATCCGACCGCGAAGCGGCGATCAAGGCACGGGACGAAGCGGCGGCGGAACTCGCGCGCGTCAACGAAACTCAGCAGCGCCAGATCGAAGGCCTGAACAAGCAGTGCGAACGGATCTCTGCCGAACGCGATGGTCTGGTCGCTTCGCTGGCGAAGAATCAGAAATCACGCGAGACCGCGCTGGCCAAACTCGCGAGCGAGAAGACGGCACTGCTCGCGGACCGGGATGCCGCCATCGCGAAGTTCAAGAAAGCAAATCAGGCGCAGGAGAAGCTGAACGAATCGCTCACCACCGAGCGCGACAACATTCTCAAGGAGCGCGATCAACTCCGCGAGGAGCTCACTGGCGCCATCGATGCCCACAAGGCGCAACTCGACGCGCTCAACGTCCAGCGCGACAGCGCTCTCAAAGAGCACGAAGCCGTGCTCGCGCGCTTCACCGAGATGAACGCCGCGCAGGCGAAGCAAATCGAATCGCTGAACCTGCACCGCGCTTCCATCGCGAAGGAGAAGAGTGACGACCTGCCGCGTCTCGAAAAGATCAACAAGGCGCAGCAGGCCCAGATCGAGTCGCTGAGCAAGGAGCGCGATGCCATTGTGCGCGAGAAGGAGGCCGCGATCGCTGAGCTGAGCCGAGTGAATGCGGCGCAGCAGAAACAGCTCAACGAACTGGCCGCCGACCGTGCCGGGCTCATCGCCCGCCGGGACGAGACGATCGCCCGCATCGAGCAGGTCCGCGGGACGCAGGCCGTGCAGCTCACGGCGCTCGAAAAAGAGCGCACGGCAGCGGTCACAGAGCGCGACAAGGCCCTCGCGCAGCTTCGCGAAGTGAACGACGTGCAGCAGAAGCGCATCGAGACGCTCACCAGCGAGCGCGATGGCGTGACTCAGGAACGCGACACCGCGAAGGCGAAGATCGGGCTTCTGCAGACTGAACATCAAAAGGAACTCGAAGCGATCGCCGCCCAGCACGCGGGGACAGCCAAGACGCTGCAGGATCTTCAGGCCGATCGCGATCAGGCGGTGCGTGAGCGCGACGAGACTCTCGCCCTGAATGCTCGCGCGAAAGAGAATCATCGGAAGCAAATGGAGGCACTCGCGGAAGAGCGCGACACCATCATGGAGGAACGCGACCGGGCGCTCGTCCGGATTGAGAACAGCAGCGAAGCCCACAAGGGTGACGTCGGCGCTTTGGCGCTGCGCTCCGACTCACTGCGCGCGGAGATCAACTCGCTCAATGAAAAGGAGCGCCGCGTTGCCTCCGAACGCGACGAGCTGATCTCGCGGCTCGAACGCCTGAAGGAGAGCAACAAGAAACAGGTCGCTGAACTCGCCCGCGAGCGTTTGACCATCGTGGAGGAGCGCGACAAGGCGCTCATCCGCCTCGAGAAGACCGAGGAGAAAGTGGCCGAGATGACGGCGACGCTGGAGAAGGAACGCGACTATTTCCTCAAGGAACGCGACAAGGCCTTCGCCGTACTCGACGAGGCCCGCGTCGCCCGAAAACAAATGGAGCGCGTGCTCGATGAGGGTTCGCCGCTCGCTCAGGAACTCGCCGACGCGCAGCAGCTCGTCCGCAGTCTGGTCAATCATTCTGCGAAGTCCGAGACCACCGTCCGGCTCGAGAAGCTGATCACCGGCTTGAAGGCGAAGCTGGTCGACGCACGCCAGACGACTGGTGACGTCGCGCTCACCACACCCTTCCAGCTCTCGCCGGCCGAGAAGCTCCTCTCGCGGCATAAATACGAACTTCAGGACGGCATCGGCCCGGTCCTCCGCGCGCACGATGTGAACATCGACCGCGTGGTCGGTATGAAGATCGCCGGAGAGAATCCGGAAAACCGCGACACCGCGATCGCCGAACTCATTGCGGAAGCGCAAATGATCGGACGCCTCGAGCATCCGAACATCCAGTCGATCCACGAGCTGAGCGTCGATGAACGCGGCCGCGCCTTCTACACGGCCAAGCTGATGAAAGGTTCGAGCCTCGCGCGAATCCTCGATGATCTTGCCGCAAAGAAGAACAGCGTCCTCGTGCGCTACGATCTCAAGCGCCTGCTGACGATCTTCCACGGCGTATGCGATGCGCTCGCCTTCGCGCATGCCGAGGAGATCGCCCATGGCCAGATCAGCGCGCACACCGTGCATGTCGGGGATTTCGGCGAAGTACTCGTCACGGGATGGGAACGCGCGAAGAAGATCCGCCAGGAGAACGTCGGCGCCTACGAAGCCGATGTCCGCGCCGACATCGCGGGCCTCGCCGAGTTGCTCTACCACATCCTCTCCCTCACTCCGCCAGCGTCGGGAGATCGGAAGCCGGGCGGCAAACCCTCGACGATCTGGAAAGTGCCGAAGGGTCTCTGGGCGCTCACGCTGCAGGTGCTGCGCGATCGCGCGGCGACGGTCTATCCGCGTGTCACACAGATGCAGATGGAGGTCGAAGATTTCCGCGACGATCTCGGGCCGAGGGGCGGTCGTGCTTCCGCATTCGATGCGCTCAAGCAGACCGTTCAGAGCTGGCGTTAAACGATCGGACGCTAAGGAAAACTCTCCGGGCTCAGATCCGGAGGAAAACCTTGCGCCGATACATCCACCAGCAGACGAGCCAGAGCACGAGTAACACCGCACAGCGCTGCCAGATGTTTCCGTAAGTGCCGGAGAAGATTTCCTGCCCCAGGTGCGTGCGAAGCTGGGCGACGAC
>JANPIS010000454.1:0-1511 GCA_031425095.1 Chthoniobacteraceae bacterium
CCCGCGCAGCCCGGCGAGATCACCCCCGAACTCGTCGCCGCCGCGCTCACTCCGCGCACCCGCCTCGTCGCGCTGGCCAGCGCGCATTTCATCACCGGCTATCGCATCGACGTGGACGCCATCGGCCAGCTCCTGCACGAGCGCGACATCCTTTTTTCCCTCGATGCCATCCAGACGCTCGGTGCATTTCCAACCCGCGTGACGCACGTCGATTTCCTCAGCGCCGACGCGCACAAGTGGATGCTCGGACCACTGGCCATGGGCATCGTTTTCGTAAAAAAGGAGCGCTTCGAATTGCTCCGCCCCACCCTGCTCGGCGCGTGGAATGTCGTCTCGCCGAATTTCCAGGCACAGGACGAAGTGCAGTTCGTCCCCACTGCGCAACGCTACGAACCCGGCGTCCTGAACATCGCCGGCATCTACGGGATGCGCGCCGCCATCGAGCTCATCACCAGCCACGGCATCGAGACCGTCGCCGCGCGCCTGCTAGAGCTGAAGGCCCACCTGCTCGCGCAGATCGAGCCGCTCGGCTTCCGAGTCTTCGGCCCGCGGGAAGGGGCGAATGCCACGGGAATCACGACCTTTCGCCACGAATCCGCGAGCAGCCCTGCGCTCTTCGCCGCGCTGGAAAAGGCCGGCATCGTCGCCTCGTTGCGCCTCGACCGGGAAGGCCGCGAATACCTGCGCTTCAGCCCGCACCTTTACAATACCGAGGCGGAACTGGACCGGGCAGTGGAAGTGCTGCGGGCAGAAGTGAAATGACGAAGGGCGAATGACGGATGCCGAAAGAATGAGCGAATGACGAATCGCCGGGGCGAGAGCCAGCCGCGCGCGGGATTGCGCACTTCGTCATTGGTCATTCGGGCTTCTTTCGTCATTAAACATTCGTCATCCGTCATTTCCTCCCCCTCTTGACCTCCTTTGCGCGAGGCGCTTAGCATACGCCCCCTTCCGCCAAACCAATCCTCACCATTGGACTTAAAAGAAATCAAAGAACTCATCGCCTTGATGAGGAAGAACGACCTCTCCGTTTTCAAAATGGAGAAGGAAGGCTTCAAGATCACCCTGAAAAAGGGGACCGACTTTCAGCCCGTCATCACCACCACCGCTCCCACCGGCGTCACCATCGCTGCACCAGCCGCGCCCGCCGCGACACCCGCAGCGGCGTCGGCGCCGGGTGAAAAGCTCCGCGAGATCACCTCACCGATGGTCGGCACCTTCTACTCCGCACCGTCGCCCGAATCCGCGCCCTTTGTCACCGCCGGCCAGGAGGTCACCGAGGACACCGTCGTCTGCGTCATCGAGGCCATGAAGGTGATGAACGAGATCAAGGCCGAGGTCCGCGGCGTCATCGCCGAAGTCGTAGCCGAAAATGGCAAGCCGGTGCAGTTCGGCCAGGCCCTTTTCCGGATCAAGTAGCCGGCCGTTTCCCGGCGCATGTTTAACAAAGTCCTCATCGCCAATCGTGGCGAAATCGCCCTGCGGGTCATCCGCGCGTGCAAGGAACTCGG
>JANPIS010000455.1:0-4251 GCA_031425095.1 Chthoniobacteraceae bacterium
TGTTTCATCGCCAACTCCGTGAAGACCGAACTCATCGTCCGGCATGATTGAGCCCGGCCGACTTCCGCGCATCGCGATCACGATGGGCGACCCGGCCGGGGTCGGACCGGAGGTGTGCCTGCATCTGC
Organism: Chthoniobacteraceae bacterium; assembly: GCA_031425095.1. Classification (GTDB taxonomy): domain Bacteria; phylum Verrucomicrobiota; class Verrucomicrobiia; order Chthoniobacterales; family Chthoniobacteraceae; genus JANNXQ01. The sequence continues at coordinate 129 of JANPIS010000455.1, forward strand.
TCGCCAACGCCGCCATCGCCGCCGAATGCACGCCGATCGTCTTCGGCGATGCCGCCGTGCTCCGCGCCTGCGCGGCCCAATGCGGGCTGACTTTCACCGCGCCCGTGCTCGCGCACGGAGATTGGTCGCGCGACTTTGCCACCGTCACGCGCCCGAGCGTGCTCGATCTTGGCGTCATCGCGCTCGATCACTTCACACCCGGCGCGATCAATGCCGCCACCGGTGCCGCGGGCTACACGTATGTGAACCGCGCCATCGACGCCGCGCTCGCCGGCCAGGTCGCCAGCGTCTCCACCGGGCCGCTGAACAAGGAAGCCATGCACCTGGCCGGCATCCAGTTTCCCGGTCACACTGAGATCTTCGCCGCGCGCACCGGTGCCGAGCATTGGTGCATGATGCAGTATTCGGAAGAGATCACCTGCACCTTCGTCACCGTGCATGTCGGCTACCGCGAAGTGCCCGCGCTGCTCACCCAGGAGCGCATCCTCGAAGTCATCGAACTCACCGCCGCCGGCCTCCGCCGCATCCGCGGCCGCGCGCCGAAGATCGTCGTCTGCGGCCTGAATCCGCACGCGGGCGAGCACGGCCTCTTCGGCGATCGCGAGGAAGAGCGCATCATCATCCCCGCCATCGAAGCCGCGCGCGCGCAAGGGCACGACGTCGAAGGCCCGTTGCCGCCCGACACCGCTTTCCTGCCGTGGAAGCGCAAGACCACCGACGCCTTCGTCTGCATGTATCACGATCAAGGTCACATCCCGGTGAAAGCGCTCGCCTTCGACTGCGCCGTGAACACCACGCTCGGCCTGCCGATCATCCGCACCAGCGTCGATCACGGCACCGCGCTCGACATCGCCTGGCAGGGAAAAGTGAACCCGAGCAGCCTCTACCACGCCGTGCGACTGGCCGTGCGGCTCGCCGGTTCATGAAAATGTCGGCAAAGTCGCCGCTCGCCCGTTGGTAGTCTTCACCGATCCCTCCGCACTATGCACCTCGCCACCAAGACCCATCTCTCGCGCCGCGCCTTCCTGCGCGGCACCGGCGCCGCCCTGGCCCTGCCGTGGCTGGAAGCCATGGTCCCGGCCTTTGCCACGCGCGCCCAGGCTGCGGCGGCGAGCGTCGCCCCGAAGCGCTTTGTGGCCATGTGCGCCACCCTCGGCTTCCACACGCCGTTCCTTTTCCCGAAGGAAACCGGAGCCGGCTACTCCCCCACCCCGTATCTCGAGCCGCTCAAGGAACTGCGCGAAGACTTCTCCGTGATCTCCGGCCTCGCGCACACCGAGCAGAATGGCGCCAATGGCCACACCTCCGAGATGACGTGGCTGACCTCGGCGAAGCATCCCGGCCTCGCCGGCTTCAAGAACTCGATCTCCATCGACCAGCGCATCGCCGAGCAGATCGGCACGCAGACGCGCTTCCCCAGCCTCGTGCTCGGCACGGGCAGCGAGTCGCTCTCGTGGTCCGCGAGCGGCGTGCCGCTGCCCGCGATGTTTTCGCCATCCAAGACGTTTCAGCAGCTCTTCGTCGAAGGCACCGCTGCCGAAGTCGAAGAGCAGATGCGGGGACTCAAGCGCGGGCGCAGCATCCTCGACACGGTGATGGGTCAGGCGAAAAAGCTGCATCGCGATCTCGGGGCGCACGATCGGGAGAAGCTCGACGAGTATCTCAGCGCGGTGCGCGATCTCGAAGGCCGCCTCGTGCAGAACGAAGCCTGGGCGCAGCGTCCGAAACCGAAGGTCGAGGCGAAGCCGCCGACGGACATCCAGAGCCGCACTGATGCCATCGGGAAGATGAAGCTCATGCAGGATCTCATCGTGCTCGCACTCCAGACGGACTCCACGCGCACCATCACCCTGCGACTCTCCGGGATGAACGCCGTGCCCGAAATCGAAGGCGTGCACCAGGACCGGCACAATCTCTCCCACCACGGCCAGGACCCCGCGAAGATCGAGGAGCTGAAGATCATCGAAGTCGCCGAGTTCCGCGCGCTCGCCGCGTTCCTCACGAAGCTGAAGGGGGTGCAGGAAAACGGCGCGCCGCTGCTAAGTAACACCGCCGTGCTCTTCGGCTCGAATCTCGGCAACGCCAGCGCGCACGACACCAAGAATCTGCCGCTGCTCCTCGCCGGCGGCGGCTTCAAGCACGGGCGCCACGTCGCCGTCGATCCGCAGAAGCAGGTCTTCTCGAATCTATTTGTGACGCTGGCGCAACGCATGGGCTTGGAGACGGCGAAGTTCGGCTTCAGCACGGGCACTCTCGATCTCAGCGTGTAACCCCCCCCGCGGGCCGGTCGCCATGGTGGGAGCGGGCTCGACCCGAGCGATCGCTGAGCGACCGCCGAGCGGGGATTTGGCCTCGCATTTCCGGCGCAAATCCGCCCACTCTTCATAAAACCCATCCGCGGCCGCGTGCCCGCCGGGTGTTCGGTCGGCCGCGGTTCCCCGGGCCGTGGCACGCCGGTAGCAGCATTCCCTTTTCTCTTCGGTCCTCCAGTGCCTATGAAAACGTCCTCCTCCTTCGGTTTCCGCCGCGCGTCCCTGCTCCTTTTCGCGTTCGTCTTCCACACCGTCGCCCGCGCGGGCACCTGGTCCACCGCACCCTGGACGGACGACGCATCGACCTACATCGCCTCCGGCCAAACGACCTGGGCCTACCACTTCGGCTCCACGAACGCCGCCACGGTCAACGGCGTCAGCGTTCCTGGCATTGTCGGACCGACGCATACGAGTGCGCAGTTCGACCTCTCCGGCACCTCCGCCGTCTTCAATGGCTTCACGAACAACCTCACCGCCCTCGGCGGCACGGGCAGCGCGATCATGGCGGCGGACTTCGTCTATTCCGGCAATCCCGCCAATATCACCGTCAAGGGTCTCGTCGTCGGGCAGACCTACACGGTGTCCTTTTTCGGCGTGGACTGGGCCAATGACCCGCGTCTCTGCACCTTCACGAGCGGGAGCGACAGCCTCCTCGTCGATGAGCACCAGTTCGGCAACGCCAATGGCATACGCGTGGATTACACCTTCACCGCCAGCGCTGCGACGCGCGCCTTCTCGATCGCGCTCGCAAATTCCAACGGCCAATCGTGGCATCTCTTTGGCCTCGCCCTGCGACAGGAAGCCGCGCCCACCACGGTCACGAACGTGCAGGACTCCGGCACCGGCTCGCTGCGCTGGGCGCTGGCCAATGCGGCGGCGATCTCCGGTGCGAATACGATCACTTTCGACGCAGCGCTCAGCGGTGGGATCATCACCGCGCTTACCGAACACGCCATCGCCGATGCGGGCGGCGTGACCATCGACGCCAGCGCGCTCGCAGTGCCGATCACGATCACCAGTGGAGGTGCGCCGCACCGGCTGATCACGCACACCGCCGGCAGTCTCACCCTGCGGCGGCTGCGGCTCACGGGGGGAATCGCCGACGCCACGGCCGCTGTCGGTCCGAATACGGGCGGCGCGGTGCGCAGCTCCGGTTCGGCGTTCACGGCTTTCGACTGCACGTTTGCCAGCAATCAGGCGCGTTTCTCCGGCGGTGCGCTCGCCGTCGCCACCAGCGGTGCGTCCACCATCGAAGGCTGCACCTTCACCGCGAATACCACCACCGCCGACAACGGCGCGAGCGGAGCCGCCGGCGCGATCCTGAACACCGCAACGCTCGCCGTGCGGAAGTCCACCTTTCACCTCAATACCACCTTCGCCAGCGCCACCGGCGTGACCGCGGGGGCCATCCTCACCGACAACGCGGCGCTCAGCCTCGAGCACTCCACTCTCACGCAAAACACGAGCAGCGGATCGACCGCCGCGCGCGCCGCCGTCCACATTCGAGGCACCGGCAGCGCCACGCTCACCAACTCCATCGTCGCGGAAAATCTCGGCGGCGGATTCGACGTGAACAACGGCACCGGCGTCGCCGCGAATCTGCAATTCAGCGGCGCGAACATCATCCAGTCCTTCAACGCGCTCTCCACCGGCACCGCACCGCTCAATGTCGCGCCGCTACTCGGTGCCTTCGGTGCGAATGGCGGCCCGACCGACACCCGCGCGCCGCAGTTCGGCAGTCCGGCGATCGACGTCGCCAGTGTCATCGCCGGCCACAACACCGACCAGCGCGGCTTCGCGCGCCCCTTCGA
>JANPIS010000456.1:0-7993 GCA_031425095.1 Chthoniobacteraceae bacterium
GTCGCATAGGTATCCGTGAGGTTCGAGTCCAGCGCGAGTTTATTCAGACCGAGCTTCAGTTCCTCGTAATCCGTCAGAGCGTCGCCATCGGAAAGGAGGTCCGAGACCACCACACGGAAGAACTTTGCGGCTCCGGCCGCAACCGCAGCCGAGTAGTTATCGTTATCGACTGCGGGCAGGATTGGCGAGCCGATCGTCGTGAAAGTCCCCGTGAGGGTTGTCGCCCCTTGCACCTCATATTTCTTCGATAGGAGCACTGGAAAAACCAGCGTCACCGTCCCGCCACTCTTCGCGATGCTCTTGATTGCAAGAACACTGGTAGAACTCTTCGGATTGGTGCCGGCAATCGCTTCGGCTCCATTGGTCTGGCCATCTGCGTCCTCATCGTTGCCAGCCACCAACGGCCCCACATTGTAGTTCAGCTCCCAAATGTCCGACAGACCATCATTCAACGGTGCGACATCGACGATCGCGCGAGCCGGCAGCAGCAAGGCGCCGAACGCCATAAGGGTGGAGAGGATGCGTAGGGAGCGTCTCATAGTGGGCGGGAAGGAAACAGGACTCGGGGGTGCGAGCGAAATGGCTCGAGCCGATAATACTTTGATAGCTTTCGCGTGGTTCAGGGGGAAGTAGAATTACTGGATTCAGGCAGAAAACTCCGCTTTACCGAAAACGTTGCGTTTGAGTTGCCGATCGACGCTCAATTCCCCTGCAGGTCGTCGCTTGTGAAAAGCTCGCGATCCGGTCCCGCACTGCGGATCTCCATCCGATCGCGGCTCACTGGATGGAACCAATACGGCGTGCCCCACGGATCCACGAGCCGCCCACCTTGGATCGCCGGCGAATCGGGTGGCAGGAACGCCGCCCGTTTGGAATTCTCCCCAAGCATGGCCGCAACGACGTCCTCATTCTGCCCGACAGGATTTTCGCCGAGACCCTGCCGGTAGAAGTAGAGCAGTTGCTCGACGGCTTGGAGCGCACCGGCGGGGTCGTCCTTGCGGAGCAAAGCAGCCCCCAGTTCCGTGGCAGCGGGTGAGATCGTGATCGGGGGCGGCTCAACAGTAGGCGAGACGCCTTCGACTGCCGTCGAAAGAGCGCCGCCAGTCGCAGTCCGTAGATCGCCGATGGATGTCTGCGCTTCCGATGTCACCGGACCTTCGAAATCTGGGCCACGATCGCGACTGCCCTGCATGAACCAGACGACACTCGCTAGAGCGAGCAGCGCCGATGCACCAATCAGCCAGCGATAGCGAATGCGAGCTGGCGGCATAAGGTTCGCAGCCGACAGGCAGCGCTAGGCGAGATTCAGGAACCCTAGATTTGACGTCTGATTTGGCTGGAGGATCTGGGTGAAAGGCGCGGTGTTGAAGCGGGTCAGGTTCGGGAAGATCGTCGGGAGATCGGTCGCGCTGACGCCGAGCCAACTCGCGAGTACCGCTGCATACTGATCCACCGACGTACTCGGGATCCACCGGCCGCTGGAACCCGTGGAGTCGATGCTGTTGGCGGCAGCGCCAAGCTTGAGTGGGGGAAACTTCCCGTAAATACGCCCGCCAACGACCGGCCCGCCCATCAGCGTTGCATGGCCGCCCCAGGCATGATCGCTGCCCGCACTTGAGTCGGTCTTGTTCGCCGTGAACGTGCGGGTGAAGTCCGACGAGGTGCAAGTGACCACATTGTTCCAAACGCCCAGCGCCTGGAGTGAATCGCGGAAAGCCTTGAGGGTGCAATTCAGGATATTCATCAGGCCGGTGTGTCCGGTGCTGAATTGGCCACCCCCCGTGGGAATCTGCGTGGTGTGGGTGTCGAACCCTCCGAGCTGAACAAAGAAGATCTGCCGGTTGTTTCCGAGTGCCGAGCGGCCGGCAATGAGCCGGGCGACAAGCTTCATCTGGTTGGTGAAGTCATTGGTCGTGGGTGTGATCCCACCTGGCGCCCCAGCGAATGCATTGGTGAAATGCGAGTCGAGGGTCGTGCCGCCCCCCGCGACCGTAGCCTGCAATGCTGTCCCGACCACGCCTTCGGTGAGCCGAGCGGTGCGCACGACGTCGGCGTAGGCGTTCTCGATCAGATTGTTGTTGCTCAGATTCAGGATCGTCTCGAACGCCCGTAGGCGACGACCGATCTCGGTCGTCCGATAGTTGGCGTCCACAAAAACCTGAGAGGTATTGTTGACCGCACTCGCGTAGTTCGTCCCATAGCCGCTGAGGCTCACCACGCCGCTGCTGCGCATGATATAGGGAGTCACGACCCCCGTCGGACTCACCTGGAAGCTGTTCACCCCGGCTATCGAGATCGACATCGAAGCTGCAGCACCACCATTGTAGGTCGCGTCGAGCAGATCGGCGATACGCCCTCCCCAACCGCTGGTGAACGGCTTATCCGGCACACTACTTTGCCACTGCGTCACTTGATCGGAATGCGAGAAGAGCTGCGGGGGCTTTGGCGAAGTGCCGTAATTGGCTCGCGTGATCCCCGGCTGAACGAGCGTCCCGACATTCGAGACGAAGCCCAGTTCACCCGCGTTGAACATATCCCGGAGCGCGCCGCATTGTGGATGGACGGCGAAGGTGTCCAGATATCCGCCCAGCGGGTCAGCCGCGGCTACCTCAGCCGGAACCGTCGTTAATTGCGTGCCGGCAAGGTTTGTGGCGGGATCCGGACTCGTGAGAGGGATCGCGAGCACCCCGCGTCCGTTCTGGTAGTCAGTGCGAGCGGCGCCGGAAAAGGGGATCAGCAGATTGTTCGAATCATTTCCGCCAGCCAGGAATACACAGACCAGAGCCTTGTAGCCAGGGCCTCCACCCTGCGCATTGAGGGCTCCCTGCATCAGCTTCAATTGCGAGATGATATTGACGGCGCTGGTGAGGCTCATGGCCCCGCACCCGCCACGGATCAGAAAATCACGACGGGAGAGGTTTTCGGAAGACTTGCGGCGGAGTCGGAGGTTCATGGGAGAGGGTTGGGATGAAGGTTCCAGATGGCGTTGATCTCGCGGGTATTACTTCAGGATGAGCGCCTGCGGAGAGGTGACGACAAGGTAGGCGATGTTTCTGCAGCGGAGCTGGGCATTGATGAGGAAACCATTGCTGGCGGCATCGGTGTGCGTCGTCCGACTGCCGATTCCGCCCGCCAAGTTGTCGAGGATGGCTTTACGCGGGCTGGCTGTGGCTGGTGGGAGGGAGCCAAAGTTTGCCTTCAGAAATCCAGCCGCGAGGAGCAGGTCGCACTGGTCGAGCACCGCGATCGCGGCGGCATCGTGAGCTTGATTCTTTTGCGTCGTTCCCGGGGCCACTGGCACCGGGCCTGGAGAGTAAAGGTCGATCAGCTTCTGGTTGTAAGCGTTTGTATAGAGCGTCGTTAGGTCAGCGTAATTCGGCAGGATATTGTCGAGTTGGTTATTGATGGTCCCGGATGTCTCCGTGCCACCCGGGCTGGTGTCGAAGGTGCTGGCACTGAAATAGCCGACGCCCGTTGGATTTGCACTGACGTCGAAGGGCCGGCCGTAGGCGGGCACCGTCAACTGTGTGCCGGATGCGTTTTGATACTGGGACAAATTGAACAGGTCATCCAAGCCGCGTCCCGGCTTGATCGTGGTCGCGGGCGGGATGCTCGTGAAGAGCACGGCGTAATGCTCGTTCGTAATGTTGATGACATTTGACTCGGTGGCGGTCTGCAATTCAGGCGTGACGAGCCCCGCCTGCGCAAGTGGCCCAGCCAGCACGTAGTCCGGCAGGAACCAATTGAAGACGCTCGGCGCGGACTGGGGCGACTGGGTCAACTGCAACTCAGTATCGAAGTAACGGAATCGCTTTGCGCCCGGCGTGAACTTGTTGAATTCCGTCGTTTCGTAGGCTGTGGTCTGTTGCGACTGCGTCGCCGAAAAGGAAACCGGCATCGTATTCAGATTTGCGAGTGGGGCTCCGGTGTAACACTTCATAGCCCGGAGCATCGAGGTGTAGGCAAGGAGCGGTTCTTTGGGTTTGCCGGAGCCGGCGCCCCCATCCGCGAGACTCAAGCTCCGGGCTTCGTAATCGAGCAGGATGGCTTTCACCACTTGCCCAAGGTGATCCGCGGAGCCTTTCGTTTGCTCATACTTCTGCGCCACACGATAGAGGTAACCGGCGCTGGGATTAGCACTGGTAAACCGCTGGATGAGTAGGCGCGAGATGAAGGGCGCGGTGCTTGGATGGTTGGCAAGCGCATTCAGGGCGTCAGTTATGTCCGCGTTCCCTGAGGCTTCGGTTCCGGCAGTTTGCGAAGTCCCGCGCGGAGGGATTACCGTCTGGCCAATCTTTCCGCGGAACAGAATCTTCGAGGCCGAGGTGACTCCAGAGGGGAGACCGAGCGAGGGGTTGTAACTGGTGTAGTCTTCAAAGTCATGGTAATTGGAACCGGAGTTCGTCGATGCGAACATCCGCATGTCGGTGAGCCACGGCCCCTGCCAGAAACGGTGCCCGTTTCCCGCGAAGAAATTGCCATTGGTCGCAACCGCTCCGATCTGCTGCGTGCTGGGGTTGGGGTAGGTCGGGGCACCGCTCACGCTATTGTGCTGCTGGCCAAAGCTCAGCCCGGTCATCACACGCGCGAGCTCAGTAATGTCGGCCTGATCGTAGGTCACAAGCGGCAGGGCGGTGGCCGGATCGAGCTTGAGGCTGCCGTTGAGATGCCGCTGGACGAGACCGATCGAGAAGAGCTGCATGATTTCACGCGCGTAATTCTCGTCCGGGCTAATCGAACCGGCGCGCCGCTGATTCTTCAGGTGGCTCAGGTAAATGCCCATCATCGGACTGTAGGTCACCTTTTGCAGAATCGTGCGATAGGTGCCGAAGGCATTCGCCGCAAGCATGTCCCAGTAGTTCGCAGCCCCATAGTGATATTGATCGACGGTCGTGTCATTCTCGGAGATGACCACGATCTCGTGCAAGGCCAGGGCCATCCGCTGACGGAGCTGATCCGGACAATTCAGCACCAGTGTCCACCACTCGCGCCGACGGTTGTTGGAGAAAGGATGATTGTTGTTCCAGATGCCATTGGCAATCCACGTGCGGTTGCCAGCGTTGAAGACGAATCCGTTGCCCCCAAACTGCGGATCGTTGTTGTAGTTGATCGGCGCACAGTTACGCAGGATGAACTCCTCTGTATCCGCGGCCTGCACCAGCTTCCGGAGCGAAGGTGATGGCGTCTGCCCGAGGTCCATCTGCTTATTGATCCACGCGGTATAACCGGCGATCATGTCGTTCCCATTCGCGCTGATCAGGTCTCGGACTTCCTGAATGCTTTCCGGCGTCGGGCCGTAGGTGCACTGCTGGAGGAAGCGGGCGATATCGCGGTCGAGGGTCGGGTTATTCGTCACGCCGCTGGCGGCGAGATTCGGGAACTCGGTAGTCCCGAAAACCGGTGGATCCGGCGGAACCGGGGGATCGGCGATCGAACCACTGGCGAGTTGGAAGGTGCCGCGGATTTCCCCGCCGGAGAAGTCCGCGCTCGAGACGCTCACGTAGAGCTGCCCGGCGGAGAGGGCGTCAAGCATCGCCTGATCCGTGATCAGCGTTTGTTTACTGCGAATATTCCACGGATAACCGCTGACCTGACCGTTCGGGATGAGTTCCACTTCTCCGGAGTTGGCGGCGTAACGGATATAGGCCGTGTTTTGCACGGAAGAGAGATTGCTAAAGGTGAGGCTCACAGCGGCCTGGTCGTTGTCGCCATTGACTAAGGCGGTCGCGATGCCCGTGGCGGTGGTCGCCACGCCCGCCTCCCGTCCGAGGTAGGCTACGTAAAGGCGTCGATTATCCACGGTCGGCGCGGCATCTTTGATCTGCACCGTGGCGGCGGGCGACGTGGGGGTGGCCGGCACCCCGGGCAGGACGATGGTCAGCTTCAGGGTCTCCGGCACTTCTGCGGCAGCGTCGAGGACGGGATTCACGAAAATGTCTTTGAATGGGACACCGCTTCCGAAAGTGACGCTGTTCGCAGCCACCCCGGATAAGGTGAAGTCGGATGGCGACGCCGAGCCCTTGGTCGGGTCGGTGGATCCACTCTGCACCACGGGCACGGTCAGCGGCATCGTCCCAAAGCTGCGCGTGAGCCGCACTTGGGCGGAAGTCGGTCCCTTTTCGTAAGCAGACGCCCCGGGGACTGAGGTGGTGATCGAAAGCAGGCTCCGCAAGGTATCACCGTCCGTCGCCGCGCCGCCGGACGCATTCCCCGGGCTGCTCGCAAGGCCCGCGTCCGTGCCCATGAGCGACTCCGCCCAATCCGAGACGCTATCGCCGTCGGTGTCCTGATCCTGCACCACGACACGGTAAAACTTTTGAACACCGCTGATCGGGCTCGTGAAGGTTTGCAACGCGCCGTTGCCCGTCACTGGTGAACCTTCATCCGCCCAGACCGGCCCACCGGGGCTCGCGCTGCTCTGGAGCTGGTAGCGTTTCAGGTTTACCGTGGCAGCGCTGATCACGACGTCCGCCCCGACTTTGGTGATGGATTGAATTCGCAGCGTCGACAGTGCGCTGCGCGGGTCGGTCCCGGCTTCGCTCTCGGTAAAGTTCGTGTTCCCATCCCCGTCGGCGTCACCGGTGAGAGGGAATGAACCGACGGTCACTCCGTGGATGCGCTGCCACACGTCATCATAGCCGTCGGAGTCGAAGTCGGTTCGCGCGGACGCAAGGTCGCTGAGCGCAGCGCCACAGAGGAAGAAAACTGCGAGGAGTTTGAGGCAGGGCCGGTTCTTCATACGCACAGGAAATAGGGGGACGATCAACTCAGTAAACAACACGCGTTTGAAACGTTGGTTGCACATTTGTTTACCGCCTCAAGGAGGTGCCCGAATGGTTGAGTCCGCAAGAGATTTTTTCCCCGCGGAGAACGACCGTCGCGTTGTTCGCCGGCTCTCCGGCGTCGGTTACAGCGCATCTACAAAACCGCATTGCGTCCGATCTGCCGGCCTCCTGAAGACACGATCGGAGGAAGCTCCCTCTCCAGACTCTCTCCGAGAGCGGACTGCTGGCGGGAATCGGTCGCCGGCTTAGCGCCCCAGCAAGCGAGCGAGGAATTCGCTGTCGGTGAATTCCTTCAGGCTCGTGTCGCCCATGCGCACGACCACCATCTGGCTCGAACGGATCACGTAGCAGCGCTGCTTTCCCTTGCCCATCGCAGCAAATGTCTTCGGCGGGATCGTAAACGGTGGCTTTTTCGGTTCGGTCGATTTCACCACGCGATCCGCACGACCCTCGACGATCACCGTGACTGCGGGATCGTCCACCCCGAGCTGCCACCAGCCGAGCCCGAAAGCAGGTTGGGCTGGCTGCGGCTCGAGGCACTGCGCCAGATGTTCTTCGCGAATGAGCCTTCGCTCCTTCCAACTCCCACCGGTGCGGACGAGTTCCCCGAGCTTTGCCCACTCCCGAGCTGTGAGGAAAGCGGCAGAGTAGAGGATCGGATCGCCATCCGTATCCCGGCGCCAGAATCCAATGCGCAAGCCCATCGGTGCGAGCAGGCGGCGCTCGAGGTAGTCGCCGACCCCAAGATTTTGCGGCGCCAGCTTGCGACGCAACAGTTCGCCAAAGCAATGCGCGGGAACCGGCCCCATCGAGAAACGTTCACCGGGGGCCGCAGTGAGATCGGACAGCATGACGGCGAGGCGAAAGGTCGGCATGGCGTTCATGGGATTGGTGCCCTCGATCCCGCCGCACATGCCGAGGAGCTGGCGGATGGTGATCTTCTCCTTGTCCCCGCCGTCCTTCCACTCGACGAGCGTGTCCGAGACTCTTTCATCGAACGTGAGGATTTTGTCGTGCGCCGCGCAGGCGGCCAGCACGCCGACGAAAGACATCGTCCCAATGCCGAGCAGGTGCGGTTTGTCGGCATTCCAGATCGGCGCGTAGTCCTCGTAGATGATCTCCCCTTTGCGCATCACGACGAGCGAGAGGCCATTCGCCGCTTTCGAGTACTCGGCCGCTTCGTCAAATCGCGCCTTTTCCTCCGGCGT
>JANPIS010000457.1:0-4172 GCA_031425095.1 Chthoniobacteraceae bacterium
GTGCGCTGGATGGAAATATCGAGCGTGCTCCAGCGCGAAAGCGCGAACGGCACGAAGCCGGTGAAGCAGATCGTTTTCGAGGGCGAGCGGTTTGACGTGATGAGCGTGCGGCGGTGGCGGGAAAAGATCCTCGGTGGTGGGTAGTTGGGGTGGAGTGACGAGAGCAGTGCGCGCGGATCCGTATTTCCATACCGAACCGACACCAACACCCTGACAATTTATATGACATATATTGTCATATGTTATAGATATCCCGCTCTGCCGGCGTGGATTGCCTGGCTGTGAACAACTTGTGGAGAATTCGCCTGCCCTGAATCCGAGCGCGAAATTCCTGCCAGTTGTTCACATTGCTCTGCTGGTCGATGCGTCTGCGGGAGCCGATCTGAGCGCGCGGCGCTACGCGAGGAGTTCACGGATGTCGTCGAGGGTCAGCTCTTCCATGAGCGGCTGTTCGCTCTCCAAGGATGCGTCGAGCATGGCCTGCTTTCGCTTCTGCAGTGCCAGGATCTTTTCTTCCACGGTGTCCCGCGCGATCAGTTTGTAGCTCGTGACGACTTTTTCCTGGCCGATCCGGTGGGCCCGGTCAGTGGCCTGGGCTTCGACGGCGGGATTCCACCACGGGTCGAAATGGATCACGGTGTCGGCTGCGGTCAGATTCAGGCCAGTGCCGCCGGCCTTGAGGCTGATGAGGAAAACCGGCGTTTGGCCGGCTTGGAATCGGTCCACTTCGGCAGCGCGATTCTTCGTCTGGCCATCCAGATAGCAGTACGGGATGTCGCTCGCCTTCAGGCGGTCCTGGAGGATGCGGAGCATGGTGACGAACTGGCTGAAAACGAGCACCCGGTGACCGCCGTCGATGGCTTCGGCGAGCAATTCCTCCAGAAGTTCGACCTTGGCGGCGATCTCGCCGGGATTCTGCGGATCCTGGCCAAGGAGCGCCGGGTCGCAGCAGACCTGTCGGAGGCGCAAAAGCGCCGTGAGCACGAGCATCCGGGCCTTGCCTTGATTGCCGGCGGTGGCGAGCTCCTCGGTCTGCTTGCGGGCGGACTGCAACAATCCTGAGTAAAGTTTCTTCTGAGGCTCATTAAGCTCGCAATAAGCGACTTCCTCGATTTTATCCGGAAGCTCCGCGATAACGGCGCGCTTCAGTCGGCGAAGCACAAATGGTCGCAGTCGGCGCTGGAGGCGTTTTTGGGCCGGGCCGGTGGGATTGGACTCGATCTCCCTTTCGTAGCGGTCGCGGAAATCCTGCCGGTTTCCGAGGTAGCCCGGCATGAGGAAATTCATCAGTGACCAGAGATCGCGGACGCTATTCTCGATCGGCGTGCCGCTGAGGGCGAATCGACTCCGGGCGCGTAAGGCGAAGGCGGCTTGGGCATTCTGGGTGTCGGGATTCTTGATGTGCTGTGCCTCGTCCAGAATCACGGCGGCGAATTCCTCGTTCCGATACCGCTCAGAATCCCGGCGCAACAGCGGATAGCTCGTGATTAGCAGATTGGCGTCAATGTCCCCGGCGTGGCGATCGGCACCTACGATGGCGGTGACGCGGAGTTCCGGGGCGAAACGCGCGGCTTCGCGCTGCCAGTTGAAGACGAGCGAAGCGGGACAGACGACCAGCGAACGACCCTTCACCGTGCGGAGGAATGCGAGCGCCTGGACCGTTTTTCCCAATCCCATTTCGTCCGCAAGAATGCCGGCCAGTCCATTGTTCGAAAGGAAGTTAAGCCAATAGACGCCTTGCTTCTGATACGGTCGGAGCACGTCTTCGAGTGGGCCGAGCGGAATCGGACTCAGCGAGGCACCCTGCCCGCCGGTCAGCCGTTTCCAGGCCGGATCGGCCTGCACGTCGAGGCCCTGGCTCGCGGCGGTCTCGGCCAGATAGGCGGCATTCCGGCGGTCGATGCGATACGTCCCCGGCTGGCGCTGTTGCGGCTCGCAGTCGCGCAGGACCTCCGAAAATTCATCCAGCATCGCCGGGTCGAAGACCGCGACCTTTCGATTCTTTAGCTTCACCGAGGTCTGGCCAGACTGCAGGAGCCGCTGGATTTCGGCTGCGGAGAAACGCTCGCCATCCGCGGTGCCGAGCTCGAATTGCAGATCGAACCAGTTTTCCCCGGAGCTGCGGATCTCCAGGCGTGGGGCGATCCGCTCGACGTCGCGGGTCACGTGCTCAAAGCGCGAGCCGATTTCGACCTGCCACTCCTTTTCCAGCCGCGGCAGATCGCGGGCGAAAAACGCGAGGATCTTCGGCTCGCCCTTGAGTACGAGCTGGCCGCGGGCGTCAGGTCCGGCAAAGCCCGAGGCGCGCAGTCGATCGAGCGCGGCAGCCTCGGCGGTTGCGCTGCCCACGGTGCAGTGGCCGTCGAGCGTCGTCGTGCGGTCGCCGTAACGCACGGCCAGCTCGCCGGCGAGATGGTTCAGCGAGCCCTCGAGCTTCAGGAGGAATGCGTCGGGCACCACGGCCGGCGCGACGGTATTCGCGGGAGCCACCGCGGCGCGAATGGCTTGAATCGGGGTGAATTTTGCGCCGTCCAGCAACCAGACGTGCGGACCAGCGGTCAGGATGCGCGCCGTGACTGGAGGCGCCGAATCCAGCGCGGCCCCCTGCCCGCTTATAATTGCTGGAACATCCCGCCCGAAGCTCACGCGCGGCCTCCCGCCGAGGGCGCTGAGGAGGTCGAGGAAAGCTTCTCGCGGCAGCGATACGACGCCGGGCAACTGCCCCACGACACTGCTGAGCTTCGCCGCCAGCGCCAGATCGTACAGATCCACGCAGTAGGTCTTCGTCTTGTCCAGCGCTTGAAGCATTACTCGACGGCCTTCCACCTGCGCCTCGAAGCACACCATGACGCTGCCTTTTTCCCACGAAGCTGGGAAATCCGGCGGCAGGATGACTTGGAAAGTGGCTGGGATCCCCTGCTCGGTCGATAATTGTGGTCCGTCAGACTGTTTCGGCTGCGCGGCAGCCGGCGAAGCGGTTTTTGCGGGCGAAGGTGCCGCCGCTTCCGGCTTCGGTTTGGCGATTTCCAGCCCCAGCGCCAGCGAGTGCGCGCAGATTCGCCCTTCACGGCGCGATTCCCGGCAGGTGCAGAGATTCTCCACATTCGACGCCGAAAGAATCTTCAGCCCCGCGCGCACCTCCGAGTCCGCCGTCTTCACGCGGCCCTGCAACGTCGGCGGCGTGTAGCTCACCTCCAGAACGCGTCCAGCGTCGTGGATCGAGCGCGCCTCGCGCAACGCCTGCCAGCCGCCGCATTCGGAGAGAAAACGTTCGGTAATTGGAATCAGAGGACGAGGAAAAGTTGGGAGTGAATGGACGATGGGGCGGCGCTCTCGCGTGGGGCGACGGCCAAGCCGCGGCAGGCCGGACTCTCGGCACTCGGCCCGCAACTCTCAACTTCTTCCGCTTCCCATCCGCTGCTGCCTGCCTACACTCCGCCGCCCATGAAAATCATCGCGGTCGCCAATCAAAAAGGTGGCGTCGGCAAGACCACGACTTCCGTGAATCTCGCCGCCTGCCTCGCCGATCGCGGCCAGCGGGTGCTCCTCGTGGACCTCGACCCGCAGGCGAATGCGACGAGTGGCCTCGGTTTCGAAGGCATCGAGGGCCAGAGCGTGTATGGGCCGCTGCTCGGCGATGGCCGGATTGCAGAGAAAGTGATCCCGACGCGCTGGGAGAATCTTTTCCTCGTCGCCGGCGACCTGGATCTCGCAGGCGCCGAGGTCGAGGTGGCGCGTGCGGAAGATCATCTCACTCGGCTGCGCACCGCCCTGCAGGAACTGCGCACTGACGCGCCTTTCGACTACATCCTGCTCGATTGCCCGCCTTCGCTCGGCATCCTCATGACCAATGCGCTGGCCGCCGCGGACGAACTCCTGATTCCGCTCCAGTGCGAGTATTTTGCCCTCGAGGGCCTCTCGAAGATTCACCACGTCGTCGCGCAGATCCGCGACTGCGGCGCGAATCCCGAACTGACCATCGGCGGCATCGTCATGACCATGTTCATGCGGAATAACCTCGCGACGCAGGTCATCAATGAAGTGCAGACGCACTTCGGCGAACTGCTCTATCGCACGGTGATCCCGCGCAGCGTTCGCCTCGGCGAGGCCCCGAGCCACGGGCAGCCGATCATCCGCTATGAACCGAACGGTCTCGGAGCGACCGCCTACCG
>JANPIS010000458.1:0-4789 GCA_031425095.1 Chthoniobacteraceae bacterium
GGTGGCAAGGCCACGCTGAATGCGAAGATCACCGCGAATGGCAAGGTCGGCACAGCGCTCTTCGAGTATTCAGAGGGCACCTCGGTAGCGGCAACCGCCGCCGCCTCATTGAAGACGTGGCCGATCACCGGCAGCGAAGACGCGTTTCCTCTGACGACCGAGATCTCGGTCCCGACTCGCGACAGGACCTTCGCTTTCCGCCTCACCTTCAGGTCGGCCATGGAACCAGACGCGTTCTCCGGCACGAAGACCTTCTTCACCAACGTGAAGCCCGTCGCCAAGGCCGACACGCTTAACATCACCGGCCGGCGCACGACGACGCTTGATGTGCTGAAAAACGACAGCGATGAGGATAAGGATCCGCTGCTGGTCATCGCAGTGGGGACCGCGGCGAAGGGGGTTGCCTTCATCACTCAGGACGCTTCGCGGATCGTCTATGATCCAGGCGAAAATTTCCGCGGCTCGGATACGCTCACCTACACGCTGAGCGACGGCTACTCCGCCACTCCGGCGGTCACGGCGACGGTGACTATCCGCGCCTATGGCGTGCTGCTCTCCGGGAACCATGGCGGCGTGCTTGTGGACAAGGACGGCAACGCCATCGGCTACTTCAAGATCTCGGCCAGCGAGTCGGGCGCGTTCACCGGCACGGTCGTCGTGGACGGCGAAAAGCAATCGCTCTCCGGTGTCATCGGGCCTGATGGCACCTTCCGCGGCTCGGTGAAGATCGATGGCGAGAACGTCCCGCTCGCGCTGAAGACGACGCAGAGCGGAACCGCGACGGCACTCGACATCGACTTCGGCGACGGCCGCTGGACGTCCTCTGCTCGCACCACCGAAGCCAGCCCGACGGAACGTGCCAAACGCGCCGGCCGATACACCATCGAGTTTCCGGGCGGCACGAGTACGGGCGACGCGGCCAATAACGGAGCTGAACCGGCGGGGACCGGTTGGGCCACGTTGAAACTGGCCGAGGACGGCGTGGCTCGGATCAAGGGCCGGCTGCCAGACGGGCGCTCTTTCTCCACGAGCGGTGTGCTCGGCATCGAGAGCGGCGGCACCGTGGTCACTTTCTACGACGATCCCAAACGCTCGCGCGTCGCCGGCACGCTCACCCTCGGCACGACGGTGAGCGGTGCACTCCGCGTCGCGCGCGAGCCCGGCGGCAGCGGACCGTTCGCGGACGGCTTTGACATCCAACGCACCGCTGGCGGCGCGCGTTACATTCCACCTCAGGCCGGCAAGCGCGCCATTGAGGGAGCTACAGGCAGCGGCGGACGAAAGCTGACCCTGGCCGTGAGCGGCGGCAATGCGGCTGAAACTTTTACCCGTGAGCTACGGGTGGATCACAACGACAAGGTGACGGTGGTCGATCGCGACACCGAAGGGCTAAAGGTGAAGATCGATCCTGAAAGCGGGCGCTTCACCACGTCCTTCACCGGCTCGACGGATGACCGTCGGATCAAGGGCACGGGGGTTCTCATTCAAGGCACTTCGAGCACGGCACCCGGGCGTGGAGCAGGCGTCTATACTGGCGAGAACGGCACGGGGCGCATCGCCATCACCGCGAGCACTGGCGCGCCGCCGCCCACGACTCCGCGTCCTTCGACGCCTCCGCCAACGACGACGGTGATCACCACCGTCACTCCCTAACCCGGCGGGAGCTTGCCGAGCACGAGACAGGCGTTGATGCCGCCAAAGCCGAAGGCGTTGTTCAGCGCAAACCGGACCGGTTGGGCACGACCGACATTCGGCACCACGTCGAGGTCACAGACCGGATCGGGCGTCCGGTAGTGCAGCGTGGGCGGGATGTAGCTGTCGTCGATGGCCAGGGCACAGATCGCTGTCTCCATCGCCCCCGTCGCACCGAGCGGATGCGCGGTGAAGGGCTTGGTGCCACTCGTCGGCGGCACCTTCACGCAGTCGCGGAAGACGTGTTTGATGCAGTGCGCCTCGTTCGCCTCGTTGGCCTGCGTACCGCTGCCGTGGGCATTGATGTAATCGATCTGCGCCGGTGCGACACCGGCGTCGGCGAGTGCCTCCTCCATGCAGCGAATGACGCACGCACCGCCCGGGAGTGGCGTGGTCATGTGAAAGGCTTCGTTGTTCAGCGCATAACCGAGCACCTCTGCATAGATGTGCGCCCCGCGCCGGAGCGCGTGTTCGTATTCCTCCACCACCACGGAGGCCCCGCCCTCGCCCATGACAAATCCATCGCGCTCTAGATCGAAGGGCCGGCACGCCTGCGCCGCAGGTTCACCATTCCAGCGCGACATCGTCTTGATGAAGTCAAAAGCCCCGAAACTGAGCGGCGAAAGCGGCGCCTCCGCCCCACCGGCGACGAACACATCGGCCATCCCGTCGCGGATGTAGCGCATCGCTTCCCCGACCGAGACCACGCCGCTCGCGCAGGAGTTCGAGTTCGTCGTGCCGGGGCCGCGGAAGCCGCATTCGATCGCGATATTCGAGTGCGCACTGCCACCGAAGACCTGAAGCGCGAGCGTCTGATTCACCCCGCGATTGCCCTTTTTCAAAAAGTGCGCGTGCTCCGATTCCGCGCCGCTGATTCCACCCAGCGCGGTGCCAAAGCTCACGCCCGTGCGCGCCTGCGGCGCCTCCTTGCTCCATGGCAGCTTCGCGTCTTCGAGCGCGAGCAGCGCGCTGGCAACGCTGAATTGCGCGTAGCGATCGAGCCGCTTCAGCCGGTGCGGCGGGAAGAATGCAGTCGGATCCCAGTTGCGAATCTCCCCACCGTTGTGCGCCTTGAATTCGCTCGTGTCGAAACCCTCGATGCGCGCGATCCCGCTATGCCCCGCGCGGATCGCACTCCAAAACGCGTCTTTGCCGATCCCGCAGCAGGAGATCGGGCCAATGCCGGTGATGACGACGCGACGACGGTGTGGAGCAGGAGTGGGATGGGACATCGGAGTCGGGTTCAGTTAGCGCCAGACTTCGGCGCGGCATCCCGTGGTGCGCTCGCATGTTCGAGTTGCTGCTTGAAGGTCGCGAGTGTCTGCCCGGCAATATGGTCGATGAAAAAGCCGCCGATGATCGGCTCGGCGAGCCAGGCCAGCGCGGGGATGCGAAAGCGCAGGTCATGCACGATCTCCACGCGCGTGCCATCGCGCGTCGGCGTCAGCGTCCACACGACCTTCATCCCCTTCGTCCACTTGCGCAGATGGAGGAAATGCAGCTCGAGCGTCCGCGCATCACTCCAGTATTCGGAAACCCATGAAATCGGAATGCCCGAGCGCGTCGCCGCCATCTGCACGATGCTCCCCCGCGTGCCTTTGCCGAGCGTCCGGACGAACCGGTAGTGGGGCAGGACTTCCGGCCAGCGGGCGAGATCGTGGACGGCGTCGAAGACACGTTCACGCGGAGCGGCGATCTGAATGGCGGTCGCGGTGTGCAAGAGTGGGAGGGATGGAGTGTGGCGGAGATGGGTCGGGCATTTCCCGCCGGAGTTCGTTACGACGCCGGGGCCTGTGCTGGCTGCACTCAGCCACGCTTCGACACGCGATACTGGAGGAAGCACTCGCCGCCGTGTACCTCCATTTTCCGCAGCTGGAGCGGCACGCCGTGCGGTAGGAAGTCACCCGCCGGACCGGTGAGCGTCGGCGCCTCGGTACCGCCGAAAATACGCGGACAGAGCGTGGCGTGAATCTCGTCGATCAATCCCGCCTCGAGCAGCGCACGAAAGATCTGCGACCCGCCTTCGCACACGAGTCGGCGCACGCGATACTCACGGCGCAGGGTGAGGAGCAAATCCGCGAAGTCCACGGAGTCGCCCTCGTAAAGCCAGACATCGGCTTGCGGCGCCAGGGCCTCGCGGACCCGCGCGGGCATCCGCGTCGTGGAGAAGATCACGATCGGGGAGAAGGTCTGCGTGAAAATCCGGAGCTTCGGATCGATGCGGCCCGAGCGCGTGACGACGACCCGCAACGGATATTCGGCCTGTTTGCGCGCGCGGCGGGCGGCCCGCAGCTTCGCGTCCGGCAGGCCCATCGACATGTTATCCGCCGCCAGCGTCGCCGCGCTCACGAGGATCGCATCGCATGCGGAGCGGATCTCGAGCAGCCGGTGCTTGTCGCGCTTCGAGGAGAAGTCCGACGGCGTGCGCTTCCGCGTCGAGATGCGCGCATCCCAAGTGAGGGCGAAATTCGCAGTGACAAAGGGTCGGTCGCGCACACGGACAGTGAAACGTGGGAAGCGGATTTCGGAAAGCGGATAGCGGACTTCGGAACGCCCAGATCCGCTTTCCGAACTCGGCGTCGCGCGGCACGCTACGACCATGACTCTCACTTCTCTCCGCGCCGGCGTCATCGGCACCGGCTTCATCGGCCCCGTCCATATCGAGGCGCTCAAGCGCCTGGGCGTGCAGGTCACCGCCATCTGCGGCTCCGACGCCTCCGCCCGAGCCACGGCGGAAAAGTGGGGCATCCCCGAGATCTACGGCGACTACGACTACCGGGCCCTACTGGCGTCGCCGAATGTCGATGTCGTCCACATCACCTCGCCGAACAAAGCCCACGTCGAGCAGGCCCTCGCGGCACTTGCCACCGGCAAACACGTCGTCTGTGAAAAGCCCCTCGGCATGACCACGGCCGAAACCGCCCGCGTCGTCTCCGCGACGAAACGCAAAGGCGCTCCGGTCTTCGCCGTGAACTACATGTGCCGCTTCTTCCCCGCCGTGCTCCAGATGCGCGCGATGGTCCAGCGCGGCGATCTCGGAAAAATCATCCATGTGCAAGGCCACTTCTTTCAGGACTGGCTGCTCCACGAGACCGAT
>JANPIS010000459.1:0-3897 GCA_031425095.1 Chthoniobacteraceae bacterium
CGGCTCACGCCCTCCGTCGTGCATTTTCCCACCAAAGGGTTTCCGCTCGTCGGACGCGCCGCCGAGCGCATGCGCGCCCTCGATCCCACGCACACCGCCTACTCCGTCAAGCGCTTCCTCGGGCGCCGTATCGGGGAGGAAGCAGACGACGTGAGCTACGCCCTCACCGGCGCGCGGGGCGAACCCGTCCGCCTCCGCCTCCGCGACCGCGACTACACGCCGGAGGAGATCTCCGCCCTCGTCCTCGGCAAACTCAAGACCGACGCCGAGCGCGCGCTCGGCACCACCGTCACCCGCGCCGTCATCACCGTGCCCGCCTACTTCAATGACGCCCAGCGCACCTCCACCAAGCGCGCGGGCGAACTCGCGGGCCTCACCGTCGAGCGCATCGTCAATGAACCCACCGCAGCCGCCCTCGCGTACGGCCTCGACAAACTCCGCGACCGCTCCCGCATCGCCGTCTTCGATCTCGGCGGCGGCACCTTCGACATCTCGATCCTCGAGCTCAATGAGGGCGTCTTCCAGGTGCTCGCGACGAATGGCAACACGCGCCTCGGCGGCGACGACATCGACCGGGCGCTGATTGCGGATTGCCAACTGCCGCTCTCCGATTGGCAGAAGCGCGACGCCGTCGTCGAGGCGAAGCATCGCCTCTCGGCCGAGGGGGCGGTGGAGATCGCGCTGCCATTTGCCGCGAGTGGCGAAAGCCTCGTGTATCGGCTCACTCGCGCCGAGCTGGAGCGCATCGCGCGGCCCATCGTGGAGCGCGCCCGCGAGCACTGCCGGCGCGCCCTCGCCGACGCAAAGCTGACGCCTGCCGATCTCGACGAAGTGATCCTCGTCGGTGGCCAGACGCGCATGCCGCTCGTGCGCGAAATCGTCGCCTCGATCTTTGGCCGCGAGCCGAACATTTCGCAAAACCCCGACGAAGCCGTCGCCCTCGGCGCCACGATCCAGGCCGGCATCCTCGACGGCTCCGTGCAGAACGTCGTGCTGCTCGACGTCACGCCGCTCTCGCTCGGCATCGAGACCTTCGGCGGACTCATGAATGTGATCATCCCGCGCAATTCCACCATTCCACTCAAGGCCGGCGAGATGTTCACGAATGCCGTCGCGGGTCAGCGCGCGATGCTCATCAAAGTGCTGCAAGGCGAACGCGAACTGGCGCGCGACAACTGGCCGCTCGGGCAGTTCGAACTTGAGTTTGAGCCCGCGCCGAAAGGCAAGGCCCGCGTCGGCGTGCAATTCGAGATCGACGCCAGCGGAATCCTCCACGTGCTCGCCCGCGACACGAGCACGGGCCGGGAGAAGATCGTGCCCATGACCAGCGCGATCGATGTGAGTGACGAGGCGGTGGAGAAGATGCTCGAAGAGTCCCTGGAGCACGCCTTCGAAGACGTGAACGACCGCATCTTCATCGAGGCGAAGCTGAAGTCCGACGAACTCCTCCCCGCCGTGCAGAAAGCCCTCGCGCAAGTGGGTGACGCGCTGGATGACGCCGGGCGCGCCTTGATCGCCGAGCGCGTCGCCACGGTGGAGAAAGCGATCGCCGCACGCGGCGCGCAATCGCTCAAGCAAGCCAACGCGGCGCTCGACGAAGCCACCCAGCACCTCGCGACGCTCCTCATCGAACGCGCGATGGCCGCCAGTCGATGAGGAGCCCGACGTGCTTTACTTCGGCGGGATGCCGACCAGCCCGGATCGATAGAGTTCCGTCCGCGTCCAGCGCGGACCGCCACCCGTGGCCAGCGGATTGAAGGCGCTCTCCTCCAGATTATCCACCGAGTCGAGGCGGCGGGTGGAGTGCGCCTCGATCACCTCACCTTTGAACCCCGGGAAGACGTGGTAGCCGGTGTGCGCCACGCCGACAAAAAACGGGACGCTGCGGAAAGCGCCCGGCACCGTGGTGCCAAAGCCGACGAGCAGCGATTTGTCGTCCACCTTGTTGAAGTAGTATGTGTTGCGATTCATCACCGTGGAGTACCGATAGGCGTGCCAACCCCGGCTCTTGCGGGTGCCATCCTGGCGATCCCAGAGCGCGTTGTTCTGCGGCTCCGGATTCCAGTAGGCGATGCGCCAGCCGAGTTTCTGCAGGGCATTGAGCAGCGCACAGCCGTCGAGATCGTTCGCCCGCGTATAGGCGAGGATTTTCGCCCAGGCCGTCGCGAGCGCCGGATCGCCAGGCGCACCGAAGCCCTTCCCCAGCGCGCCGATCGTGAGCCCGATGCAACTCGTCGGCTGCAATTGATCGACCAGCGATGTCGGCGCGCCCGCGGCCCGCAACGCCGCGATCCGCTCCGAGCGCGTATCGAGCGCGAGATTGCGGTCGCCGTAGAATTTCGACACCCGATGCCTCCGGAAAAAGGCGAGGTGCTCCTTCATCGTGTCTTCGAGATACTGCCGCGAGACTTTCGTGATCGTCCCGATGTGGCGTGCGTGCGCCGCCTTCTCCGCATCGGTAAAACTGACGCTACTGCGGAACCCCTGGGCGAAGGCGCACGCCGAGAGCAGGAAGGTGAGCAGGATCACACGGAGCAGGGTTTTCATGGCAGTAGAGCGGTGGGTTTTGGAGGGATCGGGAAGGATCCGAAGTTCGTCAGTGCTTAGGCTCCGCCACCTCTGCTGACAAGCTCCCTCTCCGCTCGCCGCCCGGCTTGCCGGAACCACGCCGACCACCTAGCCTCACCACCCCATGCTCGACATCCGGCTCCTCCGCGAAAATCCCGAATTTGTGAAGCAGCGTCTCGCGACGCGCAGTCCCAAACTCACGTCTGCGGTCGATGAAATCCTCGAGTGCGATCAGCGGCGGCGCGTGGCCGAGACCGGCTTCCAGCAGCTCCAGGCGGATCGCAAACGGATCAGCAAAGAGATCGGTGCGAAGAAGGGCAAAGGCGAGGACACCACGGCGATCGAGGCCGAAGTGCGCGCGATGGGCGAAGCAATCGCGCAGCTCGAAGACGAAGCAAAACAGCTCGAGGCCGCGCAGCGCACGCTGCTCCTGAACGTCCCGAATCTTCCCCACGACGCCTGCCCGGTCGGGCATTCCGCCGAGGAAAATCCCGTCCTCCGCGTGTGGGGCGAAAAGCCCGCCTTCAGCTTCGCGCCGAAGAGCCACATCGAGCTCGGCGAAACGCTCGGGCTCTTCGATTTCGAGCGCGCCGCGAAGATCACCGGCAGCGCCTTCGCCCTCTACACGGGACTCGGCGCGCGACTGCTCCGCACGCTCATTCAATTCTTGCTCGATCTGCACACCCGCGCGCACGGCTACTACGAGATCAGCCCGCCGCTGCTCGTGAAAGCCGAGGCGCTCGTTGGCACTACCCAGCTCCCGAAATTTGAAGAGCAGCAGTACCGCTGCAAAGACGACGAACTTTACCTCGTGCCCACCGCCGAGGTGCCGGTGACCAATCTCCACCGCGAAGAAATCCTCGCGCTCGAGCAACTCCCGCTCCGCTACACGGCCTACACACCGTGCTTCCGCCGCGAGGCCGGCGCCGCCGGACTCGGCACACGCGGGCTGATTCGCACGCATCAGTTCGACAAGGTGGAGCTGGTGAAAATCACGCGCCCCGAGACGAGCTTCGCCGAACTCGAATCGCTCACCGCCGACGCGGAAAAGGTGCTGCAACTCCTCGGCCTGCACTACCGGGTCATCGAGCTCTGCACCGGCGACCTCGGCTTCGGCTCGACGAAGACTTACGACATCGAAGTCTGGGCGCCGGGACAAAACGCGTATCTCGAAGTCTCGAGCTGCTCGAACTTCGGCGACTTCCAGGCCCGCCGCATGGCGCTGCGCTTCAAAGGCGAGGACGGCAAGAATCAGTTCTGCCACACGCTGAATGGCTCCGGCACCGCGCTCCCGCGCCTCTACGTCGCACTGCTGGAGACGTATCAGCA
>JANPIS010000460.1:0-1851 GCA_031425095.1 Chthoniobacteraceae bacterium
CCAGGCCAAGCTCCTCGCCTTTGCCAAGAAGGGTCTCGAGGAGCTGGGCATCTCCGTGGATGCCGTGGCCGATGGCGACGAAGCCTTCCGCCGCGCGATCGAGACCCCTTACGACGCGCTCGTGCTCGACATCATGCTGCCGGGCCGCGACGGCCTGAGCATCCTGCGCGCGCTGCGCGAGCGGCGGAACACAGTTCCGGTGATCCTCCTGAGCGCGCGCTCCGCTTTGCCGGAGAAAATCGAGGGCCTGAATCTCGGTGCGGACGATTACCTCACGAAGCCTTTCTTCGTCGAAGAACTCGCCGCGCGGCTCCGCACCGTGGTGCGGCGGCACGCGGGCGAACCGGCGCATCTGCTCCGCGTGGGCGATCTCGCGATGGATCTGCTCGCGCGGAAAGTCACGCGCGACGCCGCGGAGATCGAACTCTCGACGCGCGAGTTTGAGCTGCTGGAGTTCCTGATGCGCTCGCCGGGCCGCGTCTTCGGTCGCGTGCAGATCTACGAGCATGTGTGGGGCTACGACATGGATCTCGAGAGCAATCTCGTGGAGGTGTACATCCAGCGGCTGCGCGCGAAGATCGACCGGGATCGCGAGCCGAAGCTGCTCCGCACCGTGCGCGGCGCCGGCTACGCGCTCGGGGAAAAATGAGCGCCGGATCGCGACGCAGTTTTCGCACGCGGCTCGCCGTGCAGACGATGCTCGTCGCGGGCGTGGTGCTCGCGATCTTCGGCGCCGGATCGTGGTGGTTTGCGCGGCGGCAACTCGCGCGCACGGTGGATTTGCGCATCACGGAATCCGCGCGCCGACTCTGGAGCGCGCTCACGCCGCGCAGCACCGAGGCGGATTTCCGCCGGGCGGTGCGCGGAGTCCTTGGCGAAAGCCGCGAGGCTCCCGCGACGCATGCGGTGATCGTGAAGCTGAACGACGCGGAGGCAACGCTGCTCTTCGCGACGAGTGATCCTCCGGCAGCGGACGATGCGACGCTCCGGCGCTACATGCCCCAGGGCGATCCCGGCATCGCCACGCGCCCGGAGGGTGCGCTGCGCGGTCGGCCCGCGGTCGGGGGCCCTGGCGATTCCGCGACCCGGCGTCCGCAGATGCCCGAGCTGCGTCCGCCGGTTTTCTTCACGGAGAAATCCGCGCGCGGCGAGTGCCGCTTCGGTGCGTTTGCCAATCCGCACTACACCGTCTTCGTCGGTCTCTCGCTGCACGACTTCTACTCCGAAGCCCGACGGCTCGCCGGCTGGCACGCCGCCGCCGGAGCGTGCGGGCTCGCGCTGGCCGGACTCGGCGCGTGGTGGACCTCGGGACGCGCGACACGACCGCTCGATCGCGTGATCGCCACCGCCGAGCAACTTACCGCGAGCGCGCTCGACCGCCGCATCCCCGCCGGTCCGCACGACGACCGCGAATTTTCCCAGCTCATCGCCGTGCTCAACGCCATGATGGATCGCCTTCAAGCGAGCTTCCAGCAGGCTGCGCGCTTCACCGCCGACGCGTCGCACGAACTCAAGACCCCGCTCGCCGTGATGCAGGCCACGCTGCACGACGCCCTGCGCGAGAGCCCGCCCGGCACCGCCGAGCACGAGCGGCTCGAATCGCTGGCCCGCGAGAGCGCGCGCCTGAAGGGCATCACGCAAAGCCTGCTCCTGCTTTCGCAAGCCGACGCCGGCAAACTCCCGCTCACGCGCGAACGTTACGACCTCAGCGCCGATCTCGCGCGCCTCGTAGAAGACGCCGAAGCCCTGTGCGCGCAAGCGGGCCTGCGCTGCGCCCACGAAATCGCGCCCGGCGTCATCATCGACGCCGACCGCGCGCTCATGCGCCACGTTTTCCAAAATCTGCTGAGC
>JANPIS010000461.1:0-8444 GCA_031425095.1 Chthoniobacteraceae bacterium
TCCTTCACTTTCTCGAAATCGAAGTTGTTATTCCGGATACTGCCATTGCCGCCCACATAGGGTTTGAGTTTCATCTGCTTCGGCAGTTCGGCGAGGACGCTCGTGTAGATCTCACCCACATCCTTCAGCGAAGCGGGCTGCTTGCCGGCAAAGGCTTTCGCGATGAGCGGATGCACGTCCTTCGAGGCGGAGACTTCAGCAGCCAGAGCGGGCGCCTTAGCGGTAAATTCTGCGGGTGGAAGTTTCGTGAATGAAACCCACGGACCGAAAACCGGATCCGGTTTCCCGGCTTTCGCGAGCGGCTTGATTTTCGAAAGCGCCATGGCCGACAGCTCGG
Organism: Chthoniobacteraceae bacterium; assembly: GCA_031425095.1. GTDB lineage: Bacteria > Verrucomicrobiota > Verrucomicrobiia > Chthoniobacterales > Chthoniobacteraceae > JANNXQ01. Next base: position 338 of record JANPIS010000461.1, read on the forward strand.
CGTCAAGGCCGCGCTCGCGGGCGGCGAGGCGGAAGTTATTCCCCTTCTTCTTCGTGTCGGTCGTGGTCTCGGACTCCTGTGCCATCAGCATGTAGTCGCCCGCTTTTGCGAGGATTCCAGTGAGTCGCCGCGCGGCTTCCTTGTCTGTGAAGAGTCCGAGCTCCTTGTCCACCTTCGCGATTTCGGCGAGGAAGTCCTGATAGCGCGGATTGGCTTCCGGCTTATCGACGATCAGCGGGAGCGGATCCTGCATCTCGCTGCTGTTGAAGACGCCGTAGAGCGAGTAGTAGTCCTTGGTCGGGATGGGATCGAACTTATGGTCGTGGCAGCGCGCACAAGCGGCGGTGAGGCCCATCAGACCTTTCGTCACGACGTCGATGCGATCGTCGATGATCTCGGTCTGATTGCCCATGAAGGTCTTGCCGGCGGTGATGAATCCGAGGGCCGCGAGGCGCTTGGGCTCCTGCTTGGATTCCGGAAGGCGATCGGCGGCGATCTGCTCGAGGATGAATTGATCGTAAGGCAGATCCTTGTTCATCGCATCGATGACGTAGTCGCGATAAGTCCACGCGTGCGGGAGCAATGGCTGGCTCTTGTTCGCCTGGCGGTCGCCCGTGGTATCGGCGTACCGCGCGACATCGAGCCAGTGACGCGCCCAGCGCTCGCCATATTGCGGCGTGGCGAGCAGACGATCGACGAGGTTCTCAAAAGCCTTCGGGGAGTTATCGGCGACAAAGGCATCGACCTGCTCAGGCGTCGGCGGCAGGCCGGTGAGGTCATAAGTCACGCGGCGGATGAGCGCGTGTTTGTCCGCTTTCGGGGATGGCGTGAGGCCCTTCTCTGTGAGCTTCGCGAGGACGAAGTTGTCGATCGGTGACTGGACGAATCCGGTCTTATCCGCGACCTGCGGCACGGCGGGTTTGCTAATGGGTTTGAAAGCCCAGTGTTTCTTTGCGGCCTCGGCATCCCAAGAGAGCCGCGTGGCCTTGCCGTCGCGCGGGTCGGGCGCGCCCATTTTGATCCACGTCTCAAAGTCGGCGATCACTTCATCGGGCAGCTTGTCCTTCTTCGGCGGCATGTGGAGATCCTCGTCGGGATCTTCATGCTTCATCGTCGAAAGCAGCAGACTCTTCTGCGGCTTGCCGGGGACGACCGCGTTGCCGCTGTCGCCGCCTTTCATCACGCCGTCACGAGTGTCGAGCAGGAGACCGCCCTTTACTTTCTTCGCGGTCGCGCTGTGGCATTCGTAACACTGCCCGGCGAGCACCGGACGAATCTTCTTTTCGAAGAAGTCGAGCTGCGCGAGGTCCGACGGCGCTGCCGCGGACGCGGCGCCGGCGAGAGCCGCGAGGAGAAGTGAGGAGATCGAGAGAGTGGAAGCAATCTTCACGAGACCAACTCCTTCACCACATTCCCGTAGACGTCGGTGAGCCGGAAATCGCGGCCGTTGTAACGATAGGTGAGCTTCTCGTGATCGAACCCGAGCTGGTTCAGGATCGTCGCGTGCAGATCGTGGACATGGACTTTGTCCTCGACCACTTCCTGGCCGAACTCATCCGTTGCGCCATAGACCTGGCCGCCTTTGATGCCGCCGCCGGCCATCCAGGCGCAGAAGGCCTTGTGATGATGGTCACGTCCGGGTTCGCCCCGGGCGCCGCGATCGAAGCGCGGAGTGCGGCCGAATTCACCGCCCCAGACGACGAGGGTATCGTCGAGCATGCCGCGCTGCTTGAGATCCTTGAGGAGCGCGCCGACGGGCTGATCGAGGTTGCCGGCTTGCTTGATGAGATTCCCCTTCACGTCCGTGTGGTGATCCCAGCCACCCGCCCAGACCTGCACAAAGCGCACGCCATTTTCCACGAGCCGGCGGGAGATGAGCATCCGGCGACCGATATCGCTGTCGCCGTACATCTCACGGATATTCTGCGGCTCCTTCGACACATCGAAGACATCCGTCGCTTCGGTCTGCATCTTGAAGGCGAGTTCGAAGGACTGGATGCGCGCCTCGAGCACCGACTCATTCTTGAGCGTCGCGGAGTGCAGTTCGTTCAAGCCCTTGAGCAGGTCGAGTTGTTCTCGCTGCTGCGAAAGGTTCGCGTGATAGCTCTTGATGTTCTCGATGATCTTGTCGGGCGACGTGCTGACGTTGCTCACGAGCGTCCCTTGGAAGGCTCCGGGCAGGAAAGCCGAGCGCCAGTTCGACGCACCACCGAGCCCGCCACCGAGCGCCACGAAGCCGGGCAGATTCTGATTCTCCGAGCCAAGCCCGTAGAGCACCCAGGAGCCCATCGAGGGCTTCACCAGGCGACCCGAACCCGTATTCATCACGAGCGTCGCAAATTCATGCGACGGGATGTCCGTGGTCATCGAGCGGATGACCGCGATGTCATCAATGCACTCGCCGATCTTCGGAAAGATCTCGCTCACCTCGATACCGGACTTGCCGCGCTTCGTGAATTTGAACTGCGTCGCCAGAGGCATGCCGCCGATGGCCGGCACGTCCTGGCCGGCATATTTCGCCAGCGAAGGCTTCGGATCCCATGTATCCACGTGCGACGGCCCGCCCTGCGAGAAGATGTGAATCACGCGCTTGGCCTTGCCCGGGAATTGCGACGGACGCGGCGCGAGCGGTGAAAGGTTGGAGGAGGTGACCGCCTGGGCGCTGTTGCCGAGCAGGCTGGCGAGACTCAGCGCGCCAAAACCCATCCCGAAGCGATTCAGGAATTGGCGGCGGCTGAAGCAGTAGTCGTTCAGGGAAGGTTGGTGCTGAGAGATGTCCATAGTGTTCGTGCGATTCGGCAATGCCCCACCGGTTGCGTTTCTTAGCCGTCGAATGCGAAATTTTCCCGATGTCCTAAACCCCCGCCCCTCGCGCTGTTTCGCTTTCCTGCCATTGTCGGTGCTGCTTCGGGAATATTTCGCTCTGGACGACCTCTCGCCACCGAACCGACTCTCGCTACAAAATCATGACTCCCCTTCAACATGAATCCGCAGTGAAGGAGCGCTACTCATCGGGCGCGCAATGCTGCGAACCCGCGCTCTGCTGCCCGATCGAATACAACCCGCAGTATCTGAAGGTCATCCCAGCCGAAGTCATCGAGCGCGATTACGGCTGCGGCGATCCCTCGCAGCATCTCCGACCCGGCGAGACGGTCCTCGATCTGGGCAGCGGCACGGGAAAGATTTGCTTCATCGCTGCGCAGGTCGTCGGTCCGACCGGGCGCGTCATCGGCGTGGATATGACGGACGCCATGCTCGAAGTCGCCCGTCGCAATGCCCCGATCGTTGCCGAGCGCATCGGCTACGCGAATGTCGAATTCCGCAAAGGGCGCATCCAGGATCTCGCCCTCGACTTGGAGAAGTTGGACGCCGAGTTCAAGGCCAGGCCCATCGCAGATGCCGATAGTTTTCTCCGCGCCGGGGCCGTCGCCGATGAACTGCGCGTCAAGCATCCGCTGGTCGCCGATGACTCCGTGGATGTGGTGGTCTCGAACTGCGTGCTCAACCTCGTCGAGCCGCGCGCCAAGCGGCAGCTCTTCGAGGAAATCTTCCGCGTCCTGCGGCGCGGCGGACGCGCCGTGATCAGCGACATCGTCGGCGATGACGAAGTGCCGATGGAATTGCAGCACGACCCCGAGTTGTGGAGCGGCTGCATCAGCGGAGCACTCACGGAGGCGGGATTTCTCACGGCATTTGAAGAGGCAGGATTTTTCGGCATCCGCATCCTCAAGCGCGACGCCACCCCATGGCAGACCGTCGGTGGCATCGAGTTCCGCTCCGTCACGGTCGAAGCCTTCAAGGGCAAACAAGGCCCGTGCTTCGATCGCAATCAGGCAGTGATCTACAAAGGCCCCTTCAAAAAGGTGTTCGACGACGACGACCACGCCCTCGAACGCGGCCAGCGCACCGCCGTCTGCGACAAGACCTATCAACTTTACAAAAAGGAGCCCTACGCCCAGAGCTTCGAGTTCATCGACCCACTCGTGGAGGTGCCGCTGGAGAATGCCCCGCCGTTCGACTGCTCCGGCACCCGCCTTCGCCACCCAAAGGAAACCAAGGGCAAAACCTACGACGCCACTACCGCCGCCAGCCAATGCCGCGACGGCGGGACGTGCTGTTGAACCGCGCCTTCTGGCATGCAAGGTCTCTTTGCTCAAAAGCTCGCTGAGCACGATCTCCCGCTGCGGCGGGGGAAGTTGCGCACGTTACAGATCAACGTGGGCCGCAAGTGCAATCAGACTTGCCGGCACTGCCATGTGGATGCGGCGCCGTGGCGGACGGAGATGATGGGCGAGGAGGACGCCCGCCGCGTCGGGGCGTGGATCGAGGACCATCGGCCGGAGATCGTGGACATCACGGGCGGCGCGCCGGAGTTGAGTGAGTGGTTTCGTTACTTCGTGGAGACGGCGCGGGGAGCGGGGGCGCATGTCATCGACCGGAATAATCTCACGATCATCGAGACAGGTGCCTTTGCGTGGCTGCCAGAGTATCTCGCGCGGCACGAGGTGGAGGTGGTCGCTTCGCTGCCGTGCTATACAGCCGAGAATGTGAATGCGCAGCGCGGCGACGGAGTTTTCGACAAGAGCATCGCGGCGCTCCGCAAACTCAACGCCATCGGATACGGCACGCGGCTCCCGCTGCACCTCGTGTACAATCCGCTCGGCGCCAAGCTGCCGGGGCCGCAGGCGGAGCTGGAGGCGGACTACAAGGAGGCGTTGCTGCGTGACTTTGGCATCGTCTTTACGGGGCTCTTCACGATCACGAATCAGCCGATCGCGCGCTTTGCGGAGGATCTGCGCGAGCAGGGAAAGTGGGACGAGTATCTCCAGCTCCTGGCGGATAGCTTCAATCCGGGCACCGTCGATGGGCTGATGTGTCGCACGACGCTGAGCGTCGGCTGGCGCGGGGAACTCTACGACTGCGACTTCAATCAGATGCTCGGGATGCAGCTCCGCAATGGGAAGCCGCTGTATCTCTGGGACGTGACGCCCGCCGATCTCGACGACCGGCACATCCTCACCGGCGAGCATTGCCTCGCCTGCACGGCGGGGTGCGGAAGCAGTTGCACCGGCGCGGTGGCGTAAGATTTCCGCTTCCACCGCGAGGGAGCGCTCTGCTATTCCCCGTCATGGCAGAAATCTCTCCCACCTCGGCGATCGACGCGGAGTTTTACCAGTCCGCGGCAGGCTTCTTCTCCGCGAATCGCGAGGTCGCGCTGACCTACGACGACGTCACGCTGGCGACGCTCTACAGCGACATCCTCCCTCGGGAGACGAATCTCGAAAGCACGCTGGCCGAGCGACTGCATCTGCACATTCCGATCATCAGCGCGGACATGGACACGGTCACCGAAGCGCCGATGGCCATCGCCATGGCGCTCGCCGGCGGGCTCGGGCTGATCCATTGCAACATGCCCGAGCGCCAGCAGCTCAGCGAAGTGAGCCGGGTGAAAAATAACGTGCACGGGCTGATCCAGGATCCGATCAAGGTCGGGCCCGAACAGCTCATCGGCGACGTGCTCGGGCTCATCGAAGATCGCAACTTCGCCTTCCGCACTTTCCCGGTCGTGGATGCCGCGGGCACCTTGCTTGGCCTGCTCTCCGGCCATGTCGTGCGGCCGCGCTACGCGGCGCATGTCGTGAGCAAGGCGATGACGCCGCGCGCGCAGGTCCACACCATTCACGAGCGCGAACTCGGCAACGATCCGATCGCGCGCGCGGACCGCTTTTTCACCGAGCACATCGGCATCCACAAGCTGCTCGTCGTCGATGATGCCGACCGCCTGCGCGGGCTCTTCACGATGAGCGATATCGAGCGCATCATCCACGAGCGGCAGGCGCAGTTGAAGCCCGCGCGCGACAGCGGCTTCCGGCTGCTCTGCGGAGCGGCGCTCACGGCCACTCGCAATTCCACGGGCGCGCTCGATACCGAGCGCATCCGCACGCACATCGCCGGGCTGGTCGAGCGTGGCGTGGACGCGGTCGCGATCTCGACGGCGCATGGCTTCAGCAAAGGCGTGGGCGACACCGTGCGCCTGGTGCGCTCGGCATTCCCCGAGCTGCCGATCATCGCGGGCAATGTGACCAGCGCGGCGGGCGTCGAGTATCTCGCGGATTGCGGCGCGAATATCGTGAAGATCGGCCAGGGGCCGGGGTCCATCTGCACCACGCGGATCGTCGCGGGCGTCGGCATTCCGCAGCTCACCGCGCTCTACGTCTGCGCGCGCGAGGCGGCGGCGAAAGGCGTGAGTATCATCGCGGACGGCGGCATCGTGAAGAGCGGCGACATCGTGAAGGCGCTCACGCTTTCCCACGCCGTGATCTGTGGCGGCCTGCTCGCCGGCTGTCCGGAAGCGCCCGGGCAGATCATGGAAATCAACGGCAAGCTGTACAAGCAATACCGTGGCATGGGCAGCCTCGCCGCGATGCAGGCGGGAAGCGCCGCGCGCTACGGCCATGCGGCGAAAGACAACTCGCGGAAGATCGCCGCCGAGGGCGTGGAAGCGCTCAAGGAAGTGAGCCCGCCCCTCGACACCGTGCTCACCACCCTCGCGGGCGGCGTGCAGAGCGGCATGGGCTATCTCGGCGCACGGGATCTCGCGGACCTGCGGCAAAAGGCGCGCTTCATCCGAGTCTCACCTGCCGGCCAGCGCGAGAGTGCTCCGCATGACATCGTCGAGGTGAAGACGGGGACGAAGTAGCGGTCCGGGTACCACACGCGTCTCGCGTGTTGGTTGCGGCGTCCCGCCGCAACGGACTTCCCACGGCGCACCGTCCAGCAAGAGCTCCGCGGCGACAGAACACGCCGGCGTGTCCCCGTGGCGGGGAGCTCTTGCCCAAGCGACGCGGCGGGGAAAGTTCGTCCCGGCGGGACGCCGCGACCAACACGCGAGGCGCGTGTGGTACCCGAAGCCTCACCCTCCGATGTGCGCCATCTCGACCTTGGCCGCGCCAGGAGTCGCGGCGGAGCGCAGCTCGGAGTAGCGATCGTTCCGCGCGGTCCAGATCTTCGCGACGAGCGCAGTGAGCTCGGCATCGGTCGCACCGGCGCGGAGCGGGGTGCGGAGGTCGTAGCCGGTGCTCGCGAAGAGGCACGTGTAGAGGCGGCCTTCGGCGGAAAGGCGCGCGCGAGTGCAGTCGCCGCAGAAGGGCTGCGTCACGCTCGCGATGATGCCGATCTCGCCGCCGCCGTCGCGGTGCCGGTAGCGCCGCGCGACTTCGCCGCGATACAGTTCCGGCAGAGGCTCGAGCGGCAGCTCGGACTCGAGCCGCGCGATGATCTCCGCCGCGGGCACGACGTCCTGCAGACGCCAGCCGTTCGTGTTTCCGACATCCATGTACTCGATGTAGCGGAGGATGAAATCTTGGCCACGAAAGCGGCGCGCCATGGCGACGATCTCGCCGTCATTCACACCGCGCTTCACGACCATGTTGATCTTGATCGGACGGAAGCCCGCGGCCAGTGCGGCGTCGATGCCCGCGAGGACGCGATGCACGGGAAAATCGACATCGTTCTTCGCGCGGAAAATCCCGTCGTCGAGCGAATCGACGCTCACGGTGAGCCGCTGCAAGCCCGCCGCTCGGAGGTTCGCGGCTTCTTCGCAGAGTCGCGAGCCATTGGTCGTCAGCGTGAGATCGCGCAAGCCGTCGAGCGGCGCGAGCAGGCGGATGAGACGATCGAGCTGACGGCGCAGCAGCGGTTCACCGCCCGTGAGCCGCACTTTTTCCACGCCTAGCTGGATGAAAATCCCGGCGAGCCGCGCGATCTCCTCGAAGGTGAGGATCGCGTCCTTCGGCAGGAAGTCGTAGCCGTGCCCGAAGATCTCCTTCGGCATGCAATAGCCGCAGCGGAAATTGCACCGATCCGTGACCGAGATGCGCAGATCGCGCAGCGGGCGTTGGAGGGTGTCGAGTGGCGTTGCGTTCACGGGTTCTTCGGCGCTTAGATCAGCGCCCTAGTTCGCCCCGACCGACGCCTTGCGCAATTCCTCGAAGGCCGCGCCACCATTCTTCGCCGAGAGCAGGTATGTGTTCATCGCCTCGAAGTGTTTCACGAAGAGCCCGGCGTCGATCATGTCGTCCTTCAGCCACCAGCCTTTCTTGTCCTG
>JANPIS010000462.1:0-3660 GCA_031425095.1 Chthoniobacteraceae bacterium
CGTGCGCCGAATGTGATCTGCATCCCCGGCACCACCTCGCTCGTTCACCTCGAAGAGAACATCGCCGCTGCGGAGATCACCCTTTCCACCGACGACCTCGCCGCCCTGTCCGCGGCTTTTTCAACCACCACCACACCATGACCGCAAAACCCGTATCCACCGACACCCTGCTCCAGCAACTCCACTGGCGTTACGCGACGAAGCAGTTCGATCCCGCAAAGAAGATCTCTGACGCCGACTGGCAGACCCTCGAGCAGGCGCTCATCCTTACGCCGACGAGCTATGGCTTCCAGCCGATCAAGTTTCTCGTCATCGAGGACGCTGCGATCCGCGAGCAGCTCGTGCCCGTCTCGTGGGGACAAATGCAGCCCGTGGACTGCTCGCATTACGTCGTCTTTGCCGCGCGCCTGCGGAATACCGAGGCCGATGTCGATCACTACATGGCGCGCATCGCCGAGGTCCGCGGCAGCACCATCGAGGCGCAGGCTGGGCTGAAGAAGATGCTCGTCAGCGACGTCGTCCATGGCCCGCGTGGAAAGAAGGCGCTCGAGTGGGCGACGAACCAGGCCTACATCGCGCTCGGTAACTTCATGACCGCCGCGGCGCTGCTCGGCATCGATACCTGTCCGATGGAAGGATTCGAACCGGATAAGTATGACGCCATTCTCAACCTTCCCGCGCAGGGCTACCATGCCGCCGTGGCTTGCGCGGCCGGCTATCGTTCGGTGGATGATAAGTACGCGGTGCTGCCCAAAGTGCGCTTTCCGGCCAGCGAATCGATCCTTCACATCTAACTACAGCATCCGATGACCATCCCACCCACCGACCTCACCAAACGTCCACCGCGCAGCACCCGCGCCCGGCTCGGCGGCTATGTCCTACTTCCGCGCATGCTCGATAAAGGTCGCGCCGAGATCACCGGGACCAATGGCGAGTTCCATTACAACTGCCCGCTCGATCAGCGCATCCTCAGCTTCCTCGGCGTCGATCCCGAAGCCCTGCGCACCGAACTCGCGACCGGGAAAGGCGACCACGAAATCCTCGAATGGATCAAAGCGCATCAGTCGAACGAACCCACCGCCGCCGAAATCGAAGCGTGGTCCGACGAGCAATCCAAGCGCGGCCCGGACGCCGACTCCCGCGAGTATTTTGACGAAATGCTGAAAGCCGCGGGCCCGCAACGCACCGACATTCAGACATGGGCCGACCTGCTCGATCTCGACGATTACGTGAGCTACGGAGGGAAGGCGTAGTCAGCGACTTCACTCGGCCACACGGTGCAGAGAGCTTTCCCAGCTAAAGCCAAAGACTGCTTTGAAAGCCTGGACCATCCAAGAACACGGCACCCTCGACGGCCTCGCCCTGGTCGATTGGCCGGAGCCGGAACTCGCCGCGGGTGAAGTGCTCGTGCGCATCCGCGCGGTGTCGCTGAACTATCGCGACCTCGGCACGGTGAAGAGCGCGCGACCCGGCAATCTGCCGCCGCCGCTCGTGCCGTGTTCCGATGGCGCCGGCGAAGTCGTGGCCATCGGCGAGGGCGTCACGAAACACCAAGTGGGAGATCGCGTGATGGGGATCTTCTTCCGCGACTGGATCGGCGGGCCGTTCGAGACCGGCTACCACAAAGCGGCGAGCGGCGGTTCGATCCACGGGATGTTGCGCGAGCATGTCGCGCTGCCGGAGCACGCGTGGGTTCCGATCCCGGCGCAGCTTTCGTTTGGGGAAGCGGCGTGCCTGCCGTGCGCGGCGGTCACGGCGTGGCAGGCGCTCTTCACGCGCGGCGGACTGCGCGCCGGTGCGACCGTGCTCGCGCTCGGCACGGGCGGCGTCTCCGTCTTCGCGCTGCAACTCGCCACCGCTGTGCGCGCGCGCGTGCTCATCACCTCGAGCAGCGACGAAAAGCTCGCCCGCGCCAAGGCGCTCGGCGCGTGGGCGACGATCCACTACCGCACCACGCCGGACTGGGATCACGAAGTGTGGCGGCTCACGGAGAAGCGCGGCGTGGATCACGTCGTCGAAGTCGGCGGCCCCGGCACCCTCGGCAAGTCGATGAACTCCGTCGCCGCCGGCGGGCAGATCGCGCTCATCGGCGTGCTCACTGGCTTCGGTGCGCCGGACGCGAGCCTCTTCCCACTCGTCGCCCGCAATGCCCGGATCGACGGCATCTACGTCGGCTCCCGCGCGGACTTCGAAGCGCTGAATGCCTTTCTCACCGCCCACGCGATCCGTCCGATCGTCGATCGCGTCTTCCCCTTTGTCGAAGCGCGCGCTGCCTTCGCGCATCTGGAGAGTGCGGCGCACTTTGGGAAGATCGTAATCGCGGTTGGCGGCGACTCCGCCTGATAGTAATGAGCCACGGCGGGAATGGACCCATCCACACCATGAAACAAAAACTACTGCGCGCGCTTTTTTGGGCCGGGGCCATCGCCACCTTTGTCGGGTGCAAACCCAAGCAGGCCGCACCGCCGCCGCAGGGACCGCTGCCGGTGAATGTGATCACGGCGATCGAAAAGGAAGTCATCGAGTGGGATGAATTCACGGGGCGCACGGAGGCCGTGGAGTCGGTGGAGATTCGTCCGCGCGTCACGGGGTATCTCACGAAGATTCATTTCCAGGCGGGCAAGGAAGTGAAAAAGGGCGATCCGCTTTTCACCATCGACCCGCGGCCCTATCAGGCGGACCTCGAGCGCGCGACGGCGGAGGTCGAGCGCAATGAAGCGCAGATGAAACTGGCGGAGATCGACTTCAAACGCGCGCAGGAGTTGCGGGCGAAGAACATCAGTTCGGCGGAGGAGTTCGATCAGAAGTCGGCGGCCTTTCGGCAGGCGGAGGCGGCGGTGCGCTCGGCCAAGGCGGCAAAGGATGCGGCGGCGCTGAATATCGAATTCACCGAAATCAAATCGCCGATCGACGGGCGGGTGAGCAATGAGCGTGTGACCGTCGGCAACCTCGTGCAGTCCGGCGGGGGTTTGGACAACGTGCTGACGACCGTCGTCTCCATCGACCCGATCTACGTGTATGTGGACGCGGACGAGAACAGCATTCTCAAGTATCTAAAGTTGCGCGATGAAGGGAAACGCGCGTCGGCCCGCGAGGCGACGGTCCCGGCTTTTATCCAGCTCGCGAACGAAACGGGCTTTCCCCACGAGGGCGCGATCGACTTTGTGGACAACCGGCTCGATGCAAATACCGGCACGCTCCGAGCGCGCGCGGTCTTCAAAAGCTGGAATGCTTTCATCACCCCGGGCTTTTTTGTGCGGATGCGCATTCCGGGCGGGGACAAAGCCAACGCCGTGCTGATTCCCGACAGCGCCATCAGTTCGCAGCAGGGGGTGAAGTTTGTGTATGTGGTGAAGGCGGACAAAACGATCGAGCGACGGAATCTGACGACGGGGACGATCACCGATGGGCTGCGGATTGTGCGCGAGGGATTGAAGGCTGGAGAACAGGTGGTCGCGACGCGGCTGCAAATGCTGCAGCCGGGGATGCAGGTGCAACCGGTGCCAGCGGAGGGCGCGAAGTGAGTGCTCTGGGGAGCGCGCCCGTCCCGGGCGCTGGTTGCGGCGTCTCGCCGCAACGAACTTTCCGGAGCTGTTCGATGCAAATTGAGCGCTCGTTGCCAGTCTGCGCGCACAACGAAAGTCCGTGCTGGCGGGACGC
>JANPIS010000463.1:0-16510 GCA_031425095.1 Chthoniobacteraceae bacterium
CAATAGTCGAGCACGGCATCATCGCCGCGCTCGGCGAGGTTGTAGCGGTTTTGCACGGAGGCGACCGGCACGATGCCGCGGGCTTCCTCGACCTGCGTGAGCGAGACGTTCGAAAGGCCGACGTGCGCGATTTTTCCCTCGGCCCGAAGCTGCGCGAGCGCGCCGACGCTCTCGGCAAAGGGCACATCGGGATCGGGGCGATGGAGTTGGTAAAGCGGGATGCACTCGAGCTTCAGGCGGCGGAGGCTGTCTTCGCAGCGCTGGCGCAGGATCTCGGTGCGGCCATCGGGGAAGACCTTGTCCGCCGCGGTCTTTTCGACGCCGCCCTTCGTCGTCACGAGCACGCCCGGCGCATACGGCGCGAGCGCTTCGGCGATCAGCTCTTCATTCACGCCGGGGCCGTAGGCGTGTGCGGTGTCGATGAAGTTCACGCCAAGTTCGACGGCGCGGCGGAGCAGGCGCTTGCCCGCGTCCCAGTCTTTGTAAGGTCCGAAGTTTCCGGGCTGCCCGCACAGACGCATCGCGCCGTAGCCGAGACGATGCACAGGCCATTCACCGCCGATGAGGAAGGTGCTCGCGTTCATAGATTCAAAGGGCAGCGACCACTGGTTCCGTTGAGACTGCCGGAGGTGGAGAATGTGGAGCCTTCGAGACGCGGGCCTTCTTTCGCCCGAACTTCATCACCACCACATAAAAGACCGGCGTGAGCAGGAGGCCGAAGAAGGTGACGCCGATCATCCCGGAGAAGACGGCGACGCCCATCGCGTGCCGCATCTCGGCGCCGGCGCCTTGGCTGGCGACGAGCGGCCAGACGCCAGCGATGAAGGCGATGCTCGTCATCAGGATCGGGCGCAGGCGCAGGCGCGCGGCCTCGACGGCAGCCTCGGCGGGCGAGGCGCCGTCGTCTTGTTTTACCTTCGCAAATTCCACGATGAGGATCGCGTTCTTACACGCGAGGCCGACGAGCACGATCAGGCCGATCTGCGTGAAGATGTTATTGTCTCCGTCGGTGATCCACACGCCCGCGAGCGCGGCGAGCAGGCAGAGCGGCACGATGAGAATGATCGCGAGCGGCAGGCGGAAGCTCTCGTATTGCGCGGCGAGCACGAGGAAGACGAGCAGCAGACAGAGCGGGTAGATGTACACCGCCGTGTTACCCGCGAGGATCTTTTGGTAAGTCAGCTCGGTCCACTCCGGCGTCATGCCTTTCGGCAAGGTCTCGGCGGCGAGCTTCGCCATGATGGCCTCGGCCTGGCCGGAACTGTAACCGGGCGCAGGGGCGCTATTGATCTCGGCAGAGAGGTAACTGTTGTAATGCATCGCGCGATCCGGGCCGCTGCCTTCGCGCACTTTGATGAGCGTGCCGAGCGGGACCATCTCGCCCGTGATGTTGCGCACTTTCAGCCGCACGATGTCCTCGGCGCGTTTGCGGAATTTTGCGTCGGCCTGCACGACCACCTGATACGCGCGCCCGAAGCGGTTGAAATCATTCACATAGACGGAGCCGAGATACACCTGCAGCGCCTGCGAGATTTCCGACTTGGTCACGCCGAGTGCGCTCGCCTTCGTCCAGTCCACATCCGCAAACAGCTGCGGCGTATTCACGGTGAAGCTGGTGAAGGTCTGGAAAGGATCGAGCCCCGGCGTTTCCCGCGCCTTGTTCACGAGATCGTTCGTCGCGTTGTAGAGCGCGGTGTAGCCGAGCGCGGCGCGATCTTCGACCTGGAGCTTGAAGCCGCCGATCGTGCCGATGCCATTCACCGGTGGCGGCGGCACGCACGCGATGAAGGCGTCCTTGATCGCACCGAATTTCATATTCAAAGCCTGCGCGATCGCCGGTCCGGATTGATCGGGTGCGGTGCGTTCCTCGAAGGGCTTGAGACCGACGAAGACGATGCCCGCGTTCGAGCTGTTCGTGAAGCCGTTGATCGAGAGCCCGGGGAATGCGACGGAATCGGCAACGCCGGGATGCGCGAGCGCGATCTCGCTCATGCGGCGGATCACATCGTCGGCGCGATCGAGCGACGCGGCCTCGGGCAGCACGGCGAAGGCGACGAGGTATTGCTTGTCCTGCACCGGAACGAAGCCGGCGGGCACTTTGTCGAAGAGCTTCGCGGTGAGAAAAATGAGGCCGCCGTAAAGGATGAGCGCGATGACGGCGAGGCGGATAATGCGCGCGACAGCGCGACGGTAGCCTTCCGCGGCCCAGTCGAAGAAACGGTTGAAGGGACGGAAGAACCAGCCGAGCGCGAAGTCGAGGACGCGCGTGAACAAATCCTTTTTTTCATGATGGCCGCGCAACAGCACTGCGCAGAGCGCGGGGCTGAGCGTGAGCGAATTGAAAGCCGAGATGACCGTGCTGATCGCGATGGTCAGCGCGAACTGTTTGTAGAATTGCCCCGTCAGTCCGCTGATGAACGCCGTCGGCACGAAGACCGCGCAGAGCACCAGCGCGGTGGCCACGATCGGACCGGTGACTTCCTGCATCGCACGTTTCGTCGCGGCGAGCGGATCGAGTCCGGTGGCGATGTTTCGCTCCACATTTTCCACCACCACGATGGCGTCATCGACGACGATGCCGATGGCCAGCACGAGGCCGAAGAGCGAGAGCGCATTGATGGAAAAGCCGAACGCCGACATCACGGCAAACGTGCCGATGAGCGACACCGGCACCGCGGCCAGCGGGATGATCGACGCACGCCACGTCTGGAGAAAAACAATGACGACGATGACGACGAGCAGGATCGCCTCGAGCAAGGTGTGGACGACGGACTCGATCGAGCGCCGCACAAAGACCGTCGGATCGTACACCACCGCGTAGTCGAGCCCCTGCGGAAATTCCTCCTTCAGCCGAGCCATCGCCGCGCGCACATCGGTGGAGAGCTGGATGGCGTTCGAGCCGGGCTGCTGGAAGATTGGGATGGCGACGGCGCTCTTATTGTTCAACAGGCTGCGCAGGCTGTACTCGCTCGCGCCGAGTTCGATCCGCGCCACGTCGCGCAACTTCACCAGCTCCCCGTTCGGCCCTTTCTTAATGATGATGCGCCCAAATTCTTCCTCACCGACGAGCCGACCCTTGGCGTTGATGATGAGTTGCGTCTCGAGTTTTCCATCGAGCGGCTGACCGCCGATGCCACCCGCCGCGACCTGCGCATTCTGCCCCTGGATCGCGAGCACGATGTCGCCCGCGGTGATGCCGCGCGCGGCGATCTTGTCCGGATCGAGCCACACGCGCATCGAGTAATCGCCGGAGCCGAAGACCTGCACCTGCCCGACGCCGGGGATGCGCGCGAGCACGTCCTTCACCTGGAGCGTGGCGTAGTTGCGCACGTAGATGTCGTCGTAGCGCCCTTCTGGCGAGAGGAGGTGGACGACCATCGTGAGGTCGGGCGAACTCTTCAGAGTGGTCACGCCGAGGCGGCGGACTTCCTCGGGCAGCCGCGGCTCGGCTTGCGCCACGCGGTTCTGCACCTGCACCTGCGCCTTATCGAGATCGGTGCCGAGTTTGAAAGTAACCGTGAGCGTCATCACGCCGTCGCCGGTGGCTTGCGACGCCATGTAGATGCTGTTCTCGACGCCGTTGATTTCCTTCTCGAGCGGCGTGGAGACGGTCTCCGCGATGACCTCCGGACTCGCGCCGGGATAGATCGCGCGGACGACGACGGTGGGCGGCGCGACCTCCGGGTACTCGCTCACCGGCAGTCGGAAGAGCGAGATCGCGCCGACGAGCACGAGCAGCACCGAGAGGACTCCGGCGAAGATCGGGCGGGTGATGAAGAACTGGGAGAAGTTCATGACGTAGCTGCGACGTCCCCGTCGCAGTCAGTGCCGGCGGCGACCTCGCCGCCACCGAGCTGCCACGTGGCGGGGACGCCGCGGGAACTACCTGCGGCGGGGACGCCGCAGCTACGACGAAGGCGCGCGCTCATTTCGCTGCGACGGTGCCGCTGAGTTCCTCGGGCTTCGCCGGCTCCGGCACGACGGGCGCGCCGGGCCGCGCGCGCTGGAGGCCGTTCACGATCACGCTGTCGGTGGCGGCGAGGCCGGTGCGGATGACGCGCTGATCGCCGATCAGCGGCCCGACTTCCACGGGCTTGTACTCGGTGATGTTATTGGGTCCGACCGTGAGCAGAAATTTGCGCCCTTGATCCGTGCCGACCGCGCGCTCCGTCACGAGCAACGCCTGATATTTCGGCCCCGCCGGAATCCGCAGCCGCACGAACGATCCAGGACGCAACGTGCCATCCGCATTGGGAAACTCCGCGCGCAGGAGGATGCTGCCGGTGGAGCCCTGGATGCGATTGTCGAAGGACTCGATCTTGCCCGCATGCGGATAGCCGCTCTCACCGTCGAGTTGCATCTCGGCGGGCGTGCCGTTGTCAGAGAGGTGCGTCGCTTTGCCCGCCGTCGTAAGGCGCTGGTAGCGGAG
This sequence comes from Chthoniobacteraceae bacterium, assembly GCA_031425095.1. Lineage (GTDB taxonomy): Bacteria > Verrucomicrobiota > Verrucomicrobiia > Chthoniobacterales > Chthoniobacteraceae > JANNXQ01. The sequence continues at coordinate 4,430 of JANPIS010000463.1, forward strand.
AAAGGTCGTCTCATCGACATCGGCATAGACATGCACGGGGTCCATGCGGACGAGCGTGGTGAGCAACGTGGTGAAGCCCGCGACGCCGCTGACGTAGTTGCCAGCAGTCACGAGTTCACGACTCACCCGACCGGCGATCGGCGCGCGCACGGTGCAGAATTCCACATCAAGCGCCGCCGCCTTCCGCGCGGCCTGGGAGACGCCGATGCCGGCGGACGCTTCTTCAAAAGCGCGGCGCTGCTTGTCCGCCTCCTCGGTGGACATCGTCTTGCTCACCGACAGACGCTCGGCGCGCTCGGCCTCGCTCTTCGCCCACTTTAGCCGCGTCTCCGCTTGATTCAGCTCCGCCTCCGCGCGGTCCAGCACGGCCTGAAAGGGCCGGGCATCGATCGTAAAAAGCACGTCACCCTTCTGCACGAGTTCGCCGGATTTGAAATGCACGCGATCGACGTAGCCGGACACGCGGGGCCGAATCTCGACCGACTCCGAAGCTTCGATGCGACCGGTGAATTCATCCCAGTCCTGAATCTCGCGCTGCACCGGCGGCGCGACACTCACTGGCATCGCGCCGAATTGCGGCGGACCGCCCTTGGGTTTTGAGCAGCCCGCACAAAGCGCGAGCAGCAGGAGTAAGTGGAGTGGCTTCATGAATTCTTGGGCTTCTTTTCCTTCGCAGCGTCGGCGGCGCGCCAGAGGAACCACGCCGCAGTGGTCCCATGCGGGCGCCAGCGTTCGCCGAGTGCGAGGAGTTCTTTCGGGCGCGGCATCTCCTCGAGGCCGAAGGCGACGCGGTAACCGCTGCGCACGCCGAAGTCGTCGACGGGCAGCACGTCGGGACGTCCAAGTTTGAAGATCAGCAGCATCTCGACGGTCCAGCGCCCGACCCCGCGGACTTGCACCAGCCGATCGATGATCTCCGTGTCAGCCATTTTCAAGATTGCCCGCGAAGTCGGCACCGTGCCGTCGAGCGTCTTCGCGGCGATGTCGCGGATCGCCGCGATCTTCGCCCGCGAAAATCCCGCCCCGCGCAGGGCCTCGTCGCTCACCGTGGCGATCTGCTCCGGCGCCGGAAACCTCTTTCCCGGGAAGAGCGCGCGGAACCGGCCGAGAATCGTCTCCGCAGCCGTGCCGTTGAGTTGCTGATGCGCGACGGCGCTGACCAGCGACTCAAAGGGCGAACGCCGCGCCTCCGGCACGAGCCTGCACGGCCCGTGCGCCTTGATGAGACGGCGCATCACGGGGCAGCGTTTGCTCAAGTGCGCGTGCGCTTCCGGAGTCATGCGATATCGTTTTCCAGCACGATGCGGTAGCGGGCCTTGCCGGCGCGCAGGTGCTCGATGGCGTCATTCACCTTCGACATCGGGAAGGTCTCCGTGGTTGGCGCAATGTCGTGGCGCGCACAGAAATCGAGCATCGTCTCCACCGTCGAAGGACTCCCGAGCGGCGAACCCGACAACGACTTCTGCCCCATGATGAGCGGGAATGCCGCGAGGCTTATCGGCTCGAGCACGGCACCGACGGTGTGGAGTCGGCCGCGGGGCTTGAGCGCACCGATGAGCGACTGCCAGTCGAGCGTCACATTCACCGTGGAGAGGATGAAATCGAGCGACGACGCGATGCCGGCGAGCTGTGCGGAGTCGCGCGAATTCACCACGCGGTGCGCGCCGAGCGTCAGCGCCTCGTCGCGCTTCGAGTCGCTGGAGGTAAAAGCGACCACCTCGCAGCCCCAGGCGTTCAGGAATTTCAGCGCCATGTGCCCGAGTCCGCCGATCCCGATCACGCCCACGCGATCCGTCGGCTTCACGCCGCATTGGATGATCGGATTGAAGACCGTGATCCCGCCGCAGAAGAGCGGCCCCGCTTTCGCGGAATCCAGCTTCTCCGGCAGTGGCGTGGCCCAGGCCCAATGCGATCGCACCCGATTCGCAAAGCCGCCGTGCCGTCCCACAATCGTACCCTCAGCGCCCGCGCAGAGATTCTGATCACCCGCAAGACACTGGTGACACGCCATGCAGCTCCCCGAAAACCACCCGAGCCCGACGCGATCGCCGACCTTGATCTTCTTCACGTGCTCACCCGCCGCGACGACCTTGCCCACGACCTCATGTCCCGGCACGAGCGGAAAGCCGGTCATGCCCCATTCATTGTCGATCATGGAGAGATCCGAGTGGCAGACGCCGCAATGCGTCACGGCGATCTCGACTTGCTCGTCGCCGAGCGGACCGGCGTCATATTCGTAGGGCTGAAGTGGACCGCGGGCCGCGGTGACGGCGTAGGCTTTGATGGTACTCATGGTTATAAAATTCCGATACGATTAGACCAGTCGTCTAGTTGCGCGGATGGCAACTAAGCTGGGGACAGGTAATTGCGGATGAACTGCGCCGCCGAACGGATCGGCGCGACATTGCGCTCCACCTGGCAGCGCTGACTCGCGCCCATCCAGAGATCGCTGATCAGCCCCGCCGTTTCCGCGGCGTCGAGCTTCTTGCGGATGACACCCTTCTTCTGGCCTTCCGCAATCACCTGTTCAAAAATCCCGCGCCATTCCCGGATGCCGTCGGCCAGCACCGCGCGCATCGGATCACTGAAAGTCGCGACCTCCGAGGCGAGCTTCGAGACGAGGCACGCACACTGGCATTCCTTCTCCAGCAAATGCGCCGCGGCCAGGTCGATGAACGCCATGAGCCGCATAAAGGGATTCGGTTCCTGCTCCGGGTTAAGCAGCAACTTGCGTTTCCACTCCGACGCCTCATTCACGTAGTGCCGCAGTAACTCAACGCCGAACTGCTCCTTCGACTGGAAGTAATGATAGAACGACCCCTTCGGCACCTTCACGGCGGCCAGGATCTCGTTCAGTCCGACGGAGTGGAAGCTCTTCGCCAGCATGATCTCCTCGGCGGCTTCGAGGATGCGTTCTTTGGTCGTGGCGGTGGTGACGGACATTGAGAAGCGCTCCAATTAGACCAGTCGTCTAGTGCGGTCAACGGAAAATCATCACCTGCCGAAAGTCATCGCGAAAAACGCCCGCGCAAATGCGCACACCACGTCTCGCGCCGTCCTCCCGTTTGCAAAGCCCCCAACCTACGTGTCGCTCTCGCCGCCCTGCTGTCCGTTCTCTTCGAGCTGCCGCAGCACGTCGCTCCGGTCCTCCACTTCGTCCCACACTTCACGGCTCACGTAGACCGGTGCACCGTGAGCGACCGCGAGGGCGATGCAATCGCTGGGACGCCCATCGATCTCGATGATCTTCCGCTCATGCAGCTCATTCTCAGCGCTGATGATCAGCCGCGCGAAATACGTCTCGCTCTTCAAATCGTTGATGATGACGCGTTCGACTTTTGCACCGAGCGCGGCGAGCAGATGGCCGATCAGGTCATGCGTGAGCGGGCGCTCTTTCGGCGTGCGATTCATGAACATCGTGATCGCCGCGCCGACACTGTCATCCACGTAGATCACGAAGACCTTTTCCTCATTGCCGACGAAGACGGCACGCCCTGCATTGAAGGGCAGAACGGTGCGAATTTCGACCGGGACGACGGTTTTGCTCATGTGCGTGGAATGTCGAACGGCGGTACGCGGGTGTCGAGGGTGAAAACTTCCCGGACCGCGCAGAAATCGAACGCCGAGCTCCCGGAGCGAGGGCGATCGTTTGACACGATGGTTTGGTCGGCGAACATCAGCGCTCGTGCGCGAGCCGAAGCCTTCTCTCTTCGAAACCTCTGCCCAAGGGAGACTCGGGCCGATCAACCGAGGTCCTTACCTAATGTGCGGGACTGCGGCACGAAGATTCGGGTAAGCGGAATCAGGGAAAAAACAGGGGATCATGATTCGAAGACTGAGACTCTCGCTGACTGCAATTGCGTTCGCCTTTGGCGCTGCCGTGAGCTTTGCGCAAGACACTCTCGTCCTGAGCCAGGCGCGGCTGGGAAATGTCTTTCTCAGCACCGAAGCGGTGCAGATTCCGCTCCAGACATCCGCTGAGGAAGTGATGTGGACCGCCACAGATTTTTTCGGAGTCGCAACGAGCGGAGCGAGCATTCCGGTGAATGGAATTGGCAATGCCGTGGTCGAGCCCGGGCTTGGGCGCCTCGGCTACTTCGATCTGCGGATCACGGCTCTGCGCGACGGCAATCCGGTGGCGACGGCGGACACGACATTCGCGGTGGTCGCGGCGAGCGAAGTGGGCACGATGCACGACTCGGCCTTCGGCGTAATGACGCATTTCGCCCAAGGGTGGAAGACCGAGGTGATGCAACTTCTGGCTCGCGGTGGCATCGCGCACTTTCGCGATGAGCAGTATTGGCAGGACGTCGAGCCAGTCCGGACCACACCAGCGACCTACACCTTCGCGGACTACGAGGGTTACATGGCGCAGGCCGACGCCCTCGGCTTGAAGCCGCTCCCGATCCTCTCGTTTGCCAACACGAACTACGACGCCGGCTTCACCCCACACACCGCCGGCGGCCGGACCGGATACGCCGACTATGCGAGAGCCTTACTCGCTCGCTACGGATCGCAGATCGACACGGTCGAAGTGTGGAATGAATACAACGGTTCGTTCTGCTCGGGTCCCGCGACGGCCAATCGTCCGCTTTTTTACACCGCGATGCTGCAGGAGACATATGCTGCGATCAAAGCGCAGCGACCGGACGTGCGGATACTTGGCGGAGCGAGCGTGCCGGTGCCGCTGCCGTGGTTCGAAGATCTCTTCGCACTCGGCGCGCTCGATTCCATGGACGCGGTCGCGGTGCATCCTTACCGCACCATTCCCGAAGGCGTGGAGGCAGAGTTCGCGGCGTTGCAGGAATTGATGGCAGCTCACAACCACGGCAACGGGCCGAAGCAAATCTGGGCCACGGAATCCGGCGTGCCTGATCCCGTCAATCGAGGCCGGCAGGAAATGGCGCGCTATCTCGTGCGGCTCTTTACGCTCCTGCGCAGCGTGGGAGTGGAGCGGGCGTATTGGTATCTCGCCCGCGACTACAACGAGTTCACCACGGGACTCGTTCGTTCGCCCACCGATCCGCTCGGCCGTTACGCGCCGACTTCGGCATTTCCCGCTTATGCGAATCTCATCCGTCAGCTTCACGGCGCGAGTTTCGTCCGACGCGAGCCCACCGACCCGCGCACGCGAATCTATCTCTTTCGTCGCGGCGCGACGGAGATCCGCGTCGCGTGGTCCACGGCTGGCACCGCCCAGATCCTCATCGGCAAAAGCACGCCGCTCACCCGAGTGGACATCATGGGCGTGAACTCGGCGCTGCCGTCACCGGAAGGCGTGATTCCGCTCACCGTGGATGGGAATCCGATCTTCCTCGTGGGCACGGTCGCGTCGGTGCGCGAGATCGGACGCGACGCTTTCGCAGCCGACACGGCGGGCGATTTCTCCGCGACTCAGAGCACAAGCGATGGCGGATGGTTCTATGGCGTTACCACGGAGCCGGGCGGCCCATACAATCCACAGAACGTGCAACCGATGACGTTCAATCGTGGGGAGTTTGAATACGCTTGGAGCAGCCCGTTTGCCTTTTCCCAGCTCACGGCAGACGGGGGACATCCGAGTACCAATGCTGGCCAGTCGGTCTGGGTCGTCCGGCGCTGGTTGAGCGACGTGAGCGCGAAGGCTCGCTGCAGAGGCACGGCGATCCGCAACGCATCGGGCGGAGATGGCACCGGGCTGCGCATCCATGTCGATGGCAGCCTCGTCTATTCTGCGCTCGTCGCGCCGTCCGCGACGCTTGAGTTCGACTTCACCGCACCCATTGAAGTCGGCTCGAAAGTGGATTTCTCGATCACCCCCGGACCCGGCACTGACATCTCTTTCGACTACCTCGATTTCCGCGCGCACATCTCCGTGCCTCCGGCCACTCCGACGACGTTCGCTGCGTGGCAGGGGCAAAATTTCACCGCATCCGAGCTGACCAATCCCACCATCAGCGACGACAACGCGACACCCGCCGGTGATCGGGTTCCCAACCTGCTGAAGTATGCCGCCAACGCAGATCTCAAGCTCTCCACGAGCGCGTCGCTGCCCGTGCCCGGCGTCACTCGCATCGGGAATGAGGCGTATCTGACTCTCACTTGCCGACGGGCGATCGCCGCGTCGGATCTCATCTTCACCCCCGAAATCAACGCGAGCGATCTTCGCTCCGGCACGTGGACTCCCGGCGGTGTACCGCTCGGGCCACCCGTGAACAACGGTGACGGCTCGCAAACGATCACCATGCGGGACGAACTGCCGATGAGCGCGGCAGGACCGCAGCGGTTCATGCGACTGCGGGTTTCTCGCGCTCCGACACCGCCGGCGACCTTCTCGGCCTGGCGGCGTTTGCACTTCACGCCTGGGCAAATCGCCGCCCCAAACATCAGCGGCGATCTGGCGTCGCCGTCAGGCGACAGCGTCCCCAACCTTCTGAAATACGCCAGCAGCATCGCGCCAACCGCTCCCGGTTCGACCACGCTCCCGCAAATCGGGATGCTGAATATCTCGGATGCACGCTACCTCACGCTCACTTATCGCCGCGCGAAGGAAGCGATCGATCTGATTTACTCCGTGGAGTGGAATTCTGGCGATTTGAGCGCCGCTGCATGGACGCCAGGCGGCGTGCCACTCGGAGCGCCAGTGAACAATGGCGACGGCACGGAATCCGTCACCGTGCGCGACGAAACTCCACTCACCTCCTCGGCGCCACGCCGCTACGCGCGGCTCCGCGTGAGCAGACCGTAGGGAAGGTGCGCCCGCGCAGCGGCGGCGGGGCGGATTCCATTTAGCCGAACGATGCAAATTTTCCTGACGCACTGTTTGCATTCACAGGGCGATTCCCCTATCGCACGCGCCATGCAGCAAAACTGGGATATTCCCGCCGCCATCTCCCTTTACAATATCGACCGTTGGGGGCTCGGCTATTTCACCATCAATGAGCGCGGGAACATCGCCGTAAGCCCCACGGGGGAAGGCAACAGAGCGATCGATATCATGGAGCTGATCGCCGAAGCGCGGGGCTCGGAGTACGGCCTTGGATTTCCGATGGTGCTGCGCTTTCAGGATCTGCTGCATCACCGCGTGGTGCGGATCAACAAAGCCTTCGGCGATGCGATCGCCGAGGCGGGCTACAAGAACGTCTATCGCGGCGTCTTCCCCATCAAAGTGAACCAACTGCGCGAGGTCGTGGAGGAGATCATGGCCGCGGGCGAGCCCTATAACTTCGGCATCGAAGCGGGGAGCAAACCCGAACTCCTCGCCGCCCTCGCCATTCACAAGGATCCCGAGTCGCTCATCATCTGCAACGGGTACAAGGACTCGCTCTTCATCCAGAACGCGCTGCTCGGCAGCAAGCTCGGTAAGAAGGTCATCATGGTCGTCGAGAAGCTCGAGGAACTCGCGGAAATCCTGCGCGTGTCGAAGGAGGTCGGCGTTGAGCCGATGATCGGCATCCGCGTTCGCCTCGCAGCGAAAGGCGCGGGCAAGTGGGCGCTTAGCGGAGGCGAGAATGCGAAGTTCGGCTTGAGCACGGCGGACCTCGTCGCCGCAAGCGAGATGCTGAAACGCGAGGGACTCGCGCACACTTTGAAGCTCGTGCATTTCCACGTCGGCTCGCAGGTGCCGGATATCGGGACGATCAAGCGCGCGGTCCGCGAAGCGGCGCGCTTCTACGCGAAGCTCGTCAAGATGGGTCACGAACTCGGCTATCTCGATGTCGGCGGCGGACTGGGCGTGGATTACGACGGCTCGCGCACGGCCTTCGACAGCTCGGTCAATTACTCCCTCAACGAATACGCCCGCGACATCATCTACAACGTCATGGATGTCTGTGACGCCGAGAAAGTCGCCCACCCGGCCATCGTCAGCGAGAGCGGACGGGCGATCGTCGCGCATCACGCCGTGCTCGTCGTGGAAGCTTTCGGTTCCATCGAAAAGGACACCGCGCGCATCGCCGTCGAGCCGCGCGAGAGCGATCCGAAACTGCTCGCCGACATTCTCGAAATCCTGAGCGGCCTCGCGCCGCAGAACCGCATGGAGTCGCTGCATGATGCGCAGCAGATCAAAGAGCAGGCGCAATCGATGTTCGACCTCGGCCTGCTCGAACTCGAGAGCAAGGCGAAGATCGAGACCGTCTATTGGCAGATCGCGCACAAGGTCGTGAAATTCTGCGACGGGATGAAGTACATCCCTGACGAGGTGAAGCAACTCGAAGTTGCGCTCTCCGATCAATACGTCTGCAACTTTTCCGTCTTCCAGTCGCTGCTCGACCATTGGGCGCTCGGCCAACTCTTCCCGGTCATGCCGATTCATCGGCTCAACGAGCATCCCGAGCGGCAGGGCACGCTGGTGGACATCACTTGCGACAGCGACGGCAAGGTCAGCAAATTCATCGATCTCCAGGACGTGAAGGACACGCTCCCGCTGCACAAGCTGAAGCCCGGCGAGCCTTACCTCATCGGCTTTTTCCTCATCGGCGCCTACCAGGACATCATGGGCGACCTGCACAATCTCTTCGGCCGCGTGAATGAAGCGCACGTCTTTCTCGATGAAGATGAAAAACTCGGCTGGTACATCGAGGAAACGCTCGACGGAAGCACCATCGGCGACGTGCTGCGCATGACGCAGTGGAACGACAATGACCTCGCAGGGAAGATCAAGGAACAGGTCGATGCCGCGATCAAGAGCGACCGCCTCAAGCCCAACGAAGCCATCCGCCTGCTGAATAGCTACGAGCGTGCGCTGAAGGGCTACACGTATCTGCAATTCGGCAACGGCTCCGCGACACCAGCCGCGCCGCGACCGTAGCCGGACGCTGCCGGCACTCGGGCATTGACACCCTTCCGGCTTTCCCGGCGCAATCCGCTCGAATGCATTTTGAGCCGCTCGATTTCTCGAAGATCCGCACCTATCCGGTCGCGGAGCGGGCGAACAAGGTAGCGCTCGAGGCGCTGGCCGGGGTGCATCACGCCGGCGACAGCTTCCGCGACTTCCTCAGCCGACTGCCCGACTTCCTCGCGGTGCAGGATTTCAAGAATACCGTGCGCGCAGTAGCCATGGCAGTGCGGGCAAAGCGGCCGGTGGTGCTGATGATAGGCGCGCATTCGGTGAAGGTGGGGCTCAATCCCATCTTCGTGGACGCACTGCGCCGCGGGATCATCTCCGCCGTCGCGTGCAATGGAGCGACGGCGATTCACGACTTCGAGCTCTGCTACAACGGCGAGACCAGCGAAGACGTGCAGCGCGGGCTGAACGACGGCAGCTTCGGCATGGCCGATGAAACGGGCCGGATGATGAATGCCGCGCTCGCCGCCGGAATGGTGCGCGGCCTCGGCGCCGGGCACGCGCTCGGCGAAGCGCTGCTCGCGGCGGGTCAGCCGAATACCAACCTTTCGATCCTCGCCACCGCGGCGGAGCTCGGCGTGCCGGTGAGCGTGCATATCGCCATCGGCACCGACATCATTCATCAACACCCAACGACCGACGGCGCGGTGCTCGGCGAGATGACCTATCGCGACTTCCAACGTTTCGCTGCGGTGTGCGCGCACCTGGAAGGCGGCGTGGTGATCAACATCGGCTCGACCGTGATCATGCCCGAAGTCTTCCTCAAGGCGCTGACCATCGCGCGGAATCTCGGGTACAAGGTGGAGCAGTTCACCACGGCGACCTTCGACATGATCCGCCACTACCGCCCGGCGGAAAATGTGCAGCGGCGCCCAACCGCGCTCGGCGGCCAGGGTTTCTACATTGTCGGCCATCACGAGTTGATGATCCCGCTGCTGTTTGCAGCGGTGATCGAGCAGTTGGCCGGGCGTGAATAGTGACAAGTGACTGGTGAATAGATTGCGCGCTCACGCTCCCATCCACGGTTCACAAGTCACCATTCACGATCTTCCATGACCGCCGCCCGTCTCACCGAACTCGTCTCCCGCTTCCCGTCCGCGCGCATCCTCGCCGTCGGCGATATCATGCTCGACGAGTTCATTTGGGGGAAAGTCTCGCGCATTTCCCCCGAGGCACCGGTGCCCGTGGTGGAAGTGGCGCGGGAGGAGTGCTTCCCCGGTGGAGCGGCGAATGTGGCGCGCAATCTCGCGGAGTTTACCAAACGCACGAGCGTCTTCGGCGCCGTGGGCAATGACGTTGCGGCCGATCGGCTGAAGGCGCTGCTGCGCGACGAGGGCGTGCAACTCGACAGCCTCCTCCAGGATTCGACGTATCAGACGATCGTGAAGACCCGCATCATCGCGCGCCAACAGCATGTCGTGCGCATCGACCGCGAGCGCCGGCTGAGCCTCACGCCCAACCACACCACGCTGGCTCTCGAGCGCATCGCCTCACAACTGCCCGAACTCGATGCGATCATCATCGAAGATTACGGCAAGGGGTTGCTGACCCAGGAGTTTGCGGCGCAGGTTTGCGCGCTCGCCAATCGCGCTGGCAAAATCCTCGCCGTCGATCCGAATCCGCACAACCCGCTCCGCTGGGAGCACGTGACCGTCGTGAAGCCAAACCGCGTCGAAGCCTTTGCCAGCGCGGGCCGGATTGTCACGGAGCCGATCGATCCACCCACGCGGGATACCGCGCTGCTCGAAGTCGGCCGCACGCTCGGCGAGCACTGGCGCTTCGATCAGTTGCTCATCACGCTTGGCGAGCAGGGCATGATCCTCTTTCAAAAGGATGCCGCGCCGTATCATGCGCCGACGCGAGCCCTGAAGGTCTTCGACGTGAGCGGCGCCGGCGACACGGTCATCGCCCTCTACACCCTCGCGCTCTGCGCGGGTGCGACTCCTTCCGAGGCCGCCGAGATCGCCAATCACGCCAGCGGAGTAGTCGTGGGCAAGCTTGGCACCGCGACCTGCACGCCCGCGGAACTGCTCGCGAGCTTCGAGTCGTAGCGGCGTGAGGCAAAGGTCGGCCGGTTGCTCGGATTGACTGAAGCATGCAAACTTCCATGCACCGCGCTCACCCAAAGATGCGAGTGACGATCGCACCATCACCCCTATCGTGACGCTCTCCCTGCCCGCAGGGTCTCCCCGATGTTCCTTCCATTTCTTTACGGCGGTAAATCCCCCGGCCAACGACTCTTCCGCGCGGCAACCGGCGCGCTGCTCGTCGCGTCCTTAGTGAGCGCTGCGGCTCCCCTCCCCGCGCGTGCCGTCGAGCCGGTGCGCTTCAATCGCGACATCCGCCCGATCCTTTCCGACAAATGCTTCCACTGTCACGGGCCCGACAAGAACAAGCGCGACTCGGGGCTGCGCCTTGACCTGCGGGACGAAGCGCTCGCGGAACGCGACGGCATCCGCGCGATCGTCGTCGGCAAGCCGGAGGAGAGCGACGCCTTCATCCGGATGACGAGCCAGGACAAGGACGAGATGATGCCGCCCCCCAAGGCGAAGCTCCCGCCGGTGACGCCCGAAGAGTCCGCGCTCATCAAACGCTGGATCGCCGAAGGCGCGCCCTACGAGAAACACTGGTCCTTCACCTCGCTCGAACCCGCGACCGCGCCGAGCTTCGACGCACTCGTGGCGAAGAGCCTTACCGAGCACAAGCGAGACCTTCAGCCCGAAGCCGATCGCAGCACGCTGATTCGCCGCTTGAGCTTCGACCTCATCGGCCTGCCGCCAACTCCGGCCGAAGTGGAGGCGTTTCTGAAAGACACCGCGCCCGATGCCTACGAACGGCTCGCCGATCGACTGCTCGCCTCCCCGCACTACGGCGAACGCATGGCCGTCGATTGGCTCGACGTGTCGCGTTACGCCGACAGCTACGGCTTCCAGGTGGACCGGGCCCGTGATGTCTGGCCGTGGCGCGACTGGGTCATCCGCGCCTTCAACGACAACCTCTCCTTCGACAAATTCATCACCCGGCAGGTCGCGGGTGATCTGCTCCCAAATGCAACCGACGATCAGATTCTCGCGACCGCCTTCAATCGCCTCCATCAGCAGGAATCCGAGGGCGGCAGCGTCGAGGAGGAGTATCGCGTCGAGTATGTGGCCGATCGTGTGCAGACCTTTGCCACGGCCTTCCTCGGACTCACCTTTGAGTGCGCGCGCTGCCACGATCACAAGTACGACCCCATCGCGCAGAAGGATTACTTCTCG
>JANPIS010000464.1:0-1722 GCA_031425095.1 Chthoniobacteraceae bacterium
ATTGTGCAGCACGGCGCGCAGCGCGAGCTTGTCGCTGATGTTGGCGAAGCGCGGGAGCGCGGGTTCCAGCATCACGGGCTTCGCGATCTCGAAGGCGGATTCGGCGCTGCCAAATTCATCCGTCTCCGTCTGCACCACCGCCACGACGCGATAGCGCGTGAGGCTGTCCGGCGCGGGGAAAGTCGCGGTCACGCGGCCTGCCGCGTCGGTCCGCAGGTTCGCATTCCAGAAGGCGCAGGTGATGAAATTTTTCCGCATCCGATCGCCCGCATCCTCGCCGCCGCCGCCGATGAGGTAGCCCTTGTTCGCAAAGTCGCGGTGCGCGGGATCTTCATGGAGGAGCGTCGGGATCGTGAGCGCAGTGGTCACGCCGAGCGGGAGCGTCTTGTTGAAAAAGTTGAGCGGATTCGGGTTCTCGTAGCCGGTGAGGCTGAGCACGCCTTCATCCACGGCGTAGAGCGTGACCTCGGCGCCGCCGCGCGGCTGGCCTTTTTGCGTCAGCACTTCCGCGGTCAGCGAGACTTCCTCGCCGGGCTGCACTTTCGCGGCGGCGGGCTTCACGCTCACGCTGAGTTTCGACTCGGGGCGCGTGACCTTCAGATTGCAGTAGCCCACGCGATACTCGGGCGATTTGAATTTCCGCGGACTGTCCGCCGCGCCGCGAAGCAGCATTACGGAGAGGAAAACATTCGGTGCATCGACGCCTTGCAGCGGCACGTCGATCGTCGGCGCATTGCCCGTGAGTTTCGTCGTGAAGGAACGCAGCACGCCTTCGCGCTCGAGCGTCACGAGCGCTTCGCCGGCGATCGGCGTCTTGATCAAAATGCGCGCGGTCTCGCCCGCATCGTAGGCGAGTTTGTCCGGCACGAGATCGATCTGAAATTGATTGCGGTAATCCCACTCCGCGACCGCGTCGCCGCTCACGTAGAAAGTGGTCGAAGTGATCACGTCGCGGTTCGCGCTGTCCTTGGTGATGGCCTCCAGCAGGTAAAGGCCAGGCGCGCCCGCGGTGAGTGGGATGCGCGCGGCTTCATCGGCGACCATCCACTTGTGTTCGCGATGCGCGACCGGCTGCGTCGTCACATCGGTCTCGGAGACGACGGTGAAGCGCGGCTCGCTGCGATATTCGCTGGCGTAGCCCGCGGTCTCGACGCGGTTGTTCTGCCATTCGACGTGCGTCACGCGGAGCTTCGCGGGCTTCGGCTCCGCTTCGGGCGTGCCGTCATTGCGCACGGCGATCAGCGCCACCGGCACCGGCTGACCTACGTGCAACACCTCCTGCATTTCACCGACGCCGAGATAGAAATCCGAAGCGTGAACGGTGAGCGTCGCCGAGTTGGAAACGGTCTGTTGATTGATGTCCGTGATCTCGCAGAGCAGGCGACCTTCACGCGGTTGCGGAGCTTTCGCATTCACCGGCATCTCAAATTCCACCGGCGCCGTGCCGTCCGCTGCGAGGTCCGCTTTGCCCTGCTTGGAAAAGTGCGCGAGCCCGTCGAGTTCGCGATTCAGCCGGTAATCTTCGACTGCGTGACAGAACTCGAAGTCGTCGAAACCCTCCGGCTTAAAGCCTTCGTCCGTCGCCTCGATCGACCACGTGAGCTGTGCCTTCGAGAGCTTCTTGCCCATGAAATATTGCGCCGCCACCGGGATCGTCAGCGCCTGCGCGCCGGTGAAGCTCTTCGGCCCGCCGATGCTGATTTCAAAAGCATTCGGCGTGTA
>JANPIS010000465.1:0-3096 GCA_031425095.1 Chthoniobacteraceae bacterium
GCCGGGATTCCCAGCAACGCGACCGCCGATTTGCTCGCGGAGATGGCGGTGAGCGAGGAGGAGATTCGCGAGCGGATGAGCGGTAATCTTTGTCGCTGCGCCGCCTACTCGAACATCGTGGACGCGGTGCGCGAGGTGGCCAACAGCCAGGCAGGAGGGCGGGTATGAAAGCCTTTACTTACGAGCGCGCGAAGACTCCTGCCGAAGCCGCGAAGGCGCTGGCCGCAAAGCCCGGGGCAAAACTCATCGCAGGCGGGACGAACTTGCTCGACCTGATGAAGCTGCAGATCGAAACGCCCGCGCATCTCATCGACGTAAACCGCCTCGGACTCGATAAGATCGAGGCCACGCCGGAAGGCGGTCTGCGGATCGGCGCACTCGTGCGCAATACCGATCTCGCCGCCGACCCGCGCATCCGCCGCGACTACGCCGTGCTCTCGCGGGCGCTGCTTTCCGGGGCTTCCCCACAACTGCGCAACAAGGCGACGACCGCGGGCAACCTGCTCCAGCGCACCCGCTGCCCGTATTTCTACGACACCACGAAGCCCTGCAACAAACGCGCGCCCGGCACAGGCTGCGCGGCGATCGGCGGCTTCACGCGCAATCTCGCCATCATGGGCACGAGTGAGGCGTGCATCGCCACCCATCCCTCCGACATGGCCGTGGCCATGCGGGTGCTCGATGCGGTGGTGGAAACGATCGCGCCCGACGGCGCCACGCGCGCCATCCCGCTCTCGGAGTTTCATCGACTGCCGGGCAACACGCCGCACGTCGAGACCACGCTGCGCCCTGGCGAGATGATCACCGCCGTCACGCTGCCGCCGCCGCTCGGTGGCCTGCACATCTATCGCAAAGTCCGCGACCGCACCTCCTACGCCTTCGCGACCTTGTCAGTCGCCGCGGTTATGCTGCCCGGTGGAAAAAATCGGTTCGCGTTCGGCGGGCTGGCGCACAAGCCTTGGCGGGTCGAGGACGCGGAGAAAATGGACACCGCCGCCGCAGTCGCCGAAGCCGTGCTCGCAGGTGCGCGCACCACGCCGCAGAACGCCTTCAAGGTGCCGCTCCTCGGGCGGGTGCTCGCCTCCATCTTTGCCCAAGCCAAAGCCTCCGCATGAAATTCGACACGCCCGCCACTACCAATCCGATCGACCGCGCGCGGATCATCGGTCGCGCGACGGATCGCATCGACGGTCCGGCCAAAGTAACCGGCACCGCGCCCTACGCATTTGAGCGCAACGATGTCGCGCCGAGGGCCGCCTACGGCTGGATCGTCGGGGCTGCCATCGCCACCGGGCGCATCGTGCGCATCGACACGAAGGCCGCCGAAGCCGCGCGCGGCGTGCTCGTGGTCGTGACTCATGAGAACGCGGGCGAGCTCGGCAAAGCGAAAGCGCACACCGCCCGGATGCTCGCCGGCCCGGAGGTGCAGCATTACGACCAGGCGGTCGCACTGGTGGTGGCGGAGACTTTCGAGCAGGCGCGTGCGGCGGCGAAGCTGGTGCGCGTCGAATACGCGCCGGGGAAGGGTCGATTCGATCTCGCGGCGGAGAAGGAGAACGCGATCAAGAAAGACAGCGAGGCTGGCCCAGCGGACACGGCGGTGGGCGACTTCGACGGGGCGTTCGCGCGCGCGGCCGTGACGGTCGATGCGACCTACACGACGCCCGACCAAAGCCACGCGATGATGGAGCCGCACGCAACCATCGCCGACTGGAAAGGCGACCAGCTCACGCTCTGGACTTCCAATCAAATGATCGCCTGGGCCGTGCGCGATATCGCGGAGACGCTGCTCATCCCGCCGGAGAACATCCACGTCAGCTCGCCCTACATCGGCGGCGGTTTCGGCGGAAAATTGTGGGTGCGCGCCGATGCCATCATGGCCGCGCTCGGCGCGCGTGCGGCGAAGCGTCCGGTGAAAGTCGCACTCGCCCGTCCGCAGATCGCGAACATGACGACGCACCGCCCCGCGACGATCCAGCGCGTGCGCCTCGGCGCCGGCAAAGACGGGCGCATCGACGCCATCGCGCATGAATCGTGGTCCGGCGATCTGCCTGACGGACAGATTGAAACGGCGGCTCTACAAACCCGCCTGCTCTACCGTGGCGCGAATCGGATGACCGCGCATCGCCTGGCGACACTCCACCTCGGCGAAGGCAACGCCATGCGCGCGCCGGGCGAAGCCGTCGGGCACCTCGCACTCGAGGTCGCGATGGATGAGCTGGCCGAGAAGCTCGGCATGGATCCGGTGCAACTCCGCATCCTCAACGACATCCAGCACGATCCCGAAGCCGGCCCGACCCGCCCCTTTTCCAGCCGCAAACTCGTCGAATGCCTGACCGTCGGCGCCGAGCGTTTCGGCTGGGCGAAGCGCAATCCAAAGCCGGGACAAGTGCGCGAGCGCGGCTGGCTGATCGGCATGGGCGTGGCTTCCGCTTTCCGCAATAGCCCGACGATGGATTCCGCCGCGCGCGTCGGCATCGATGCGCAGGGTTTGATCACCGTCGAGACGGACATGACCGACATCGGCACCGGCAGCTACACCATCATCGCGCAGACTGCGGCGGAGGTAATGGGCGTGCCGCTGGAGCGCGTCACCGTGAAGCTGGGCGACAGCAAGGCGCCGGTTTCATCCGGCTCGGGCGGGCAATGGGGTGCGAATAGTTCGACCTCCGGCGTCTATGCCGCGTGCATGAAGCTTCGCGCCGAGCTGGCGAAAAAAGCGGGGCTCAACGCGGACGAAGCCATCTTCGAGGACGGCCAGATTCGCGCTGGCGGTCGCAGTATTCCGCTTGGCCAGGCGGCGGGACCGGACGGTCTCACGGTCGAGGACAAGATCGAGTTCGGCGACCTTCAGAAGAAGTTCGTCCAGGGGTCGTTCGGCGCGCATTTCGTCGAAGTCGGCGTCGATGCTGCGACCGGCGAGACCCGCGTCCGGCGCATGAGCGGAGTCTTCGCCGCCGGCCGCATCCTCAATCCCAAATCCGCACGCAGCCAGGTCATCGGCGCGATGACCATGGGCATCGGTGCCGCGCTCATGGAGGAACTCGTGGTGGACCAACGCCACGGCTATTTCGTGAACCACGACCTCGCCGAATA